>JBBRLF010000040.1:0-21754 GCA_038231515.1 candidate division WWE3 bacterium
CTCGGTGTTGTGTACCAGGAGGCCGTAGACTGCCTTCTGCCGCAGCTTTGCAAGAGACTGGGTAAAGGTGTTCTCGAGGTTGGCTGCATTTTTGCCAGTCTTGGTCACAATATTGAAACGGTGATTCGACGGCAGAGCCTGTCCCAGTGCCTCTTCGCTGCCGCCGTAGGTTGCGGCCGTGTCCAGGAGCGTCATTCCCGAACTCTGGGCCAGTGCAAGAATGTCCGTAACTTCAGCGTGCGACGGCACGACGGTGGAGTTTGAAACTCCATAAGGCATTCCGAACTGAACCGTGCCCAGAGCCAGTTTCGTAATCATATATTATAAACGTCGGCTTTATACCGAAGCAGATTTTCCGGAAGCCGAAACCAGGCGATCGTCTCGGCAAGCCCACGCTTGAGTCCCTCGCGGCCGCCATAGGTCGGCTCCCAGCCTAGCAGATTTTTTGCCTTCGAGTTATCAGCCCAGAGCCGCTCCACTTCGCTGTTTGGTGGTCGTACCCGTTCGGTGTCGGTTTCAATTTCGATTTTCATGCCCATCACTTCCGCAATGAGCGTCGCGGTGTCGCCAATCGAGATTTCAAAGTTGCTGCCCAGGTTAATCACCTCACCCGTGCTTTTGTCGCTCTCGGCAGCGGCGATAAAGCCCGACACCGTGTCGCTGATATAGTTGAAGTCACGAGTCGGGCTCAGTGCACCAAGCTTGATGCTGCGTTTGTCGCTGGCCAGCTGGGTGATGACCGTAGGAATAATCGCACGCGCCGACTGGCGGGGCCCATAGGTGTTGAAGGGGCGCACGATTGAAACCGGCGTGCCGAACGAATAGTGGAAAGAAAGCGCGAGCTGATCGGCGGCAATCTTTGTGGCGGAATAGGGCGACTGCCCTTGTAAGGGATGCGCTTCGGTAATCGGCACGATGCGGGCGGTGCCGTAAACTTCGCTGGTAGAGGTGTGGATGACCTTTGAGACACCCAGCTCACGCGCGGCTTGCAATACGTTGAGCGTGCCTTTGATATTGGTGTCCACGTAAGTATCGGGCGAATGATAAGAGTAGGGAATCGCAATCAAGGCCGCCAGATGTAAGACGGCGTCACAGCCTTTCATCGCGGTTTTTACACCGTGGGGGTCACGAATGTCACCCGCGAAGACATCGAGTGATTTTTTGATATCGGGGCTGCTCTGATCAAGCCATCCCCAGGAGTTAAACGAGTTGTAATAGACGAACGCCCGAACGTCATACCCCCGGCGTATCAGCTCTTCGGTCAGATGCGAGCCGATGAAACCATCGGCGCCGGTGACAAGAATTTTCTTTTTCTTTAGATTCATCTCGGTTTATCCCTAAAGTATCCAATATCTGGTTAACGTGCAGTATAATGTGATGCTGACCGCGACGCCCCAGCCCCCGAGCATCAGCGCCTCCCAGATTTTCCAGTAAAGCGGTTTGAGTTTGACGACCGGCCACGCCGCAAGAAAGAGAAACGGAAAAATAGGCAGGAAGTGGCGACCTTGTACGCCTTCGATCAGGAGCACCCCCACGGGATTCCAGGTCAGAAAAATTGTAAAATAAACCATGGCAGCGGTCGTGACGGTGACCGCGGTTATCCAAAGACTGTGCCCCTTCGGCCAAACCCGCTCGGTACTTTTACGAGGCGCGAAGAAGGCTACCAGCAAAAGCGCATGACAGTAATGCTTTACCATGCGGTAGGGTACAGTCGTGTCGTGCCAGCCCACGCGTCCGATAAAAGTCTCTTTGTAAAACGTATAGTAATGTCTCGTGCTCGAGGCGATGACGTGAAGGGTGGCCAGGGGCTGGTGCAGCGCCAGCATTAGCCCGGCCCATGGATCCACGCCGGTCCTTAAGGGAGAGTAGAGCCCGCGGGCTGCCAGGGTCCAGCCCAGCATCGGCAGAATGCTGGTCGCAAGCAGCAGCCCGACCCGTTGCCGGCGGGCACGGGAAGTCTTGGCCTGGCTCCAGATTGTCGGAAGCAGCACCAGCGGAAGCCCGAAATAAATCGACTTCGAAAAAGACATTGCCGTCGTGAAAGCCAGGTACCACGCAAACTGACGTCGGCTGTACTTCTGGCGCAGATTAGCCCCTACCGCGATCAGGCAAAGCGCAAAAGAAACCACGGCGGCACTATTGCTTGCCGTGCCCATGACGAAGAGATTCATCGGTACGCCGGCCATGATAAAAACTGCCAGCCTGAGCCTGGGATTGAACGCGAGAGCATTCAGGGCGAAGGCGATCGACAGCATGCCGAAAATCAGATTTCCCAGTCTGGCAAGGTAGAGCAGCTCCAGGGGGCTGCGCGAGAAGAACTTACCCAAAACAACGGCGATGGTTTGCGGCAAATAGGGAACGGGTGAGATCAAGGCATAGGAGGTTACGTTGGCTGGCTGCTTCTCGCTTAATGCTTTGGCGTCAAGCCGTGGGCTTGCGGCCAGCGCGGCGGTAAGCTGGGAAACTCTGAGCTTTTTTGACTCATCCCAGCGCAGATTCGGCAAAGCCTCCAGTGAGGCTACCACGCTCGCCGGAATATTGGCGCCAGCCGTGGCTGCCTTTCCGCTGCCGACCATTGGGGCAATAATTTCGAACTGAGACAGCTGCACGATTCGCGCAAAGTGTTCCGGCTCGTCTGGGCTTTGAAAGGGCGGAGTAATGATTAAAAAAGCCAGGCCACAGAGAAACAGCGGCAAAACTCGAAGGATATTTCCCGGATTCATTCGGAACGGCAATACTGGCGGTTGGTGTACAAACGATCGAAATCATGGTCACTGTTGTGTTCATTAATGACGTTAGCCATATGCTCCTTCCCTTTGCATGAAATTGTCAAAACCCGGGGCAGACGGCAAGGGAAATTGAAATTCCTTTTGTAAAATAGACACATGGCAGCTATTCCTAGGCAGGCCACACCCATTTCCAGCAAGGAAAGGTCGTTCAATGACAAAACCTCAGATTCGCGCAAAAGGATTTTTTGCGATCATGGCATTTGCTTTGATTGCCACTGTGGTTTGGCGCGAATGCAATCTAGCCCTGCACAAACCGTTCTGGGGCGATGAAGGTTATGACCTCATCAACTCCTGTCCAGGAACTTATGGCGCCATGTTGCTCAAGGGTACGCCCGGGCAGTGCAGCCACGCCCCGCTCTTTTATCTCTTTCAGCGTTTCATCAACCTGAATCTGGGTAACCTCGACCAGAATATTCTTATCTGGTATCGGGGTGCGAGCCTGGCGTCCTCGGCACTTTGTCTGGCCGTTTTTCTTTTCTCGGTTGAATGGCTGCTGGGCGCGGCCGCAGCGCTGTTGGGCTTTGTCATGTTTATCAATCAGCCTATTTACCATCAGTATGCCGCCGAGTCGCGACCGTACATGATGTGGATTTTTACGTTCACCGCCTTGCTCTGCTCCTCGAGTTACATTGCCAGCAAAAAGGCCACGAAGCATACGACGCTGGCCAAGATCGGGTTCGGCCTTGCGGCCTTGAGCCTTACGACGACCTCCGCACCGGGCATGATTCAGGTTTTTGGCGCTTTTCTGAGCTGCGTATTATGTTGGATGATTTTTGATAAGTTTAACCCGCTGAAACCCAAAGATGTTTTCAAAAACTATTTTATACTGGTGGCCGGCGCCGCTTGTTTCATCGGCTTGCATTACGCCATCAGCAGCTGTGACCTCAAAGACATGGATCAGTACGATCTGCTGAATACCCGTGATTTTGGGCTGCTGTTCTACGTGCTTGAGCTGCTGTGGCCCAAGGGGTCGGCTATCACGGTTGTTTTCAATCTGTTTTTTCTGCTGGGGCTCGCGGTGCCATTTCTGCTTTGGCGGTCTCGTCGTCGACTAAACCAACTCGATCGAGTGCGGTTTTCGATGGGCGTGACCGTGCTTCTGCAACTGCTGGTTACGGTGCTCATCATGTTGCTCGTCACCTTCAAACATCATTTTTTCATTCAGCGGGTATTCATTTATCTCGTGGTGTGTCGTTCGTTGCTGGTGGCGCTGGGCTTCAGCTATTTCGCAACCGGGCTGACGAAAAAGTTGCCAAGGGCCGCGGTGGCGGTATTGCCGGGAGTGCTTGCGCTGGTTGCGGCCTATCTCTTTCATCTCGACCGGGTGGTTTTCCTGCACGCGGATTCCAAAACTTTTGCCTATGCCAAAGACGACGCGCCTTGTACCCATAAACTGGACGGAACCTTGCGCACCTACTTTGTCGAAAGCAAAGAAGGCGGGCATTCGATTGAGTTTCCGCCGAATTTTTACGCGGGCCTGGGGTACGAGATGTCCCATTGCGGTTGGGAGCTATCGGCAAAAACGCATTTTCTGGTACCGAGGCCCGGCGATCATTACCGACCCATGGCCTATGATGTTTTCGATAAGCTGCCGGCTGATTCCAAGCTGGTGCCCATGTTACAGTGCGGGCGCGAGATCGTACTGACTCCGAAATAACAGGTAGTAGCTGGCGTCATCAGACGTTGGGGTATACCGCGTCTTTGGGTGAAAGCACGAGTGGCTGTAGCGGCCATTGGATAGCGAAGGCCGGATCATCCCAGCGGACACCGCGGCCATGAGGCAGTGACCAGTACTGGGACATTTGGTAGAAGAGCTCAGAGCGGTCTTCCAGGGTTAGAAAACCGTGCGCAAAGCCCTCGGGAATGTAGAGCGCCGTTCGATTTTCAGCCGTAAGTTCAGTGCCCACCCATTTACGATACGTGGGCGATGCGGGGCGAAGGTCGACAATGACGTCATAAACCGCGCCCATGGTGCAACGGACAAGCTTGGCTTCTTCGAAGGGAGCCGCTTGAAAATGCATTCCCCTGAGGGTCGCCTTTTTCGAGTTATACGACGTACTGCACTGAACCAGGTTGGGGTTCAGGCCGTGGTTGGCGAACTCCTGGCTGCAAAAAGTGCGGCCAAAAAAGCCCCGCTCATCGCTAAATCGTTCAACTTCGACAAGATACGCGCCTTTAAGCGCAGTTTCGGTGAATTTCATGTTTCTGAATATCCTAACGTAGACTATGTTCTCGGGACAGTATGAAGAGGGATCTATCAGCGGAAGAGAATGTCCGCAATTTTTATGATGGAAAGGGCTGGGATGCCGACGCCGCTGGCACGACCAGTGACGCGCAGCTCTGGGAAGACCTGCGTCCCTGCGCGCGCGCCTACGTCGCAGCCTGTCGATTGAAACTTTTGGAATTTCTGCCCGCCAGCGGAGAGCTTTTCCTGGATGCCGCTTCGGGGCCGATTCAGTATCCCGAATATCTTGAATACTCGCGTGGCTTCAAGAAACGAGTCTGCGTGGACCTCTCACAAAAGGCGCTCGATTCCGCCCGTCAGAAGCTGGGTGACCATGGCGAGTATGTGCAGGCCAGTATTTTGGAGCTGCCATTTCCCGACGCCCATTTTGATGCGGTGGTGAGTCTGCATACGATTTATCATATCGCGCGCGAGCAGCAAGAGGCCGCCGTACGCCAGCTGATTCGAGTGACCAAGCCCGGACACCGCATTGTCATCGTGTATTCAAACCCGGACCGATTGCTGGCCGTCGTGAAGCGTAAACTTTCGGGGCGCGCTGGCGTAGCGTCCGAGCCCCTGTATTTCCATGCGCACGATCTGAAATGGTGGAGTCGTTTTTCGGATACCAGTCAGGTCGAGCTTCACCCTTGGCGCGCGCTCACGGCGCAGGACTCCAAAAGGCTCATTCCGGATAATTTTCTGGGCAAGTTGGCGTTTCGTTCCCTGCTGGCTTTTGAGAAACTCTTTCCGGGAGTTGCCACTCGCCTGGGCGCCTACCCGGTTGTCGTGCTTACCCGAAAGTCTTCTTAGGATTGTTGAGGAGCTTGCCAAGGTGGCGCGGCATTGAGTTTGGTGTTGCGGCCCAGCCGCGCTAAAAGCTCGGTTTCGAGGACGATATTTTTTTCGAGGTCAAAGTCACGCTGTACGCGTGTGCGCGCCGCCGTCGAAGCTTTGGCGCGTACGTCGGAATGCGTCAGCTTTCGAAAGTTGTCCACAAAACTATCCACATCGTTATAAACGAACTGGCCCGCACTTTTCAGCAATGAGGTGATGCCCGGAGCCTCGCGGCCCAGGATAGGAAGTCCCATGGCCATGGCTTCAAGCATCGATCGGGGCTGCAGCTCGCTGAAGCTTGCGGTAACAAAAAGCTGAAATTCATCGAAGAGTCCAGCCAGCTCGGACGCGGGCAGCGGGCCCAGCAGCTCAAGTTTGAGCAAGGGTGAGATCGGGCGCCGGGCCAGAGCTGCGGTCTGACTGCCCTCTCCGACGAGCGTCAGCTTGAGATGCGTTTGGAGCCTGTTGGCCGTGGCGCTAACGCAATCGATCAGAAAAAAAAGATTCTCGGGCGCTTCAAAGCGGCCAACGAAGATCAGTGACCGCAGGTCTTCGTCGTCGGCTTCGGCGCGCGAATGTGAGGTAAAGGGCTTGAGATTGACTCCGGTGGGAATCAGAAAAATTTTTTCGCGATCAATGCGGTGCCGTTTCTGCAGATGAGATGCGAACTCTTCGGTGGCCGTGATCCAGTAATCGGCCGCACCCCGCCCGATTCGATCGTGCAGCCCCGAGCGCGCATAGGTCATGACGATGGGCCTTTTGAGGGCAAAGCGCAGGAACGTCGCGGCTAGCGCACCCGTGGTCTGGCTCACCCGTACTGCCGTGACCTCTCTAAGTTTGGCGCGATGAAGCCACGGTGCTAAAAAGGCATACAGATAGGGGTGAAGTCCGCGACGGTTTGCCAGCAGCGTGACCTTGGCCGGAAGCTTGATGTTGCGAACTTCGCTCAGGGTTTCATTGAGTGAAGATAGAATCAGCACTTCGTCAAACTCGCGCAGATAGCTGGCACAGTAATCTTCGAATAGGCGTTTGTGCTGACCGGTAATGGCCAGATCACGAATTCCCAGTCCCAGTGGCAGGACATAGAGCAACTTCATAGCTTCCTGTCTATACGTCCCTGCGCCAGTTGGAAAAGCAATTTTTCGTGGTCGGCCCGCCAACGTCCTTCATCGGACCAGCGGGCTACAAGGGCCGTGGATACGGGTTGGGGGGCGGCTTTGAGGCGTTCTTGACACACGCTGGCGAGGTAGGCCGGATGAAAAGCCTCGGCGCCAATGCATACGGTATGGTCGAGTCCGCTGAGCGTCTCCGGCAAGGCTCCGCTATCCGGGCCGATAACCCAAAGTCCGGCCAAGGCCGCTTCGAGTGCCCCGTAGCCGAAACCTTCGTGTTCGGAAGCCGTAAAAAAAATGCGCGAACGGCGCAGGATATCCCATTTCATCTTTTCGCTGCAGCCCGTAAAAAAATCAACCTGGAGATTGGCGGAGGCGGCAAGCTTCTGGAGTTTTTCGAGAAGGTCGCCCTGGCCGACGATTGCCACCTCGATGCGGCGCCGGCTGGTGCGTTTCTGAAGTTCGGCCGCAACGCTGAGGATGAGCTCCGGGCGCTTTCTGGCGGTAAGCGAGCCTGTGTAAACGAGGTCGTAGTCAGCCTCGGCTGCAGAGGCTAACGCGATATTAGCGTATTCGGGCTGCCAGTTGAAGAGCACGCCGGGAAGCATCGAGGTCTGCGCTGACGGTACGCCAAGGGCTTCCAGCTCGTGACTTGCCGAATTGCTGGGGCAAACAAAATGCGCGCCCAGCTTCGCCAGCTGTTTTACGCGTGACTGGTATTTCTTCGTGGGCTCCTCGATATGGTGATGCTGAAACAGAAAGGGCACGCGAATGCCGGCAGCACGCAGCAGGACTGCGGTGGGCGCGCCGCCTTGTACGGAATGGAATCGCACGAGCTCTACATTGTGGCGCTTGACCAGCGCTCTAAGCGATCGCACCTCTTGAAAGATGCGCCTCAGCCCCTGGCTGCGCTTGATGTTGTGAAAGTGGTGATTGGGATTCAAGTCGCGAGTGTAGCCGAGCGTCGAACGCACGACCCAATGGCATTGCACAAGAGGCGACGCCAATAGGCGCAGCCATTTACCCTCGAAACGTTCGGCCAGCGAAATGCTGTCGATGTCGAAGCCCAAGTGCGGGCCGGCTATGGTGATCTGTTTTGGCATTATTCCAGAACCCCGTTCAGAATTTTTTTGTGCCCGACTCAAGCACTTCAAGCATGTAAGCGATGCGCGCCTGATCGAGCAGGGGATGCACGCCGAGCCAGAAGGTGCGTCGCATGATGTCGTCCGTATTGTTGAGATTGCCGACGATGCGATGCTCGACGCCTTTGTAGGCAGGCTGGCGGGTAAGATTGCCGGCAAAAAGCAGCCGCGTGCCGATTTTCTTTTCTTCCAGAAAAGCGACGAGCTTGGTGCGATCGAGTCCCTGCTCGCAGTGCAAGGGAAAGCCAAACCAGCTGGGACTGGTGCCGCTGGTGGGTTCGACGATCGTAAAATACCGGCTCAGCGTGGGCGACGTACGCACGCCGTCACAAAGCGCCTTCCAGTTCCTTCGGCGTGCTTCGATAAATTCATCCACGCGTGTCAGCTGCGAAACGCCAAGGGCCGCCTGCATGTCGGTCATCTTCAAATTATAACCCATGCTGGAGTAGGTGTACTTGTGGTCATAGCCCGGGGGCAGCTCGCCCAGCTCCCAGCCAAAGCGTTTCTTGCAGGTATTGTCTTTGCCTGGCTCGCACCAGCAGTCGCGGCCCCAGTCGCGCATGCTTTCGGCCACGCGCCGCAGCCGCGCATCACGCGCCAGCACGGCGCCGCCCTCGCCAGTGGTGATATGGTGTGCGGGATAAAAGCTCAGCGTCGCGAAATCGCCGAATGAGCCGACAGGAGTATCGAGGATTGTCGCGCCAAAGGCGTCACAGCAGTCTTCGATGAGATAGAGGTTTTCTTTTTTGCACCATTCCGCCAGGATATCGGCGCGAAACGGATTACCTAACGTGTGGGCCAGCATCACCGCGCGGGTCTTCTTCGATTTAGCGGCCATTACCGCTTCGGGCAGGGCATTGAGCGTGTTGAGATCCACGTCGACAAAAACCGGAACCCAGCCGTTCTGCACGATGGGATTGACGGTGGTGGGAAAACCTGCGGCGACCGTGATCACCTCGTCACCTTTTTGCAGTGGTTTGTTTTTTCCCTGGGTCAGCAGCGGCGAGGCCAGGCTGCTGGCGGCGACCAGGTTGGCGCTCGAACCGCTATTGACCAGCAGGGCCGAGGCCTTTCGTTTGAATCGCTCTCCCAGTTTTTTTTCCAGATCATTGGCGTGATGGCCGGCGGTAAACCACATGTCGAGACACGAGTCGATCAGCGTGGTCAGGTCGCCTGCGCTGACAGATTTTACCGTCACCGGAATATAGGTCTCACCCGCTTTGAAAGGCTGGGGTTTTACGGTTTTTTCGTAAAAGGCTTTGGCTGCGTCAAGTACGACCTTGCGAGCCGGGTCAGCGTCTGGCGGCATCGAATTTCCCAATCTGCTCGAGGCTGAACTCTTGCATTACGCCCTCTTGTTTCGAGCTTTGTTCAAATTTCCGGTACCACGCCACGGTCTCTTGAATCGCGCGCGGGTGCTCCCAGGTCGGGGTCCAGCCCAGCCGCGTGGCGGCTTTATCGATATCTAGTTTGAGCAGCTGCGCCTCGTGGGGTGCTTGAGTTTCGCTGACCTGTTCCCAGGTTCCCGAGCCCCAGCTGGCGATGAAGGTCTTGACGAAATTTTTTACGGTCAAATTGTCTTTGGGGGTGGGCCCAAAGTTCCAGGCTTCACTAAAAGCGTGTGCGTCGGAACCCAGAAGTTTGCCTGCAAGCATAAGATAAGCTGCGAGTGGCTCCAGCACATGCTGCCAGGGACGGATCGCTTCTGGGTTGCGCACCGCAATGGGTTTGCCCTTGCTCAGAGCGCGCACGCAGTCGGGCACGATGCGGTCGTCGGCGTAGTCGCCGCCGCCCACGACATTGCCCGCGCGCGCCGAGGCGAGGGCAACCTTGCCTCGGATAAAGAAAGAATGGCGGTAACTGGCGACCAGCAGCTCGCTTGCGCCTTTGGACATGCTGTAGACATCATGTCCACCCATGGCGTCGGTTTCGCGGTAGGCCTGATCTGCTTCGCGGTTTTGATAGCACTTGTCGCTGGTCACGACGATGCAGGCGCACTTTTGGTCGCGCCGTCGCAGCGCTTCAAGGATGTGGGCGGTGCCCATAAAATTTGTCGTTAGCGTCTTAAGCGGGTCTTGGTACGATTCGCGTACCAGGGCCTGGGCTGCAAGATGAAATATGATTTCAGGCTGCACCTCGGCGATATATTCGGAAACTGCCGTGGGGTCGCGCACATCGGCGAGACGCTCGCTTGCGAGCAGCTTGCGTCCGCCCAGAGCGGTAAAGGCCGCCGGTGACGGGGCTTCGGCCAGGCTCAAACCATGTACTTTGGCTCCAAGCTTGTGCAGCCACAGAGTCAGCCACGCGCCCTTGAAGCCGGTATGCCCCGTAACAAGAATCGTGCGCCCATGAAAAGTAGTGTTTAGAGAAGCAGACTGACTCACGATATGAAATGATACAACCATGACAAGCTGGATTAAACGAAATTATCCCGCGATTCCGATTCTCATCGCTGTATTAGGCACTGCCTTGCTGGACCAGTCTTTCGCGAAGTTCCGGATCGGCCCGGTGTTTCCTCTCGAACTCTGCTGGCTTGCGTGGGCGCTGCTTGCGGCACTTGCGGGCTGGCATCGCTCACTTCCGTTGGCGCAGCTCAAGAAGTCGCCCTTTACGGGAATGGGTGCTTTTTTTGTGTGGGGACTGCTGCTGCTGTTTTACGATCTCATCGTGCGGCGCGGCGAGATTGGCTCCGAGTTTGGCGGGGTGCTTCGAGTATTTCAACACGCGTTACTCTTCGTGTACCCCCTGCTTTGGATGACGGCGGGGCTGGTTACCTACCGGCGCTCAGCACAGAGCGTGAGGATCATCGCCTTTTGTGCGCTGGCAGCTTGTATTGGAATTGCGCTGGTGCGCGGGCCCCACGATCTGAATATAGGTATGGGTTCGATCGCCGCGGTTGTACTGATGGTGATAGTCGCCCGATCGTGGGCCGGATCCAAGCGCAGGCACAAGTCTAATTCGCGTTGGTGGCTTTCGTGCGTCGTGGGTCTGATCGTACTTGCGCCCTTCGCACGCGATGTGGCTCAAGGTGTCGTGCAGCGAGTTCTCATGACCGAACTCGTGGTTTTGATTGTCGCGATGCCGTTTTTTTACAATGGCAAGGGACGGGCCGCTCGCTCACTGGCGCAGGTCGCGCTGGTGCTGGCGTTTTTCGCGGCGCTTATTGTCGTGGAAGTCGCGGTTTTCACGGATCGCGGGGGCTTGTCGCTGGCGGACTCCATTTCCCTGCAAGCCGCAAAGTCCTTACGCCATGGTGATGATGTTCCAGGCGGCAAGATCGAGGATCATCCGGCCAACGACATGTTTTTAAAGGCGGGCTATCGGCGCTTCTGGTGGTCGCAGGCGGTTCAGGACTGGCGCGTGAATCCGGTTTTCGGCCGTGGCTTTATTCCGGAAATTCCCAGCTATGTGCGCGCGGGCTCGCCCAATAACGGGCATTTCGATGCGATTCCCGACTTCAAGAATCACAACGTCGACCGGCCGCTCGTGGGGCCGCACAACTCTTACCTGTCCGTTCTGGCGCGCACGGGCCTCATTGGCGCGCTCATTTTCATCGCGTTCCTGGGTCAGATTGGTGTTGTCTCGTTACGCGTGCTGCGAAGTTCCCAAGGCAAGCTGTTTGGATTTCTGGCGGTGGCGTTTGTCTTCGATGGGCTCAGCACGGCGGTACTGCAAGTGGGGCTGGAGGCGCCTTATAACTGTATTGCACTCTGGTTCTTCGTCGGGGTTCTGACTGCTATAAATACAAGAACTCCACAGAACGCAGCGAGCACGAGATAAATCAGGGCGAAGCGAGCGGCATTTTCCGAGCTGCCGCCGATAAACGTGTACATGTGGTGAAACGACCCGGCGGCGATACAGGCCAGGAGCAAGCTTTGCGGAATGGGTCCAAGGGCCTTGAAGATACGTGGCCGGTCGGCCAGCAGCATTGCGAGCGGGAGCAGCGCGAAGATGAAGGCATGGGAGCTGTAGCGATTCATATTGCCCATGAAAATTCGGGGGTCGCCCATGAACGGCTGCGACAGCAATGAGGCGATGAGGATCAGGCAGAGCCAGGCCTCTTTGCGCTGTATCGGATTTTCTCCAAGCGCGAGGCCCGCACCTGCCAGCAGCGCCATAGGAAATGCCAGCGGAACAACGGCGCGTGCGACCAGTTCCACGAGTACGTGCGCATTGGGCTCATGGCGCAGCCAGGTCACCATGCCGAAGAGCCACTGCATATTGTTGCCGCCGTGGCCCGAAGCCGCCGCGAGCTTGGCGGTGACTACGTAGATCGTCGAAGCAAGGATAAGACAGGCCGCCGCGGCCAGCAGTCGCTTTGTCGCCGAAACCGCCGACCAGCCTCGTCCCTGCCATAGCCAAAGCGCCACACCGGGCGTCGCGAGCAGGGCTGTTTGCCGTCCCAACGAAGCAATAATCATGGCGGCGAAAAGAAGTCGAAAATTATTTCGCAGCAAGCCCAGTACCAGCAAGGCTACTCCGGTTACGAAAACCAGATCACACACCATCGCGGGTACCGCGAGATAAAAACGAAATGTATAAGGATTGAGAATGAGAAGGGCCATGCACAGGAAGCGCTCCGCCGGCTCGATCCTTATTTCACTGAGTATCTTATAGGTCAGAAAAATAATGGTCGTGCAGAGGAATAGCGTCAGGAGCAGGAACAGCGTGCTGTGCGAGATGCCAGTCAGGTACGACACCACCCCCACCAGCAGTGGTGTGGCGATTCGTTGGGCTTGGTGAAAGGGAATGTCGTGAGCCTGCTGACCTGGAAATGACGTGGCCAGCGCCATGTAGTGCTCGGTGTCAGTCGCCTTCAGTTCGGTCATGCCTTGCTCAAAGGTCAGCCAGCGGTTCGAGAGGAGTAGAAGCCCAAAAAGTGCGGCCGTCGCAAGAAAGTTTTTCACGGCTTTTTCCGAGCAAGAACCTGATACTGCGCGCCCAGCGGCAGGCGCGAGACCAGTGGTTCCATGCCACGCAGCATCTTGAGGAATTTTGGAAAAATAAACATGAAGTCGGTGCGCACGATCTCAAAGCCACAGGCGCGCAGGTCGGCGGCGGCTTCCAGGCAGCTGAGCGGCACGGCATCACGATCGAAGGGAATTTTCTTCATCACGTACATGGCGCCGGGGTTCCATGGATTGTTGTCCCAGAGCGCGAACAGGGCACCCGGGCGCAGCGTTTGATGCACATACTCAATCGCGGCTTTCCGCTCCCCCGGCGGAATATGATGAAACACGCCATTGCAGAAGGCCAGATCACGATCCTGGGCCGGTTTAACCTGGTCGAGCAATTGAAAGCTTGCCTGCTCGGACGGACAAAGTTTGCGTGCCACCTCTAGCGAGCGGGGTGAAACATCGACGCCCAGAACCTGCTTGGCGGTGGGCAGCCCCAGCAGATAGGGGACGGCGGTTCCGACGCCGCAGCCAAAGTCGAGGACGCGTGCGGGCGTCTCCTGCAGGCCGGCAAGACAGCTTTTTAAAAACTCGACCCGGCCGCGGGCAAAGTAGAATTTGTCTTCGCCTGAGACGCAAATGCCTTTGGTCAGAGCGGCGTCGTATTCCGCGGAATACTCATCGAACGTGTTCGCCGACAGATTGAAGTCGCGGCTCATTTTCGACGCATTCCCAGAATGCTGATAAAAAAGCTGGAAAATACGGTCTGCACGCCCAGAAAGGCCAAAGTCGAGCCCGGGATCACCCAGCGCATCGTGTGCGCGTAGTTCAGGCGGCCATAGCTGGCTTCGCGCCACTGATTTATGGCAGCCAGTAGCAGCCCACTGCCGGCCAGTAGGAGCAGCACGCCAAAGGCGATGCCGTGTTCGAGCGTGATCACCCGGGTCAGCTGTGTGAGCCGCGCATTTTCGGGCATTAGCTTTTCACCGATAGCGAAAACCTTGGTGAAGAGCGCGAAAAGTATCGACTGAAATCCGGTCATGACGGCCAGGCTTGCGAAAAGCAAAGTATGAGCGTCAAACGTGGCTCCGTAAAACGTCAGTCCCGGCAGCGCCACAGCGTAACCAAGCAGCCCGACGAGCACCAGAAAAAAGCCTGGCATCAGAAAAAGCCAGCGCGGGCTGTACATCAGAAAAAAGCGCAGCGTGCGCCAGCCGTCGCGAAAAGTTTTTAGGTGCGGTGGGTGCGACTTGCGTCCGTCGGGGTGAAGCGTGATGGGTACTTCAGCAATTTTAGCGCCCACCAGGCTGGACTTGATAATCATCTCGGTGGCGAACTCCATGCCCACGCAGCGTTGGTCGAGCCGCTCGTAGTAGTCTTTGCGAAAGCCCCGCAGCCCGCAGTAGATATCATTCACCGGCGCCTTGAACCAGATGCGCGCCATGAACGAGAACATCGGATTACCCCACCAGCGATGCAGCAGAGGCATGGCACCGGGTAGTACCTGGCCGCCTCCGCGGGGCAGCCGGCAGCCCTGCACAAGGTCGAAGCCCTCACGGAGCTTGACGATGAATTTTGGGACTTCGAGAAAGTCATAGCTGTCGTCAGCATCGCCCATGATAACGAACTTGCCGCGGGCCGCACTGATGCCGCCCATCAAGGCGTGGCCGTAGCCCTTGACCGGAACGGACACGACGCGAGCTCCTAACTTCTGGGCAATCTCCTGTGAGCCGTCGGTACTGCCATTGTCGGCGACGACAATCTCACCCGTCACTTTGAAATCGGTCAGCGCTTTGAGCGCTTTGCGCACGCAAGTCTCAAGCGTGTCGGCTTCGTTTAAGCAGGGCATTACAATTGAAACTTCGATTTCTTGCATAGTTGGTGGTTCCAACTGATTACAATGTCCGTGATTTCATTGCAAAAGAGAAATTGGTCTGACGAGATCATGACTCGAAGCGTTACTCGCCTCGTGGTGGTATGATTTTCTTAATGAAAGTCCCTTTCGTTGATCTCCATAGCCAGTACAAGTTCCTGCGCTCCGACTTGCTCAAAGGCGTCGAGGCGGTGTTCGAGAAGTGCAATTTCGTCCTGGGCGAGGAAGTTTCACGGCTCGAGGCTGATTTTGCGAAGTACTGTGGTTCGGCGTTTGGGGTTGGAGTTGCCAGTGGCACCGATGCGCTGCACCTCGCTGTGCGCGCTGCGGGAGTGGGTCCGGGCGACGAAGTTCTAATTCCAGCCAATACTTTTATCGCGACCGCGCTGGCCGTGACGTACGTCGGCGCCAAGCCGATACCGATTGACGTGGATGCCGAGACGTTTCTCATGGACGTCCAGCTCATCGAAAAAGCGATCACCGCCAAAACCAAAGCGATCATCCCGGTGCATCTTTTCGGTCGCCTGCTGGATCTTGATCCGGTCCTGGAAATCGCGCGCAGGCACGGGCTCGTGGTTATTGAAGATGCCGCGCAGGCGCATGGCGCCCAGTTGAATGGCAAGCGCGCCGGCGCTCGTGGTCTCCTGGGCTGCTTCAGCTTCTACCCCGGTAAAAACCTGGGCTGTTATGGTGACGGTGGTTTGATTACGACCGAGGATCCCGCGCTCAAAGCCCGGCTCGAAGCTTTGCGCAACTACGGTTCGCCCAAGAAATATGAACATCCCGAGATTGGCTACAACAGCCGGCTCGATACGGTGCAGGCGGCAATACTGAATGCAAAACTTCCTCACCTCGATGCCTGGAATGCCGCGCGGGTTGCGGCGGCACTTCACTACAATCAGCTGCTGGCGGGCGTGGGCGATCTGGTGCTGCCCCGGATTCCGCAGGCAGGCGCGCATGTTTTTCACCTTTACGTGATTCGCACCCGCAAGCGTGAGGCCTTATTGGCGCATCTGACTGCCAAGGGCGTGGGGGCTGGTATTCACTATCCCGTGCCGATTCATCTGCACGGTGCGTATGCGGGGCTGGGCTTCAAGAAAGGCGACTTTCCGGTGGCCGAGCAGCTGAGCCAGGAGATTCTTTCGCTGCCGATGTTTCCCGAGCTGAGTAAGCCGCAGCTGCATTACGTCACCGATCAGCTCAAGAGTTTCTTTGGAGGCGCACATGGCGGATAAAATCCGTATTGGCGTGATTGGAGCGGGTCGCTGGGGACCTCACCTGATTCGAAACTTCCATTCGGAACAGGGCAGTCAGGTCGTTGCCGTCGCGGACACGAGTCCGGTTCGTCTGGAAGCAATTCGCGAACGTTATCCCGATGTCGCCGTCACGTCTGACGTAAATCAAATTTTCAAGAATAAGGATATTGATGCCGTGGTGGTGTGCACGCCCACCGTGACGCATTACGAGCTGGCCAAACAGGCACTCGTTCACGGCAAGCATGTCTTTGTCGAGAAGCCGCTGGCCCGAACCGTGGCCGAGTGCGACTCGCTGCTGACGCAGGCCAAGCAGGCCGGCAAGGTGATTTTTGTGGGACATGTTTTCGTCTACAACCCCAGCGTGCAGTTGGTGCGTGAGTATATTCGAGCCGGGGAACTCGGAAAAATTTATCACATTCAGCTGACCCGCACGAACCTGGGGCCCGTCCGCAGCGACGTCAGCGCGCTGTGGGATCTTGGTTCCCACGATCTTTCGATTTTGCAGTATTGGCTGGGTGAGCTGCCAGCGCTGGTGAGCGCGGTGGGCGGACGTTTTCTGAATCCCACGCTCGAGGATACGGTGTTTGCGACGTATACCTTTTCAAATGCCCTGCTGGCGAATTTGCACGTCAGCTGGCTGAATCCCAAGAAGGTGCGCGAGATTACCATCGTGGGCGAGAAAAAAATGCTGATTTGGAACGATATGAATCTGGAGCAACCGGTGCAGATCTACGACAAGAACATCACGATGGACAAGCTCGTGGCGGAACATACCGATAGCCCGATCGTGGATACCTTTGTCGGTTTTCGCGCAAGCATTCACGAGGGTGAAACTTTTCTGCCGAATATTCCAGGGAGTGAGCCGCTGGTGGCGGAGTGCCGGGCCTTTCTCAGGGCCCTGGCGGAGCCCTCGTCGTCGCTCAGTACGGGCGCACAGGGCCGGGCGGTCGTCCAGGCGCTGGCCGCCACCGATCAGTCCATGAAAGAAAATGGCGCGGAAGTTCGAATCAGCTATGTTTGAGGGTCAAAGGATTCTGGCGATTGCACCTTGCTATGACGAAGAGGCGAAGATTGGCAAGGTAGTTGAGCGCATTCAGGCCATGCCGGTTAAAGTGGTCGACGAAATTCTGGTCGAGGATGATGGCTCGACCGACCGCTCGGTTGAGGTGGTGCGCGCGTTGGGGGCCACAGCCATTTCCCTGGGCAGTGTCAAAGGAGTCGGAGCCGCCCTGCGCGCGGGCTTTGAGTACGGGCTGGTGAATGGTTACGATGTGCTGGTCGTGCTTGCGGGTAACAACAAGGATGAGCCCAATGAGATTCCTGATCTGCTCACGGCCATCGTCAAAGGCGGCCATGATTTCGTGCAGGGTTCCAGGTTTCTCAAGGCGGGCCCGCGCGGGCATATGCCGCTTTATCGCCGAATCGCCACGCGCATCCATCCGCTGCTGTTCTCGCTTTGCACCGGCAAGCGCGTCACCGAAAGCACGAATGGCTTTCGCGCCTTTCGCGCCTCGCTGTTGCGTGATCCGAAGATCCGCCTCAGGCAGGGCTGGCTCAACGAGTACGAGCTTGAGCCTTATCTGTATTATAAGGCCATCACGCTCGGATATAAAACGACCGAGGTGCCTTGCACCAAGATCTATCCCTCCGCAAAAATCGGCTACACCAAGATGAAACCCATCACGGGCTGGTGGTCCATCTTGCGGCCGCTGCTGCTGCTCAAGCTGGGGCTGCGGTCTTGACGTGAGTCAGACGTTTCCGTACTTCGAATTCCGGATCATCGTGAAGCCTTTGATCAGCTCCTGAATTCCGAAGTCCAGCGTGTAGGCCGTTTGAAAACCCGTCTTCTCGAGCTTCGCGTTCGAGACGATATAGTTGCGCTGGTCGGGGTCCTTGGCGATGGGGGCGTCCATGATCGTGAACTCCGGAAGGTGCTTTTGAATCGCCTTGCATAGCTCCATCTTGGAAACGTTGGCCTCGGATAGACCCACGTTGTAGATATTGCTCTTCATCGCGTCGAAGTGCTGCAGGCCATGCAGAAAGACGCGCGCGATGTCGCGCACGTGCACGTAGTTGCGTTTGAAATGCCCTTCGAAGAGCACGATGAAGTGGTCGTTGACGGCGCGATACGTGAAGTCGTTTACCAGCAGATCGATGCGCATGCGCGGCGACATGCCAAACACCGTAGCCAGACGAAAGCTGATCGAGTTCTCATGCTGCAGCAGCGCGGCTTCGACCTCGACTTTATGCTTGGCATAAAGCGAGTGGGGCTTGAGCGGCGTGGTTTCGTCGCAGTGGTGGTTCACATCGCCCGAGCCGTAAGCGCTGTTGGTGGTGGGCATCAACACGCCCTGGCCTTTGCCAAGCAGCTTGAGCATCGAAAAAATGGCATCGCGGTTGGTGGTCGTGGCGCCGATCGGGTCACGGTTGCACAGGGGCGCGCCAACCAGGGCCGCGAGCGGAATGATGACGTCCGCTTTTTTCAGCAGCGGAGCCACGACCTGCTCGTTGCGGACGTCGCCATTGACGACGTCAAAAGCCGGGCTGTGGCAAACGTGGGCCAGGCTGTTTTGCTGGTACATGAAGTTGTCGAGCAGGGTGACTTTGTGCCCGGCCGCCAGCAGCTCGGGAATCAGCGTCGAGCCCAGATACCCGGCGCCCCCAGTGACCAGAATTTTCAGGCTCATCTTGTTCTCTCCTTAACGGGCGGCACGGTCCATCACGCGATGGAAGTGTTTGATTTTGTCACGGGCATCCGTGGGGAAGTTTCCGACGAAAAAGCCGTGGTCATGGGCGAGATCGGCATTTTTAACGTCACCCACGACTTCATGGTTGATGTGCTTGATGACGTCGTGACGCAGAAAGTTTCCGCCGGTAATGATGCGAAACTGGATGTCGGCGGCCTTCAGCTCGCGCAGCACCTTGGCGCGATCAATGTTAAGCGCGGGGTTCAGGATGACGGTGAACGAGAACCACGAGCTCTGGCCGTTTTCGCGTTGTATGATGAAGCGAGGGTCGTCTTTGAAAAGTTTCGTGAACTGCGCGGCATTCGAGCGGCGAATTTCCAGCATCTTGTCGAGTTTCTTGAGCTGCTCGACGCCCACCGCGCCGCTCAGCTCCAGCGGCCGCGCATTGTAGCCGGGCAGGATGAAGCGGTAAGCTTCGAAAAAATCATCGGATTTTTTCTGGAATATTTTCGTGTCCGGCGGCAGGTCGCGCGTCCAGCCATGCGCGCGCAGACAAAGCACCAGATGATAAAGCTCCTCATTGTCAGTGGCGATGACGCCGCCTTCCATTGTCGAGATATGGTGTGAAAAAAAAGTACTGAACGTGTTGAGGTCGCCAAACGTGCCGCAGGCCTTGCCGCCCAGGCTTGCGCCCATCGACTCGCAGTTGTCTTCAAAAAGGTAAAGGCCGTGCTTGTCGCAGAAGGCGCGTATTTTGTCGAGTGCCGCCGGGTTGCCCAGAATGTTCACCGCCACCACCATGCGGGTACGAGGTGTCAGCGCCTGCTCAAGTCTGGTGACGTCCATATTGAGAGTTTCAAGCTCAACGTCCACGAACTTGAGCTTCAGCCCATACTGGTGCAGTGGATAATAGGTCGTGGCCCACGAGATGGCCGGCACGATCACCTCGTCGCCAGCTATCAGGGGGCGATCCTGTTTGAAAAAAAATGCACCCGTGGCCACCAGATTGGCGGTCGAACCCGAGCTGACCATGACCGCGTACTTCGTGCCGAACTTGCGCGCGAAGTCGGACTCGAACTGTCTCACGTTTTCGCCCATCGTGAAACGTCCGCCGCGAATCACGCGTTGCATGGCTTCGATTTCCTCTTCGCCCCAGGAGCTGTTCGAGAGTTCGTATTCCATTATTTGCCTCTGCACATTTCGCGGATGGTGGCCATGACCCGATTCACGTCGGGATAGATGAACTGCTCAAGTGTAAAGCCCGCCGGGGTGGGAATATCCGGAAGCGCGATGCGCCGCACGGGAGCTTTCAGATATTCGAAGCCTTTTTCGGCCGCCAGACAGCCGATTTCGGCGCAAAGGCCCGCCATCGACCAGCCCGTGTCGAGAACCAGCAGCTTGCCGGTTTTTTTAAGCGAAGAAAAAATCGCATTCTCGTCCAGCGGCTTGAGCGTGCGCAGATCGATGACGTCTGCCGTAATGCCTTCATCCTTGAGCTTGTCAATGGCCTGTACTGCCAGGTCCAAAGTTTGCGAGGCGCTGACGATGGTAAGATCCTCGCCTACCCGACGAAACACTGCTTTGCCGATCGGAACTTTGTAGTAGCCCTCGGGCACAATGCCTTTTTGGCGCATGAGCCAGCGATGCTCGAAGATCAGCACGGGATTATTATCTTCGATCGCGGCCAGCATCAGCCCCTTGGCGTCATGCGGGTTGCTGGGCATGATGATTTTCAGGCCGGGAACTCCTAACAGCAAGCCTTGCACGGCCTGCGAATGCTGCGCACCCGAACCCCAGCCGCGGCCAATCGCCGCCCAGATCACCATGGGCACCTGGGTTTGGCCATTATCCATGTAGGTGAACTTGGAAGCATGATTCACGAGCTGATTCATCGAAAGCAGGATGAAGTCGGGACGATTGTGCATGAGCAGCGGACGCATTCCGTTCATGGCCGCGCCGACACACACGCCCGTCATGCACTCTTCCGAAAGCGGGGTGTCGAAGACGCGGTGCGAGCCAAATTTTTTATGCAGATCCCGGGTCGTGCCGAACATTCCGCCGGGATCGTCAACACCCTGACCCATGATGAAGAGCTGGGGAAATTTTTCGAGCGCAAGCGTCAGCGCATCATGCAACGCCGCCGCATAACCCAGCACGCGTCCGTCCTTGGGATCGGGCTCAATGGTGGGCAGGGAGTTGATCAGGCCTTCATCCCAGGGCATGGCGCTTACCTCTGCTCATTGGCTGTATACATGCTGGTAAAGATCCGCCTCGATCGGATTCGGGCTGTTGATCGCATGCTCGAAAGCCGCGAGAATCTCGGGTTCGATTTCGGCCTGCATCTTATTCTTGTCGTCTGCGTTCATTACGCCAAGTGCTACGAGGTAATGCTCGTAGGAGTCGAGGGGGTCGGCTTCTTTGGTCCAGGCGGCCACCTCGGCCACATCGCGGTAACCGCTGCTGCTGTCATCACCCGCACCGCCATGCGCGCGATAGCGGTAGCATTGGGCTTCAATGAACGTGGGGCCATCGCCGCGCCGGGCACGCTCGAAGGCTGCCTTGGTGGCTTCATAGACCTCCAGAACATTCGTGCCGTCGATCTGGACCGCAGGAATGCCAAAGCCCGCCGCACGCTTCCAGATTTCGACGACGGGCTGCCGGGGTGCCAGCGACGACTGCACGGAATAAAAATTATTTTCGCAGAAAAAAACCACCGGCAGGCGCTTCACCACCGCGAAGTTGATTGCCTCATGGGTCGCGCCTTCCTCGTGCGCACCATCGCCGAAGAAAACCGTATTCACGGTGTCTTCTTTTTTGAGCTGCGCGGCCAAAGCGGCCCCTGCCGCGATGGGAAGGATGCCACCTACGATGGCCGAGGTGCCGGCCATTCCCACTTTTTTATCGATCAGGTGCATCGAACCGCCGCGCGAGCCGACGCAGCC
>JBBRLF010000041.1:0-21654 GCA_038231515.1 candidate division WWE3 bacterium
AGCACCATTATCGTTAGCACTACGGGCAACGGGGGCGATGTGTTTTGGTACCTTGTTTGGTACACATATTCATAAAGCAGAATTAGAACCAGTGTGGACATGAGGACAAGGGTCGCAAGCACTGTCATACTTTAAGAGTGCTCAAGTGTAAGCCCGCTGTCCAGCCACAACGTAGTTGTGATGCTCAGCCGCGGAATGGCTATCCAAGTGTGGCTCTATAGAGGAATAGGTGTAATGGACGAGAGTAATTTTGAAGGGACCCTGGTGCTGGAAAAGCTCGCGACCATAGGCAAGGTCGATGATTTTTTTGAAGCGATAGACGCCGATGACTTTGAAAAGGCTAAAGCGTTGATGCGGCGGGCGAAGGTGGATTCCCAGAGCATTGCCATCGTTCTTAAAAAGATGGCTGAGGCAAATGGCGATCACTAATCTTGAAATCGGTAGCGACCAGCAGCGGAAAACTGCTAGTAGTTTGGAATGTTATCAAAAAAATTGAATAGCCGGGAATACGACATCGCTGTACTGGGAGCAACCGGCTACGTGGGACAACGGCTTCTTTCGGAGCTTGATAAGCTGGCAAAAACGTCCAGCTTACGTATTTTGGCCACTACTCGGTCCTCGCAAAAATCCGATCAGCTGCGACAGACCATTCCCAATGTCAGCTTCAATGTCCTGGATGTGCGTGAGCCAAAGGATGTGGAGAGGGTTGTTCAGAAGTGCCAGCTGGTTATCAATTGTATCGGGCCCTTCGATCTTCATGGCGAAAATGTTGTGAGCGCCTGTGCCAGGAATGGCACCCACTATTTGGATATAACGGGCGAAGTTCATTTTGCGCGTCGAATGATTGAACGCTACGAAGAGCTGGCAAAGAAAAACAATGCCATGATTGTGCCGTTCGCGGGATTCGATTCGGTTCCCTCCGATATCGGCGTGTTTTTGATAGGGCAGGAAATGACCGAAGTGCACGCGCAGACGGTAGCCAGCGTTGATGTGGTGTTTAGGGCCCGCGGCGGACTCAATGGTGGAACTGCCGCCACAGCCTTGGATACGGCAACCAAGATTGATCAAAAGAGCCTGAGAAACTACAACTATCTTGCGCCGGGAGAGCCCGAGTTCGAATACAACGACCTCAATCGGGCTCGTTACGTCAAGCACCTGCGCAAATGGGTCGCGCCATTCTTTATGGAGCCGATCAATAATAAAGTGATTTATCGAAGCTTAGCCTTGAGCAGAGCTAATGGAGAACCGAGCTATTTTTCTCCCGACTTCAAGTATCGCGAATCATTGCAAGTGCCCGGGGGGATATTGGGGGCTGGTCTGACTGCTGCAGTACTGTATGCCAGCCAGATTTTCTTAAAGTCAGCGACTGGGCGACATCTCGCTTCGATGTTTCTGCCCAAGCCCGGCAAGGGTCCGAATGAGAAGCAAATGAACGAAGGTTTTTTCGAAGCGACGGTCATCGCGACGGGTACGCAGGGAAAAGTCCTGGTTCGTAAGATGATTTCGGAGGGTGACCCCGGCAATGTCTCGACCGTAAAGCTGCTACTTGCCTGTGTTCGTGTAATGCTGAGTGATGATTTTAAACCAGAAGGAGGGGTTTTGACTCCCGCAACGGCATTTGGGATGCGCCTGCTTCCTGCACTGAGGGCTTCAGGAATATCCTGGCTTGAGTTATAGTCAGTAAATGAAAACACTGGTAACGGCTTTTTGCTTTTTGATTTCGATCAGTCTGCTGGCAAAGGCGGAATCGGGTGAAAAATGGGCCGGTGCACCAAAGGAAATGGCATTTAAAAAATTCAAGTTCATGAAATCTCTGGACCGAACTGGGAAGCTTTCGATTTTTATACGTCAAGCAAAGCCATACTTTGAGTTATCCAAAGCATTTGGCGGTGACCAAACCAGAATTTGTTACGGCTCGTCAGGAGTTGATCCGAAAACGAAAAAAGCAGCCGGAATCTCATGTGTTTTAAGTGAAATCGGTGCAAGGTCGTGCGCAAAAGCGGTTTTTAAGAAATGCGTCGCCGATGCCTCGATTAAACCAATCGACCACTAAAAGGTACGGGCAGAAACCCACGAATCCGAATTTTATTTCCCATTCAGCAGCAACGCAACTTTGCCTTCAACCGAGCCAATTGCCTCGTAAGACTGCGGGGCTAGCCGGAAGTAAACATTGCGGGCTTCGCCGTCTGTGTCCTTGAAGGTGATCGGGAAGTCCAGGCCGAAGATCATCGCGCCAACCATCATGGCAGGCTCTTCGCCGACTGGAAAATGAAAAACCTGCTGCTTGGGCGTGATGCGTTCGACCGCAACGACCTGCATGTTGAGCTTCGAACTTTCCTTGTCCCAGTCCGTCCAGCTGGAATGGCCGATGGGCAGGCGATTGCCCGCGAGGCCCGCACTCGAAAACAGGTTGACGTCGACGCTCGTGGTTTGCAGTACGAATTTGACATGCACGCAGGTTTGCCCGGGGGCCAGCTTGAAAAAACGAATCGCATTGGCGGTAAGCGAGCAGTCGTGAAACTCGGTGCGAGGCATGAAAAACGGGTCAAGCTCATCGAGGGCCGTAAAAGCGCGATAAGTCTGACGTTGCACGATCTCTTCCGGATATTGCTCTGACATCAGCGAGGCCGTTTTCTGCGTCTCGTTGTGGGCGTTGCTGAAATTATTCACGCCGCCGCCGACATGGGGCAGACCAAAGACGTGCCCAAGCTCATGCACCAGCACGCGATAAAGCAGGCCGTCATATTGCCAGGGCTGGTCGACAAACGCCGATACTGAACCCACGGTCTCGGCGTTAAAGCGGTTATCGCCACGGTCAGATGAGATATAGATGAAGCCTTTGCCACGCAGATTCACTTCGTCATAATCGGTGCGTACCGCTATTCCAACGTACTTGCGCGGATCAACCAGGAACGTGCGCTGCTTGGCATCGAGGGTGCCGTAGCCCAGCTGAAAGGTAAGGTCGACATTTGCGTCTTCGTGGCCCGCGCAATCGACCGCAACGAACTGCTGGGTCGCGATATCCACCGGAAATTCAGGCTTCATGACCTCTTTGGCCGTCTTGAACTCATTCTGCCAATATGAAATCGCGCGCTGCACCAGCTGGTGGGCCTTCGCTGGATCGGCCGAGAAGCCTGCGCCGTCAAGCTTTACACAGTACCGCACGACCGGGGTGTTCTGAATGAACCAGGGATTGTGTCCGTCGCGAAAAGATTCGCCGCCCGAAGAGCCCCAGCCACCGGCTACAACCGGCGTCGCAATCGAAAGTATTGAAAGCATTCCAAGCAGATAAATCGGGTATTTCATTTGGGGCCCTTGTATGCGTATTCAGGCTCGGCGTCAAGGGCGGGCGAGCTTACCCGGCCTGAGCCTTTCCATGTTGAAAAGCCATGGTTACTGTCTGTCGTAGGAGCAGGAAGCGTCGATGTCCTGACCGCGAGCTGTTACCAGCAGACGGGTGCCGTCGAGCTTTACGCTGGTGTCGAGCTGGGCGTATTTCTGGCCCGATTCACCCTTGCGGAGCTGGATAATAATGAGTTTTCCGGCAAGTTCGGTCTTGGACTGCTTCCAGGCTGCGCTGATGATCGTCGTGGTCGTAAGGTCACTCTCGACATGGCTTTCGTTGGTCGTGCCGCCCACGACTACGTTCTGGCCGCCCAGGTTCATGGATTCACAGCCGGACTGGGTCACGATCATGACATCAGTAGCCGTTTGACCGTTGGTGGTGCAGGTGCCGCGCCACGAGCCACTGAAGTCGGCGCAGGCATCGGCCACAAAAGGAGCTTCGTCATAGTTTGAAGCGTGAGTGAGGTCGGTTGAGAGGAGCGAAAGAACTGCGAACAGGATTTGAGTCTTCATGGTGTGATCTCCGTTTTTAAGTGTTGCTGACGAGATCAAACTTAAGACTTTGGATTATCTTTTTATATAATTTCGTTATATAAGAATTAAGTATTAGTTATAGTTTAAGTATAATTCAGCGGGGCCGCATGGATCTCTTTCTCGAAGAAGACTACAAAAACGCGATTCGAATGTGCCTGAAAGACCGCGCCACGACTCGCAAGCCGCTGACACTGAAGAAAGTCGCCGAGAAGATTGCGATTCAGTACACCTATCTTTCGAAAGCCCTGAATGACGACAAAACTCATCTGAGCGAAGATCACCTGTTTGCGATTGCCAGGATTTTCGACCTGCTTCCAGAAGAGGCGGATTTTTTAATGCTGCTGCGGGCGCATCGCGTGGCCACGAATCCTGAACGAAAAGCCGATCTGCGGCTGAAGCTCGAGCGCGTGCGCAAGGCGCGCAAACTGCGGGCCACCGTTCAGGAGGTCAGCGCGATGCAGATACACCACGAGATGGCATATCTGCTGGACCCGCTTTGCTTATTGAGCAATATTGCCTTGCACCTGGATGAGTATTTCAGAAGTCCTAAGAAGCTTTGCCAGGTTTTAGGCATTACGCCGGGCAAGCTCAAGGCGATACTCCGAAATCTTGAGCAGCTGGGCTTTGTCGAGCTGGGCAATCAGGATTTCGAAGTGCTGAAGATTCTGAAAAGCAATTTCCATTATAGTACCGACCATCCCTTGATGCGCGTGCATCAGAGCTTGCTCAAGCAATACAGCGCAAGTCAGCTGCTCAAAACCGACGAGGCCGATAAGCACGCGTTCATGGCTACATTTACCGCCGATGAGCCCACGTTCGAAAAGATCAAACAGGAGTTCCAGGTTTTTCTGAGCAAGGTCGAAAAGCTGGCCATTCAGTCCAAGTCGAAGGGCATGTACCAGATGGGCTTCGACCTGTTTCGCTGGCTTTAACGGCCGTAGTTTTTGGCCAGGTAATTGACGATTGCAGCAGTGTCTTCCGAGCGGATCGGTGCGCCCATCACCTTGATCATCTTGTTCACCTCGGCATCCCAGCCCTTGCGATCCAGAATTTTGGAGTTCATTGGGATGTAGTCCAGACTGTGACAGGTGATGCAGCTGGTAGCCACCAGCGTTCGTCCCGGCGCATCGATCAGCCGCAGCTGACTTTCGTCGGCCAGCGCGGAAGACATGGAAAGTGCCACTGCAAAAATGATCTTAACCATCGTGTCTCCTCAATCCGCCGCGACCTTTAAACTTTGAACAACATTGTGGTGGTAGCCACCAGGGTTGGGTATCGGCTCAGTGGACTGTGTGTTGCCGGCCGTATTGGTGGCCCTGGCCATTATTGTGAATGCTCCTGGCTGCTCAGGCGTGAAGGCGGCGGTGAACTGCCGCCAGGAATATCTGCCGTAGTCTTTTCCCAGGGTGGCCAGCTGCCAGGTCTTGCCCCCATCGGTGGATGTTTCGACCTTCGCCAGGCCATGGCCGCCATCCCAGGCCAGTCCTTTGATTGCGCTTGGCTGACCACGACGAAAGATTTGGTTTTCATGAATATTCGTGATGAGCGAGCTGACCGCGATTTCGGTGATCGGGATGCTGCTCTCAGTCTCCTGCCCCGGCCAGTGCCCTTCGACCGCCGGAAACTTTCCCTTGGGAATGCGATAAGCGGTTTTCATCCAGAAGCCTTCAAATGGCTTGGAAACCACATCGATCGAAATCAGGTGTTTTACCCAGTACGTTGCCGTCCAGCCGGGCAGCACGATTCGAGCCGGAAAACCCTGGCTCTGCGGCAGGGGTTTACCATTCATCTCGAAGGCGATGAGCGTATCGTCGTCCAGGGCCTTTGCGAGTGGAATACTTTTGCGAAAGTCGGGCGTCTTGTCGTTGACCGGTGCGTCGGCACCGTCGAAGACGATCTCGACGGCATCTTTATGAATTCCTGCCCGCGCAAGTACGTCCTTGAGTCGTACGCCTTTCCAGCGGGCGTTACCCATGGCGCCGTAGGTCCATTGCACGCCCGAAACACGCGGCTGTGCCAGTGCCCGCCGATTGCCCGAGCAAAAGGCCAGCGCCGTGATTTCGACCTGCTTAAAGTCGTGTTTCAGCTGGGCAGCGGTGAAGGTGATCGGTTTTTCGGCGGCATCCCCACCTACCGAGAGCTTCCAGACTTTCAAATTCAGCTTGGGAATATCTGACAGGTGGTTGCGTTCAAAGAATCGATTATTCGGCGTGATAACCTGCTTGAAGGCGTCAACCGGTGACTCATAGTTGGGTGGGCGATAGGTCCGTCGAATGAGCGGCTTTGCCTGCTCGGGCGCGGCGGCCAGGGCCGCAAGTAGAAAAATGGTCGGAAACGGCATTCAATCCTCCAGGGCTGAAACTTAAAACCGCGTGCCGGTGATGGCAAGCACAACGAGCAGTGCGGCGCCCTCTGGCGTCTGCTCTTGTCGAAGTAGGGCAACAATGCGATAGTACCGGCCATGAGTAAAAATCGCAGCGACGAAGACCAGGATAGTGAATTTGCCCGCATGTTTGCCGAATCCAATAAGAAGGACCAGGTCAGGAAATTCTCGTTAGGCGATAAAGTGATTGGCGAAATTGTCGTAATGGGCAAAGACGAAGTATACGTCTCGCTGGGCGCGAACAAGGATGGCGTGGTTTTTCGCCCTGATCTGGCCGATGCCGAAGGCAAAGTCACCTGCAAGGTGGGCGACAAGATCGATTTGTATGTAACCCAAATGCGCGGCTCCGAGATTCGACTCTCGCCGAAGCCCACCTCGAAAAACATGGCTGACGATATCGAAGATGCCTTTGACATGATGCTGCCTATTGCCGGCAAGGTCATGGAAGTCTGCAACGGCGGTTTTCGAGTGCAGATCAAAGGCAAGCTGGCCTTTTGTCCGATCAGTCAGATGGACATCAAGCGCATCGAGGTGCCCGAAGAGTATTTAGGTCAGCGCTTTGAGTTCAAGATCACCAAATTTGAAGAGGGCGGCCGCAACATCGTCGTCTCACGGCGCCGCGTGCTGGAAGAGGAACGCGAGCTGAGCGTCGGTGCTTTTACTGACGATCGCAAGCCTGGCGACATCGTGCACGGTCGTATCACCCGGCTGGAAAAGTTCGGAGCTTTCATCGAGATTGCTCCCGGTCTGGATGGGCTGGCCCATGTGTCCGAGCTCAGCTGGTCACGCGTGGCCAATCCCGAAGAGGTTGTGCGCGTGGGGCAGGACGTCAGCGCCAAGATTCTCAAGATTGAAACCGAAGAAGGCAGACTGCGCATTTCGCTTTCGCTCAAACAGGTTGGCGCCGAGCCCTGGGATAATCTACCGGCCAGTATTCAGGTGGGTCAGATGATCGAAGGCCGCGTCACGAATTGCGCGAAATTCGGCGCCTTTGTCGAAGTCGCCCCCGGCATCGAAGGCCTGATTCCGATGTCTGAGATGAGCTACACCAAACGAGTCATGCGCTCTGACGAGCTGATGAAATCGGGTGAAACTGTTTCGGTGATGATCAAAGAGGTGGACGTCGAAAAGCGTCGCATCAGTTTGTCTTTGAAAGACGCGGGCACTGACCCCTGGTCACTCGTCGCGCATAAGTACGCCGTTGGCACCATCGTGCAGGGCAAGGTTGAGCGTCGCGAGCCCTATGGGCTCTTTATCAAGCTCGAAGAAGGTATTACGGGGCTGCTGCCCAAGTCGAAGGCCAATGAAAGCCCGGATTTTCCGTTTGAAAAGCTTCGCATTAACGACCTGGTTACCGTGCAGGTCGGCGAGCTGAAAACAGCCGAGCGCCGCATTTCGCTGCAACCTCCCGGTGATGCCGGAAGTGACGAGTGGAAGAATTACGAGGCGAAAAACGCTGCTGCTTCCGCTGCTTCTGGGAGCTTCGGTACCCTGGGCGACAAGCTCAAGGCCGCGATGGAAAAGAAAAAGAAATAGTGTCGAAGGGCTGGGGCGATTCAAGGCCCTTGGCCTCGAGCTTGATGCCGTCAGCGGTGACCGACAAAAGCAGGTAGTGCAAGGGCCGCGGTGAGGGACCGGAAAACAGGTCTTCGTGCCGGCGTTTGCGCTTTTCAAGCAGCGCCACGCGCGGGCCGCCGCCTCCACCCGAAACAATGAAGTCCTTGCCGCCCGACTTGAAGTGCTCGTAGGCATGGGTGTGTCCGGTGATCATCGCCAGAGTTTTATGAGCAGCCAGAAACGCGGGCAGAAAATCGGCCTGTACGGCCGCATCGTCCGAGGTAACCGTGCTGTTCGTAAACGGTGGATGGTGCTGGAAGACGAAGACCGCATGCACCGAGACATCGTGATCCATGTTTTTCAAGGTCTCCTGCAGCCAGGCCTTCTGCTCTTGCCAGTCTTGCGTATTTAGTTCGCCGTGATTGGAATCCAGCCAGATCAGGCCCAGACCATTGTAGTAGCGCGCGTACCAATGGCTCAGGCGAAGCTGCGCAAAGCGTTCTTCAAAGTTACGGCGGGCCTTTTCCGTTTGCCCGAAGTAGTCGTGGTTGCCTGGCGCCAGCAACATCGGCACACGAGTGGCGAGCAGTGGCGACATGAGCAAGTCAAAGTCGTGCCATTTTGACGAGCTATCGCCCCAGGCCACCATGTCACCGAGTAAAACCAGCAGGCCCGGGTTTTCGAGGCTCAGTGCAGCGATCAGCTTTCCGCGTTCCCGATCATTGGATTCGCGGCCGATGAGCTTTTCCCAAAACAAGGTGTGCTGTAAATCACCAATAATTGCCAGCGGGCGCCGCACCGGATCGTCGGAAAGGTCGGGGTAGACCGGAATGGCGGCGGCCGCCGTCTGATGCCAAATGGAAACTATGATAAGCAAAAGCCAGCTGGGCATGCCGCAGCCATACCACAAACTTCGGAAGCCGGTGTTCCAGTTTTGGAACACATTGTTCCAAAAGATCTTGTATCGGCCGTCAGCGCGTGGGAAGGGTACCGGCATGTTGCTTGAGAGTGAGTCCCACATTCGGCTTCTGAACGAAGAGTTCGCACGTCGCCTGTGCGTGAACCCACGCTATTGGTTGCGGGCCTTTGCGCGTCTGCTCGGGTTCGTATTCACTACACATCAACTTTAACGAGTGATTCCGATGAGCAATATTTTAAAGACGGCCACGCTATCCGACATTGAATCCCTGGTTTCCTTGATCCGGGCTTACTATACCTATGACCACATTGCTTTTGACGAGTCTGAGATTCGCCGTGGTTTGCCCACTCTGCTGAATGATCCGAAAATCGGCCAGGCCTGGTTCATTCAGGTTGACGGCAGGACTGCAGGCTACGTGATCGCGACCTATGGCTATGATCTGGAGTTTGGCGGTCGCGAGGCCACCATCACCGATCTATTCCTGCATTCGGAATATCGGCGAACCGGGCTGGGAACCCGCACTTTACAGGCGGTTGAACGCGAGGTGCACGCCAATGGCGCCAGTACCATCGAGCTGCGAGTTGAGAATGACAATCACGAGGCGATCGCGTTCTATTCCAAGCTCGGCTTCCAGCCCAGCGAGCGGATTTCGATGAGCAAGCGCCTGGATTAAGGGCCGTCCTCAGGCAGGCCTTACCGGCTCCGGCCAATCGCGTCCGTTTAGGAGTCGCTCGGCAAAACCGATCAGCTATTGATAGGCTATGCAAGCACACCAATTACATCCGCATGATCGACGACTGACTCTGGAGTTCATTCTGCCCGCGATGGTAAAGGCGGGCATGATTCAGCAGCCAGATGCCGAGCTGATTCTCAAAAACAACGTGGGCAGCAAAGATTACCCGCTAAGTATCGTCGCGAAATATGGCGTAAAAGACCGCCGGGCGCCCAGCCTGCCGCTGAGTATGGATGCGATGGTCGAGTGGCTGGCCAAGGTGGCGGGTAAGCCCTACTTCGAGATTGATCCGTTGAAGATGGACATCAAGGCCGTCACGCAGCTGCTGCCGGCAGCCTATGCCCGTCGGTTACAGGTGATTCCGGTTAAAGTTGAAGGCGGCAATATTTTCATAGCTACCAGCGAGCCGTTTGCGCTGAGCTGGGTGCAGGAAGTTCAGAACGTAACGGGTAAGACCGTCGCGATCGTGGTTTCCAGCCCAGTTGCCATTCGTTATTTTCTGGAAGAATTTTTTACAGTGCGCACGGCCACGCAGGACTTTCGAAAAGAGAATCCGTTTAAAAAGGAATACGGCCAGGTGCTCGAGCTCGAGCGTATGTTGGGCAAGTCGGCCAGGAATGAGCTGGGTAAAAATGCCAGCGCCGTGATTCGCATCGTGGACTGGCTGTTTCAGTTCGCGAATTCCGAACGCGCTACTGACATTCATATCGAACCCAAGACCGGCAAAGGTACGGTGCGGTTTCGTATCGATGGCAAGATGCGTGTGGTTTATAATTTCGACCCCGAAGTGATGCTGCCCGTGGTGAGCCGGATTAAAATTCTGGCCGATATGGCGATGGATGAACGACGCAAGCCGCAGGATGGGCGCGTACGCTATAAGCTCACGGATGGGAAGGAGATGGAGATGCGCCTTTCCACTATTCCCGTGCAGCACGGCGAAAAGCTGGTCATTAGAATCTTTGACTCCAATATGACGAGCAATACCTTTGAAGACCTGGGTTTTGCCGACGAGGATATCGACAAATGGGAACGGCTCATCAACCTTCCGCATGGGCTGGTGCTGGTCACGGGACCTACTGGCTCGGGAAAATCCACGACCCTGCATACGTCGATGCGTCTCATCGCCAAAGAAGACGTGAACATCTGTACGGTGGAAGATCCGGTCGAGATCATGAACGAAGACCTCAATCAGATGCAGGTGAGCCACAAGGCCGAGATCACCTTCGGCAACGCCATTCGCGCTTTTCTGCGGCAAGACCCCGACATCATCATGGTGGGCGAGATCAGAGATACGGATGCAGGCAAGATGGCGATTCAGGCGGCCCTTACCGGTCACCTTGTGCTGAGTACGTTGCACACGAATGACGCGGTTTCGGCAATCACGCGACTGATTGACCTCGAAATTCCGGCGCATCTGATTACGGCGTCTTTGCGCGGGATTATGGCGCAAAGACTTGTCCGGCGGCTTTGCGATTTCTGCAAAGAGAAGCTGACCCCGCAAAAAGACGCCTGGAGCGAGGTTGTCGGGCCACATACGGAAGTTCCCATGCCGCAGCATGTTTATGGCCCCGTGGGCTGTCGCGAGTGCAAACAAAGCGGCTACCGCGGACGACTCTGCGTTTATGAGATGGTGCTGGTCGACCGCGCCTTGAAAGACATTGTTCGCAGAAATGTGACGCTCGAAGAGCTCATGGATAACACCAAAGGCAAGTACACGCCGTTGCGCGTCTGTGGAGCCCAGAAAATTATAGACGGCGTAACGAGCATCGAAGAAGTGCTGCGCGTGATTTACTAGCTCGCGATCAGCTGAAGGGCCAAAACGGAATCTTGGTTTTGAGGCTCGTCCTTACCGGAATCGTCAAGCTGGGCACGTTCACCGATACTGATTCTCGGATGCTGGCCGACGCGCCAACGAGACGTACCTTGACGCGCGCCGCGATGGGCAGGGTAAAAGAAAGTGGCACTCGCGTCTTGATCGGAATTTTCACCCGGCCGTATTTCAAGATTTCGGTTTCCACGACGGTCGAGATGAATAGCTCGGTCTGAACGGGAATTTCGGCCTCGACCATCGCGTAGTCATCCAGATCGATCGTCACCTTGCCGTTGATCGGGATCTGGATGTTTTCGTGCAGCACGACCTCGATATCCTCGTCCACGCCCACGGCCACGCGAAAGCCGCGTTCCTGAATCATTCTTTTTACGCCCGCAAGGAATCCTGTAACCATGCCCAGAACAGTACTCCATCAGCACTGGAAAAAAGAATTACTAAATAATTAGTAGACAACTACTAGTTCTTTAGTAGCATGGTTGAATATGACGAGAAAAAAACATCCGGCCGAAGATCGACTGCTGACCGAAGTGGAACTTGAGCTGATGCAGGCGGTTTGGAGTCTGGGCGAGCCGACGGTTAAAGAAGTTGTCGATGCGCTGCCCAAGGAACGAGACCTGGCCTACACCACCGTGGCGACGGTGATGAAGATTTTGGAAAAAAAGGGCTTTCTTGCGAGTCGCAAGGGTGACCGTGCGCATACTTATCAGCCGCTGCTTACCAAAGCATCTTACGAGACCAAGAGCCTGAACCATCTTGTGACCAATCTCTTTGAAGGTGAGCCTTCTTCGCTGGTCATGCGCCTGCTCGACAACTCCGATCTGTCGCAGGACGAGCTGAAGTCCATTCGAAAAATTCTCAATGAAAGGATGCGGTCATGAGTTTCGTCCTTGAAGCATTGAAGCTTTATGGTCTCGTCGGTTTGTTTCTTGGCGTGGCTTACTTGGTGTTTTACCTGTTTCAGCGGACAGGCATTCCAATGACGAGTCGGCATCAGCTGCGCTTGGCGCAGGCTCTGCTGCTTTCGGCACTGCTCTTTCCGCTGCTGGCACAGGTGCCGGGCCTGAATCCGCTGACTGGCTCTTTGAGATGGAAGGCTGCCTTGAGCGCCGAAAGTTTTTCGGTGCCCTCGGACTTCGGCGGTAAACGTGCCGCAGTGCCGCGAGCCATAAAGTTTGAGCGCGGCAGCGCGAGTGGAGAGTCGCAATGGGAGAAGCCGAATGCCAGCTGGCTCACAAGCGAGTCGCTGACCTTGGCTTGTCTGGCGGCGCTGCTGCTGGGGTTTTTGTTACGAGGCTTTCGCTTGTTTCAGAACATTCTCGATGTCCGTGCGCTGCTTGCGGCGGCGACGCCGGTGCGAAAGTTAGGCCGTGTGCGCGTGGTGATTTCAGACGAAACCCATATTCCTTTTTCCACGCTGATTTCAGGAGCGGCTTGCGTGGCGTTGCCTGCCTGCATTGTGCCATCACGGCGCAATTTTCGTATCGCGCTCGAGCACGAAATTCAGCACCACCGCCAGGGTGACACGCTTTGGATTTTGTTTTCAGAAGCCCTGAAGTTGGGGTTTTACTGGAATCCCCTGCTGTTTCTGTGGACCCGGCGCATCGAAGAGCTTCAGGAGTTTGCCTGTGACGAGGCGCTGATAGTCAGACGCCGCATCTCTTTGCACGAGTATGGCAGCTGTCTTTTGACCGTCGCGGAAGCTTCGCTGAAGGGTGAGCGCACCCTGGTGGCCGCTGCGGGCATGGCGACAAGTTGGAAGTCAAACGAAGGTCATTCCTTATTGAAGAGGAGAATTCAAATGCTGCCGCAATACCAGGTACGTCGCACGAATTTTTGGTTGGCTCTGGCCTCGATAGGTTTTACCACTGCGGCACTGGGCGTAGCAGCCTTCGCGTCGACGGGCGTGAGCTCGGACAACAGCCCCGATAGGGCCCCGGATGTGAATCCGGTAATTCAGAAAATCGCCGAAGACGCGCTGGTGGAAGCGGTTGGAAAATGGAAGGCGGCTTCGGGCTCGGCCATCGTCGAAGACTCCAATACCGGAGTGGTGCTGGCCGTGGCCAAGGTTGAGCAGAGCGAAGATGGCAAAGGCTGGCTGCGCACCCGCGACGACGTGCTGTCGCAGGAGTTTGAACCGGGGTCGGTAGTAAAGCCCATTATTGCGTCTTCGGCAGTGGAGCAGGGCAGAATCAGTTTTGAGGAAATCGTGGATACCGGAGATGGCAAATACCGGTATGGTAGCCGCGTGCATCACGACTGGAAATCGCATGGCTTTGGCAAAATATCAGCCGCCAGCGTCATTATTCAATCGAGCAGTATTGGTTCGATCAAGATTGCGGAGCGGCTTGGGCCCAGTGGCCTGGCGCAGGCATTCAAGGATTTCGGCTTTGGCGCGGGTGGTAGCTCCGCTGGTTTTCCAAGCGCGTCGCCGGGACATCTGCCGCTCATTACCGACCATGAGTCTGAGGAGCAGTTTTTGCCAAACGTCGCTGGTGGGTACGTGGGTTTTTTTACGACTCCCCTCGAGATTGTTCAGTCGTTCGTGGCGATCGCCAATGGTGGCAAGCTGCTCAAGCCGCTGGAGTTACGTGATCAAAAGGCGGATCCGGTCATTGTTCGTCGGCTCATGTCGGCTAAAACGGCGGAGCTGACACGCGGCGTGCTGATCCGCGCCGTAAGAGAGGGTACCGGAAAAAATGCGGTGAGCCGTTTCTATTCGACTGGCGGCAAAACCGGAACCATGACCAAGCGCGATCAGCGAATGATTGCGCAATACCAGCCGGACAATAAGGACACCGCCCATTTTGTGGGCTTCGCGCCGGCCACGAATCCCCGGCTGGTCGTTTACGTGATTATCGACGAGCCCGAAGGCCGGGGTCACGGCAATCAACACGCGGCGCCGGTGTTTACGCGTATCATCGATCAAAGCTTAAAGGTCATGGGCGTTTCACCAGATCTGTGATTAGAATCAGGCAGGGGGATTCACATGTCTAAAATCTGCAAATTCTGTCAGCGCGAGCCGGCAACCAAAGAGTGTCCGATCTGCAAACGCTGGGTTTGTATGCAATGCGGGGATAATCACAACTGCTATCCGCGCCCTTAGTATGATTGAGCTTACGATCAATGGCGCCGTTCGAAAAATCGATGCGTCGCCCGACATGCCACTGCTCTGGGCTTTGCGTGATGTGCTTGGTTATACCGGAACAAAATTTGGCTGCGGCATGTCGCTCTGCGGAGCTTGTACTGTGCATCTCAATGGCACGCCGATTCGAGCTTGCGTCACGCCAGTCAGCGCGGCTCAGGGCATGAAAGTCACGACTATTGAGGGCATTGCCGCCGATCATCCCGTAAAAGAGGCCTGGAAGAAGCTTAATGTTCCGCAATGCGGTTACTGCCAGTCGGGTCAAATCATGACGGCCGTCGCATTACTGAATCAGAAACGTCATCCCACCGAGTTGGAAATCGACCAGGCCATGGCCGGAAACCTATGCCGATGCGGCACTTATCCACGAATCAAGAGCGCTATTCTCGAAGCCGCGCAAAGAGGCACGAAATGATAATCCATGAAGGAAAGTCACGACGCGATTTTTTACGCGAGTCTGGCGCCTGGTTGGGGGCTGCGCTGGTCGTCAGCTATAGCGGCCGCCTGCTGGAGGAGTCCGCGGTTGCTGAAGATGCCCCGAGATTCGCGCCCGGTCTTTTTATCGCTATCACGCCAGACGGCAAAGTTACGCTGGTTTGCCATCGCTCCGAGATGGGACAGGGCGTTCGCACCTCGATGGCCATGGTGCTTGCCGACGAGCTGGAGGTCGATTTGAAGTCGATCACGCTGGTGCAAGCCGACGGCGACGAACGCTACGGCGATCAGAATACCGATGGCAGTCACAGCGTAACCTCGAATTGGACTTCGCTCAGAGAGGCTGGCGCAGCGGCTCGTGAGATGCTGCTTGCCGCGGCTTCAAAAAAATGGAATGTCCCGGCTGAAACCTGCCGTGCGCACGAGGGGCACGTGGTGCACGAGGCGACAAAGAGAAGTCTGGGTTATGGCGACCTGGTCGAAGCCGCGGCAAAGTTAAAGGTACCGTCACATCCTAAAATCAAGCCGGACTCGCAGTTGCATCTGGTCGGAACGGCGCAGCCAAGCGTTGATTTGGATTCCATGCTCGCCGGTAAGTTCGTTTTCGGAATCGACGTGGTCGTTGACGAGATGGTATACGCGAGTCTGGAACGGTCGCCGACGGTAAGTGGTAAAATCAAGACCCTGGATTCGGCGGCAGCACTGACAGTTCCCGGCGTGCTGAAAGTAGTGCGTTTGAAAGGGCTGCGCAAATACACCAATAACGCTGTTGCGGTGGTGGGTACGAGCACCTGGGCGACCTTGCAGGGCAGACGTGCGCTGAAACTCGAGTGGGAAAATGAAAAGGGCACGGGCAGCACCGAGCTCAGGGCCGCACTTGAGCAGGCGCTGGAAAAACCCGGTAAAAACTTTCGCAAAGATGGTGACTTCCAAGCGCAGCTGGCAGGCGCAGCTCGGGTGATCGAGGCTCGCTACCGCGCGCCCCATCTGGCTCACGCCACCATGGAGCCTCTGGCCTGTACGGCGCGCGTGCTAGGTGATGACTGCGAGATTTGGGCACCCACGCAGGATCCTCAAGGCACGATAAAAGACATCGTGAACCTGCTTGGATTCAAAGCTGATAATATCAAGCTGCATGTCACCATGCTGGGTGGCGGTTTTGGCAGAAAGTCGCAGCCCGACTTCGTGCTCGAGGCCGTGGCGCTCGCCAAAGAGCTGAACCGCGCCGTCAAAATTACCTGGACCCGCGAAGACGAAATTCAACACGGTTTTTATCATGCCGAGAGCGCGCAGCGCCTCACCGCCACGCTCGACAAACAGGGCCAGGTAACCGGCTGGCGCCACCGCAGCGCCTTTACTACCATTGCCCGGCTATTTAGTCCGGGGGCCAGCGAGCCCGCGCCGTTTGAGATGGGCATGGGCTGTACGAACATGCCGTATCATGTTCCGCACGTTCTTTGCGAAGGCGCCTCGGTGCCGACCGAGGTGCGCGTAGCCTGGCTGCGTTCGGTTTGTAATATTTTTCACGCCTTTTCGGTAAATTCGTTTCTTGACGAAATTGCCCATGAAACAGGTCGTGATGCCGTGCAGCTGCGTCTCGACATGCTCAGTCCCTACGGTGTTCCGGAATGGGATCGCAAATCCACGCCGCCGTTAGATACGGGCCGTCTGGCTAACGTGCTAAAAACCGCCGCCAAAGAAAGCGGCTGGGGTTACAAACGGCCCAAGGGCACGGGTTTGGGTATTGCGTGTCACTACAGCTTCAAGAGCTATGTCGCGGTGGCGCTCGAGGTGCACGTAAAGGGTGGCAAGGTGCAGGTCACGCGTGCCGACGTCGTGATCGACTGCGGTAAAATTGTGAACGCCGACAGTGTGAAGGCACAGATGGAAGGCAGCATGATCTTTGGTTTGACCGGAGCGCTTTATGGCGAGATCACACTGAAAGATGGTGCTGTCGAGCAAAGCAACTTTCATGACTACGCGTTACTGCGCATGCCCGAAGCCCCGAAAATTTTTGTTCATCTGGTAAAAAGCGAGGCCTCGCCAACTGGCGTTGGCGAACCGGGCGTTCCCCCGGTTGCTCCGGCACTCTGTGCGGCGATTTTTCAGGCGACGGGCAAGCGGGTTCGCGATTTGCCGGTAGCTAAACATTTAACGTAGTAAAGGCCGGCTCGAACGTTCAGGCTGCCTTGCGTTTCCTGGTTGGTACCGTGGCAGATCTGGTTCGGACTTTTGTGGTCGTGACAACTTTGGTGGTGATCGTCGACTTTGGCAAAGCTACCTTGCCGCCCGCTCTTACGATTCTCAGATTTGGTTTTGCTTTCGTGGAAACCGTTTTTGTTGCCACCGTCTTCGTCCGAGCTTCGAGCGGTGTTTCATGAATTTTCAGCCAGTCGGGCAGCGGACGCTTTTCTTGCTGTTGCGTCGAGTTCGCGCCCTGGTGACTGGCATTGGTTGGGCCTTGATGAGTCGGCTTTCCAAAATGGGCCGACTTGAAATTCTGTGCAGCTCGTGAAGCTCTGAAACCCCTCATATGATTACTCTCCTTGGCTTAATTGTACCTGAAATCCGGCAGCTTTCAACGCGATGCGTTGCCAATTTTGGGGGAAATTTGTTCCCTGTAAACAACCACTTACGATGATGGGGTTTGACCCACATCCCACCTTCGCCTAACGTTTAATGATGACCACCATTCGTGCCGGCCTGGGAATCCTTTTTGGTGTTTTGCTATTGGTTGTGGGGTGTACCGGAAAAAGAGAGGTCAGTGCGCCCACCGAAAACATCTTGAGAATTCCCCTCGAGGCCAAAGTCACAAGTCTCGACCCGCATCGCACCACGGATGTGTACAGCGCGGTCACTCAGTCCTTGGCGTACGAAAGCTTGTTTCAGTTTCATTACCTGAAGGTGCCCAGGGTTGCCATTCCGGCGCTTGCGGAGTCATTGCCCGTATTCAGCAAGGACAAGAAAACCCTGACGATCAAGTTAAAGAAGGGCGTTCATTTCCAGGACGATCCCTGCTTCACCTCGACGAAGGGCAAGGGGCCTGAGTTTACCGCAGCCGATGTGGTTTACTATTTTGAGCGTGTCGCCAGCCCAAAGCTCGCGTCGCCTGACTTTGGCTCCTTTGAGCACAAAGTGGTTGGTATCGACGAGTTTCACGCCGGAACAGCCAAAACAGTCGCGGGAGTACGTGCGCTCGATCCCCATACGGTTGAGATTAAAATCACTATGCCCATGCCGCGTTTTGCTTTCAATTTTATCGATTCCCATGGCGCCATGGTTTCAAAGGAGTGCGTCGAAAATCTGGGCGATCTGATCAATACGCATGCGGTGGGCACGGGTCCATACAAGATTACCGAGGTGAATCTGGGGTCCAAGATTGTGGCGATTCGAAATCCCACGTTTCGACATGAGGCCTACCCCAGCGATGGCTCGCGTGAGGACGAGAAGAACGGGCTGCTGGCCGACGCAGGCAAGGCGCTGCCCTTCGCGGACAAGGTCATTCTCGAGGTTTTTGCCGAACGGCAGCCGATGTGGTTGAAATTCAAAGCCGGTCAGCTCGATCAGGCCAAGATTCCCAAAGACTTCATACCCACCGAGCTTCCGGGTGGAAAGCCGTCCGCGGAGCTGGCGGCGCTGGGAGTGCGGCATTTTCAACACGCCAAGGGCGACGTGACGGTTGTCATCTTCAACATGGAAGACCCGCTTTGGGGCAAAAACAAAAAACTTCGTCAGGCCGTCGCGCTGGCGCTGAATTTGCCGCAGATCATCGAGCTGGGATATTCCCAGCAGGCGATTCGGGCTCAGTCGATGATTGATCCGACCATGTATGGCTATGACGCCAGGTTTCAGAGCAAGTGGTCGACACGCAATCTCGAAAAGGCCAAGCAGCTGCTGGCTGAAGCCGGATATCCCGAAGGCAAAGGCTTGCCGCCGATAGATGCGCCCTCTGCCGATGGTACCACGCAGCGGCAGTTCAACGAAATGCTGGAGCGGCATCTGGGAGAAGTGGGTATCGCCATAAAGAGTGAAATGCTGACTTGGCCCGAATATGATGGTCGTCTTCGAAAGAAGAAATTTCAGATGACGATGATTGGCGAATCTTCAAGCGTACCCGACGCAGACGACACCACGCCGCTGTGGATTTCGAAAAACGCTGCCCCCGGCCCGAATACGGCAAGCTACCGGAATCCACTTATGGACAGCCTGGTGGAAAAAATCGAAACACTGGAAAACGGTCCCGAGCGGCTGGCATTGATCGCCAAGGCCCGTAATCTCATGGACGACGACCTGGCCTATATTCCCCTGGTGCATCGGATCGGAAACCAGTTTTTTCAGAAATGGATCAGGAACGCCACGTTCATCGATGACTCCTTTATCGGTGAGTTCGCGAAATATTTACGAGTGGAAACCGCGGCCGGGAAAAAATGAACAAGAAACCGCATAAAACCTCAGTCGGCGATCTCGTGGGGATTCTGGGGCGCAATGCGCCTTTTGATCTGGCCGAAGAATGGGACAACGTGGGGTTTCTCGCCGGCGATGCTGGCGAGGCGGTTCGTGGCGTCATTGCCGCCGTGAATCTGGGACCTGAGGCGTTGGAGGCGGCCGCCCAGCACGATGCGAACGTGGTGGTGTGCCATCATCCGCCGATATTCAAACCCATCTCGCGGCTCACGCGCGCAGCTTCGCCATATTTGTACGAGGCGGTAAGGCAGGGGATTAACGTCATCGCGTTACACACCAACTTTGACCTGTCGTCCGAAAAAATTTCGCGTGCTCTGGCCGCGATGCTTGGCTGCGAGTTTAAGGATTTTCTCGCGCCTCGTGGCGGCGCCACCGTGCCGCGCTCGCTGCGCCTGGGAAAGTTCATCACCTATGTTCCGGAAAAAAACATCGACGCGCTTCGCGAAGCCGTATGTCGCGCCGGTGCCGGAAAAATCGGAGATTACACGCAGTGCACTTTTTCGTGGGATGGCGAAGGAACGTTTTTTGGCGCAGCCGGAACGAAGCCGGTCGTGGGCCAGGCGGGACAGCTCGAACGTACGCGCGAGAAGCGATTTGAAGTCGTTTTTCCCTGGAAAGCCGTAGGTGACGTCGTGGCGGCGGCTCGTGGCGCGCACCCGTATCAAGAAATGGCCTATGATGTGTTGGAGTTAGCACAACCGGCTCGTTCGCTCGGGTATGGGTTTGTCGGGGAATACGCCAAGGCGCAAGAGCCTTTAACCTTCCATAAACTCCTCGATAATGTTAAACAAACCTTCAAATTGAGCTCAGTTACGGTAGCTGGTCCGGGCCTCGCGGATTCGAAGATGCGTGTTCAAAATCTCGCATTTTCTCCGGGAAGCGGATCTTCTTTCGTGGGCGCTGCCTCCGCCAAGGGTGCAGACGTTTATGTTTGTGGCGAAGTCGGCTACCACCAGATGCTTGAAGCCCGGCAGCGGGGTTTGACTCTGGTTATATTGGGTCATAGTTATTCCGAACGGTTTTTTATCGAGACCGTTGCGGGCTGGTGTGAAGCAGCTGGGCCGGTTACAAAAGTTTTCGAAACTGTACATGATACAAAATGAACGGGAGGCTTTCTTTGCAAGAGGTTCTGCGCAAGCTTGAACAGGTTCAGGAAATCGACATTCAAATCAACGCCATCGTGGGCAAAAAGGCGGAGTTCCCCAAACGCCTGGTCGGATTCGAAACAGAAATCCAGGCCCTCACCACTAAATACGAAGATAAGAAGAAGATCGTAGACGAGCTCGAGAAGGGCAAGCGCCAGCAAGAGGGAGCCCTTGAGCTGAATGAAGAGCGCGCCAAGCGTTCGCAGGAAAAGCTCGAGCAGATCAAAACCAATCAGGAATTTCAGGCGCTGCAAAAAGAGATCGAAAGTCTCAAGAAGAACAGCACCGTCATTCAGGAGAATGCCAAAAAGGTTGGCGAAGAAGTCGAGAAGCACAAAAAGGAACTCGACGTTTTCGAAACAGCTTTGAACGACAACAAAGGCAAGCTTGCGGCTGAAACCGCCAAGGTGGCCGAAGAAAGCAAGACGTTCGACTCCGAGCTGAAGCGCCTGACCGGCCTTCGCGCCAGCGCCACTGATGGCATCGAAAAGCGTCACCTGGCCATGTACGACAAGGTTCGCCAGACTCGCACGGGTGTTGGCATCGTAGCGGCAGCCGGCGGTTCTTGTAAGGGTTGCAATATGCGCATTCCGCCCCAGATCTATAATGATCTTCAGCGCGGCAGTGAGCTGCACACGTGCCCCAGTTGCCGTCGTATTTTGGTATATAAAGATGCTCCTCGTGTGAATCCTGACCCTAATGCGGTTGTGAACGGCTAAGTCGGCTACGCTCGGGTTTCGGATAACGGGTGACGGGTATCGGACAAGCAGGCAGTTAGCGCGGGCATCGTACTCAGGTCTGACCGCCATTCCCGATGTCCGATCGCCGCACTGACTGCCCGCGTGTCCGACACCAGACGCCTGTTGTCAGAATGCCCGGGGCATTCCTATATTCGGCGGTCAATCACCTAAAATACAATTTCCCCAATCTTGTGTTATAGAGCCCCCTCTCGCAGGGAACGGGTGATCGCCGGTGGGCCGCAAGGCGCGCTGGAGGAAAGTCCGGGCTCCAGGAGGCATGATGCTGGCTAACGGCCAGGCACGGTGGTGGTGACGCTTCCGTGACGGACAGTGCAACAGAAAATATACCGCCGGACTCGCAAGAGCCCGGTAAGGGCGAAACGGTGGGGTAAGAGCCCACCGGGCATTCGGTGACGAATGCCGCAT
>JBBRLF010000042.1:0-21649 GCA_038231515.1 candidate division WWE3 bacterium
CAACGCCTGGGCAATCCCCCACGCGATGCTTCTTTCGTTTGCCACACCGACGATCAGCGCTTTTTTGCCCTTCATTTCAACATCCCCACTAGTGACCGGCTCAATAAGACCCAGGTCATAAAAATAATAATTGGATAAACCAGCATCATAGCCATGACTTTAAAATCTGTTCTGAAAATCGGAATGAAATAAAATCTGGAGCGAAATAGCTTGTTTACGTTTTCGCCCGCAAGGAAGCGCTCCAGCAGGGGTGCTGTATCATCGAGTACAACTTGCACGGCAGCCTGGCCGATTTCCAGACGGGCCAGCGCTGGCGTTCCCAGATGCCCCAGGCCCGCTCCCACTTTCTTGCCACTGTTACGTCGCAGCTTCCAGTACTTATCAACAATTGCCGGCTCCAGTGTTTTAAACACCGGGCGAACGAGGTCAGGCCTTGCCACCAGCATCAGCGAGGTCTCGAGCAGGCCGCCGTGATAATCGTTTTTCAGTCCGTCACGTTCGGCGGCCGACAGGGCCTGGCCTGATTTTTCCATGGCCTCCGAAATTCGCTCGATTAGCCCGCCCTTCATAACCTCGTGCAAAATTCGCGACGAGGCGCTGATGGCACGCGCGCGATACCGCCAGCGCAACTTTTCGGCTACCTCTTCCAGCACCACCATATGCCGAGGGCCGCCATGCGTGCTGAAGAGCACGATAGTGCGAAAACCGTCACGCGCCAGCTGCTTGCAGCAGTCCATGAGCAGGGCGCGCAGCGTAGCCGGACGCACCTCAACCGTGCCAGTGTAAGTCAGCGTGTCTGAGCCGGCAAAGAACGTGGGAAACAAAAGATAGTTCCAATCCCCAAAGCGGGCCGCCAGCCGTTGCGCCACCTGCGTACTGAAAAATTCGGCGGTCAGCGCATCGGTTCCCAGCGGCAGATGGGGCCCATGCTGCTCAAGAGGCCCCGTGCAGATGAAGACGACTGTCTTATCGCGCGGCAGCCCTGACAGCTCGGCGTGGGTCATATTTTCGTAGCGCAGTATTGCCATCGTTATCCCAACCTGATTGTCATGAGACCCTGCTTGAGTAAGATTGAAGTCAACTCTGACGTGGTCATCCCGACAATCTCAATGACCTTTTTACGTCCGGTCGTGCCCTGCTTGAGACTGACCGCCGACTTCGAGACATCGAGAAATTTTGCGAAGAAACGAATGAGTTCTTCATTGGCAGCGCCATCCACGGGCGGCGCCGCGACTTTTACTTTCAAGGTTTCGCCATGAACACCGACAATTTCTGTTTTGCGGGCGCGAGGCTGAACCTGTAACGAAATGGTCAGAACCTTTCCTTGCTCGCGGCAGAATAAAACCATGGCTGAACCTAACCTCTTTGAGGTCGCTCGCCAAACAGTTTTGTACCCACCCGTACCCAATTGGCGCCCTCTTCGATGGCCACTTCGAAATCGGTACTCATGCCCATGCTCAGTAAAAGCGGATGTTCCCGCTCCACTTTTCGAGCCAGCGCTGACATGGAGCGAAACGCGGGGCGCATCAACTCGGCCTCGGTTTTTGCTTCGGGGATGCACATGAGGCCTTCAAGGCGCAGCTTCGGTTCGGCGTGCACAAGACGGGTAAAAGCCTCAACCTCGTCTGGCAGCACGCCCGCCTTTGAAGGCTCGTTATCGATATTAACCTCGATATAAACAGTCAGCTGGCGTTCAGCTTTCTTAGCCAGCTCGCGCACAAGTTTTTGAGAATCGAGCGCCTGAAAAAAATCGATTTCGTTCACCACCTGCTTCACCTTGTTGGTTTGAAGATGGCCAATGAGGTGCCAGCGAATGTCTTTAAGATGCGCGAGCTGCCCGCGTTTTTCGACCAGCTCCTGCACGTAATTTTCGCCAAAGTCACGCTGGCCGGCGGCATGGCATTCCTCGATCAGCGCGACGGGCTGATGCTTGCTTACCGCCAATAGGCGCACGTCGCCCGGCTGGCGCGCGGCACGTGCGCAGGCGGCGCGCATGCTGGCCTGAAGTTCACTTAACCGCTGAGCAATGGTCACGCAGATCTCCGCCAAAAAGCTTGCGAAACGAAGCTTGCACGTGCGAAAGCGGCAGCCCCACGACATTCGCGTACGAGCCGCTGACGCGTTCGATGAAAGACATGCCAATGCCCTGCGCGGCATAGGCGCCGGCCTTGTCCATGGGTTCTCCGGTCGTAACGTACCAGCGCCAGAAATCAGCAGGCATCTCCGCAAAGGTTACCTTTGTGCGCGCATGGCCCGTGGCCGACCGAAGCTTGCCGCCCTGCGACCCTGACCAGTGAAATGCCGTCAGCACCTCGTGCGTGCGACCGGAAAGCCGCCGCAGCATGCGAACAGCCTCGTCCGCGCTTTCGGGCTTTCCCAGCACAAGTTTACCGTAGAGCACCACGGTATCCGCAGCCAGTACCGCCCACTCGCCCGTCTCCGCGGTCTTGCGGGTCTTCACCACCACGCACTCGGCTTTCTCGCGCGCAAGACGCTGGACATAGACGCTGGCGGGTTCCCCCCGCAGACGACTTTCGTTGATATCGGGACTATATGTTTTGAACGCCAAACCGAGATCGCGCAGCATTTGCTGACGGCGCGGCGAGGCCGAAGCCAGAATTAGATCCATATCGTTAACTGAAATACATGAATGTCGACAAAAAGCGAAACTGATCTTTGAAGTCCCTGAAAGAATCTGTCTTTTTGAAAAGCAGATTCACCTCGGTGCGCACGCCCTGCTCGCACGAGATAATCATGCCACCGCAGTTTCGGTAGACATGGGCCAGGCCCAGGCCGGCGCCGGCCACGACCGTTTTCATCTCGTATTCCTTGTTTTCATAAGAACGGCCCAGATGCTGGCTCAGAAGTTTTTTCTTATCCACCGAGCCATGCAAGTCAGTTACCGAAATCCCCAACGTCTTCATGTCGAAGGCGATTTTAAGCTCCACCACGTTTTTCTCGTCCAGCTCCAGCGCCGTGCTGCGTGGGGTTTGCGCGTAAACGTGCTTGCCCAGCTCGTCGATGGGCGCGTCGAAAACCGCGTTCATGATCAGCTCGTCGGTGGCGGTGGCGATAACGGCCGCCACGCGCGACTTGAAGCCGATCTTCAGCACGTAGTTTTTGAGCGACTCCACGATTGGCCGTTTTTGCACCGACTTGGTGATCTTGATCGTCTGGGTCTTCACATCCTTGCTGAGATATTTTTCCAGCGGCAACGCACGCTCGGCGCCGGACGACTCAAAAAGGCGGGCCACGACCGGAATATTGTCCTGATTATAAGAACGGTGAATGAAATGTCCGAAAATTTCGCTTTGTGCCAGATAGGGAGCATCGTGAAACGACTGTGACGCGACATAGTAGAGGTTGTTTGGGTTAAGCAGTGCGCTGAACAGACCGACTTTTTCCGACATCACCTTCTCAAAAGCCTTAAAGGCATCCATCTGCGAGGAATCAATAACCATGATCGTGGCCGGATCTTTAAGCAGCACGGCCACGGCCAAATCCGGGCTGGCTACATGGACGAACGCGGCACTGGCAAGCTTTGCAGCGGCTTCGAAAAATATCTTATCTTCGGGAACCGCAGAGAGCAGAACTATCTGCAAGCGTCATCTCCAGTCTTGGTCCAATTCACTCTCGCTGCAGAAAAGCAAAATACTCTTCAGGAATATCATCAAAGCTCGCGACACCGCCGCATTTGGCGCACTTCAGATCAGGAATCTGGAACTTGATCTTCTTTAAATCGGAGCAACGAAAAAGGCCCAGCAGCTCGGTGCCGCAGCTGGCGCAGCAGAACGGCACGTAAATCGACTCCACCGAGCCGCCACAGGTAAAATTTGAAATCAGATTGATCTGCTCCACGATTGCCGTGGAACACTCCATGAAGCGCAGCTGCACACCCTTGGCCACCACGCCCTGAAAGTACTTAATCCACGCTTTGACGCCTACGGAATTGATGCGCGGGACCTCCTTGAGCAGCAGGTCCATCTTCGTCGAAGACGGCGGGCCGAGCACAGTGCCAAAATCGATGTTCTCGTCTATGCTGCCGGTCAGCTTTACGAGTAAAATGTCACCTCTCTGCTCCTTCACGACGTGCAACACGGAAATTTCCTCTCGGTATCAAGCGGGTATAATAATGATATATACTATCGTTTATATGGACCAACAGCAATTCAAAATAGGGATGTCGGTATCGACCAAGCTGTTGATTACCATCAGCCTTTTGCTGGCAACCCCTATCTTCTTCATCAATATTTCGGCGATCAGCCTGTTTCGCAATGACAAGAAAATCTATATCTACGATAGCCAGGCCACCACAGCCATTCTTACCGGACGCGAGTTTGTCAGCTACCTGGACGGCGGTCTGAGCACCCTGAAGCTGGTGGTGGGCACCGCCGACGTTTCGGGTCCTTTGACGCCACAAGCGAAGAATACCATTGAGTTCTACCTCAACAACCAGCATGGGCTGCTTGGGGTCGAGCTTTTCGCCCTGGATATCGCGTCGAAGACCGCCACGCGGGTGCACCAGCAATTTTTGCCTAATATCCTGAACGCGATGGTCACGACCCCGGAAAAAATCGCAATCGACCCGGCCACCCTCACCGAGGCGATCCCCGAGCTTACCAGGCGGGGCTACTATTTTCGCAATGTCAGCAAAGAGGGGCAACCGCCGATGCTCTCGATAACCTTTGCCGACCTGACCCATCCGCCCGCCAAGGGGCCGGCGCCGATCGCAGTAGGTTACGTAAATCTCCAGCATTTTGCGGGCGACTCCAGCTCCTTGAACCGTTTCACCATCGCCGACCGCAACGGCTCGATTCTTTTTCACTCCAATGAGCGGGTGCTTTACACCGATCAGAGCGTTGCGCAGGACGCGATTTTTCAAGAAGCACTAATCAGCGCCGTCAGCGCTGGCGCCAAAGAATACCTCACGCCCAAAGGGGTGCGCACCCTTGGAAGCTTTTACAAGCCCGGGTTCGACCTGGTGGCGCTAAGCCAGATCGACTACGACGAGGCCATGCGGGCAACCTATATGTTGACCGAGAAATTCGTCATCCTGGGACTGGCTTCGCTGGGAATCATGATCATGCTGGGATTGTTTTTCTCGCGCCGGGTCACCGCGCCCCTGAACCGGCTATTCATGGCGACGGCCCAGGTTTCGTCCGGAAATTTCAAAATAAACCTGCCCATCTCGAGTCGGGACGAAATCGGGGCGCTTACCGCCTCTTTTGTCGCGATGTCGCACAAGATTTCAGATCTCGTGCAGGGCACCGCCGACAAGGTGCGCGTCGACCAGGAGCTTGAGATCGTCAAAACCGTTCAGCAGAATCTTTTTCCACCCGGAAAAATCGAAAACGACCAGATCCTGCTTGTGAATCACTACCAGTCCGCCGCCGAGTGCGGCGGTGACTGGCTGGGTTACTTTCGCAGCGGCGACAAACACATGCTGGTCGTGGCCGACGCCACCGGCCATGGGCTGCCCTCGGCCTTGATGACCGCCTCGGCGCGCGGCTGCTTCAGTGTTTTGGAAAAGCTGGTTACTGACAGCCGTTTCGAGCTGAATCCCGCAGATATGCTGGCCGTGGCCAACCGGGTCGTCTACGACTCGGGCCAGGGCAAGATCATGATGACCGCCGCGGTTTTCATCTTCGACTTCGCGACTCATATCGTTTCCTTTTCCAGCGCCGCACAAAACCCGCCATGGCTTTTCCGAAAAACCCACGACGGCTACACCCCCACCTCGCTTATCGCAACCGGGCCGCGCCTGGGCGAAACTCTCGAAATTCTTGCGCCGTACGAGATTAAGCAGATGGCGTTTAAAAAAGAAGACACGTTCTTTCTGTACACGGACGGACTGCTCGAAGGTAAAAACAAAGCCGGTGTCCAGTACGGCAAAAAGCAGGCGCGCAAAGTTATCGAAGAAGCCATCACGCTCGAGCCCCAGCTGCTGATCAATAGCATTATGGCCGACTTCATGACCCACAACGCCGGCAAAAAACTGGATGATGACGTCACACTGGGCGTACTGAGAGTGCTCGCTTAATGGCGGACGAAAAGGGAGCCAAAAGCCGGCTCTCGCGCGCCGAAAAGCTGATGGTACTGCTGGGCCTGATCGTCGTCGCCATCATGGCCTACAGCTATATCGCCGACGTCCCGCTGAGGATCCTATTCTCACTCGACAGCGAAGAGAAGCGGCTTACCTCGCCTATTGGAACCGTAACCGAAATTCAGGGCAGCGTGAAACGCCAACGCTCATCGGATTTCGAATTCATACAGCTGCAGGTTCATGCACAGCTCTACCCTAACGACACCATCCTGACTGGCCCCGACAGCTGGGCCACCATCGTGCTCAACAATGGCCGTAAAGTTCGGATTACCCCCAACTCGCTCATCAGACTCAACTTCGGTGCGGGAATGTCAAAGGACGGCATCAGCATCAACGTCTTACAGGGTGGGCTGGCCGAAGACGCCGGAAAGATGGTGCCCCTGCATGGCACGCCGATGCTTGGCAACCAGAGCGGCGCCAAAGTGCCGCTCGAAATCCTGGAATCGAGTCCGACGGCGGGCGCAACGCTGAGTTTTACCGAAGACGAGTTCGTACAGCGAAAAAAATCCGTAAAAATTTCTCTGAAAGTGAATCGCAAAGGAGCTCTGGGGATCGATCTTTTTTATCTGCAGCCTGCGAGCAAAGAGCTCGTCAAGGTGGCCTCGGCCGCGCCGTTATTCAACGACCCCAGCGACCCTAACGCCGCGTCGCTCACCTTTTCGTTCGACCGACCAGGCCGGTACGAGTGGCGCGTGCGCGACGACGCCAACCAGGTAGTGGGTAAAAGCCCCCTGGTCCTGAACAATAGAGTAACGGCGATTCACGTGCTGCCGGCGCTCAACGCCACGGCCCGCATGGAAGGCAATGCGGCCAGAAAGATCTTTGACGGCCTGGTGCTGCGCTGGGCCCCCATGGACGGCACCAGCGCTTACTTCGTGCGGGTCTTCCGGCCCGGTAATAAGCATCCGCTCTTTGAAAAGGAAACGCTGGCACCCGAGCTGCGCCTGCCTCCGGAGTACGCCCGGTTCGAAGCAGGAGTGCTGAAATACACGGTTGAAAAGCTGGTCCACAACGGCTTTCTTGCCAGCAGTGGAATCCAGCAAGTCGCCATCACGACCGTACCCCCGCTGCTTACCAATCCCATTGCAGGGCTTAAAATCGATCGTCAGAAGCTGACCGAGAACGGGAATTTGCTGTTCTTTACCTGGACCAAAACCAACTACACCACCGACTATGAACTCGAGCTTTCTCTCGAGCCGACCTTTAAAAAACCGATCCTGGCCTCGCACCCCAAGGACAACTATTTCTCCTGCAATGCTCCAGCTCCAGGGCGCTATTACTGGCGCGTACGGTCGGCGGTAAATGGCTCTTGGAGCCAGTACAGCCCGGGCCGAAGCTTCGTCGTAGATTCTGACAACTAATAGTTGACTGAATCTGACGTTTCGAGCTAAGTCCCTTTCGGGGGATCGATGTACCGTTTTACCTGGATAACTATCCTTGCAGCCGTAATGATCGCAAGCCACGCCTTTGCCGCCGAAGAGCCTAGCGATTTCACGCGCTTTCCGAATATGATGCACTTCCTCAAAACGGTGGTCACCGACCGTACCGGGCCACCACCAGCTGGCAATGAACACCTCATGCACGCCACCAAGGTGTTTCACACCAGCCAGGAACTGTGGGATCGATTTTTCAAGGCGGCCATTGCAGATAAGTTGACGAATTTACGAGCGTTTGGCCTGCTGGGGCGCGAAATCAAAACCCGGGGTCTTACCGTCTATGGGCCGGGCCAGGGTTTTGAGCAGGCAGTTATCGACAACCATGTCGACCTGGGCCTGGCCATTCCGGCCAAGCATCTTGGCTTTGGGGTCTGGGAACCCGACGCCGCGATAAAGGATCCCGAGTTTCAGGTGCACCTTAGCGTGATTTATAAGGAAAGATTCATTCATCAATTTCCCGACGAAGTGCTGCCCGCCAATCTCAGAATCGGAACCGGCGACCAAGTCGACTATTATATCGATGGCGAAAAGCACCGCGGCTATCTGATGACTGCCGACCTTTATTATGGCCCCGGCGGCATCGGCTTTAAGAACGTGCAGGGTATTGGCGGCGAAAAGCGTGGGCTACTGGGCTTTGTCCAAAAGATGCTTTTTTTCCTGCCCGATGCCATCAGCAGCATGGTCATCGATGAACGAAAGAATGTGATGCTCACCGAGGCCGTCATTAACACGACGGTCGAGAACTTCGAGACCCGTGACATCTACCGTATCCGATACCGAAACTAACGAGAAGTGTCTGAAACTATTGCTTGTTTGGTTGGATAGCCTAATGCTAACCTTTCTTAGCGCATGCAATCAAAACAAGCAGAACTCTATCGCAGCAGCCGAACCTTTAACAACGAACGCAAACACAAAATTGCGGTTGATATGCTGGAGCGTTATACCGGCAGCGAGCTAAAAGATTTTCACAAGCAAATCATCCTGACGAACTTCGATTACTACATCGAGCGCTTCAAGATGATGTCCGGCGCCACCTCGACTAAAGGCAGCGCGATGAATGTCGCGCACAACAGCGAGAAAAAAGTTTCGATCATCGATTTCAGCATCGGCAGCCCAAACGCGGCGCTCATCATTGAGTTGCTGGCCGTCGTTGATCCGTCCGCGGTTCTTTTTCTGGGAATGTGCGGCGGCCTGCACCGTTCGCTCAAGGTGGGTGATTTCGTTTTGCCCATGGCCGCGATTCGCGACGAAGGCGCCTCGATTCATTTCATGCCGCCACAAGTGCCGGCGCTGCCCACTTTCAAGATTCAGAAATTCGTCAGCCAGATCATCATCGAAAAGGGCCTGGATTATCGAACCGGGGTGGTACACACTACCGATTATCGTTTCTGGGAATTCAACGATCGCTTCAAGGAAGACCTGTACGACGAACGCGCGCTCGGCATCGAGATGGAGTGCGCAACGCTGTTCATCGGCGGCTTCGCCTGTAAGGTTCCGATCGGCGCACTGCTGCTGGTCAGCGACTGTCCCCTGAAGCGTGGTGGAATCAAGACGAAGAAGTCAGCGAAGAAAGTTTTCAGGCAGTTTACGGATCTGCATCTGGACATCGGTATCAAAGCAATGAGCGAAATCGCCGAGCGCGGCGAGCATATACGTCATTACAAGTGGTAGGGTGAATGTTTAAAAAATTCATGGATTGGTTCTCAAATGATCTCGCGATTGACCTGGGCACAGCCAACACGCTCGTGTTTGCCAAGGAACGCGGCATCATCATCAACGAGCCCTCGGTAGTCGCCGTTCACAAGAACGCGCGCGGCCAGACGAAAGTCCTGGCCGTCGGCAAAGAAGCCAAAGAGATGCTGGGCCGCACGCCGGGCAGCATCGTGGCCATACGGCCGATGAAAGACGGCGTGATCGCGGACTTCGAAGTCACGCAGAGCATGCTCAAGTACTTCATCAACAAGTCCAACGACCGCCATACCTTTCTGCGTCCGCGCATCATCATCTGCATTCCCTTCGGCATTACGCAGGTGGAAAAACGCGCTGTAAAAGAGTCGGCCCAGTCCGCAGGCGCCCGTGAAGTTTATCTGATCGAAGAACCCATGGCGGCAGCCATCGGCGCAGGCCTTCCGATTACGGAACCCTCGGGAAACATGATCGTCGACATCGGCGGTGGCACTACGGAAGTGGCCGTCATCAGCCTGGGTGGCATCGTGTACTCGAAGTCCGTGCGCGTGGCTGGCGACAAGTTCGACGAGGCTATCGTCAACTACATCAAGCGCAAGTACTCGCTGCTTATCGGCGAACGCACGGCCGAGCAGATCAAGCTCGCCATCGGCAACGCGTACCCGTTTGAAGAAGAAAAGACTTACGAAGTGAAGGGCCGCGACCTGATTGCCGGCGCGCCCAAGACGATCGAAGTGAACTCGGAAGAGATCCGCGATGCACTCGCAGATCCCGTTTCGGCCATCATCGACACGATCAAGACCGCGCTCGAGCGCACGCCGCCCGAGCTGGCCGCCGATATCGTGGACAACGGCATCATCCTGGCGGGCGGTGGCTCGCTGCTGGCAAATCTGGATATTCTCATCAAGGAAAAGACGGGCTTGCCGGTCGCATTGGCCGAAGATCCACTGACGTGCGTTGTCCGAGGTTCGGGCAAAGTGCTGCAAGACATGGATCTGCTCCGACAAGTCACGATCATGTAATCGTGAGCGCCAAACCACCGGGCGGGAAAACGCCGGATTTCTTTGAAATCAAAGAGGCGATCATGATCGCAAAAATCTTTGATATCGCCACCCGGCATCACATCAAAGTAACGGTCTGGCTCAAGAACCAATCCATTAAATTCGAAACCGAGCTTTCGCAGGCCTATCGCGAGTCAAAAATGATCGTGATCGATTTTCCGCCTGACGTAACCGACCTCGCCTTTGAGGAGGGCGTCGCCGCCCAGGGCAGCAATGATATTCTGGGCTCGTTCCAGATCGATCAGACGAACTTTTTTTTCAAGACCGTCTGCCACCCCAAAAGTCACCCCAAGCTGCTCAGGCTGGGCCTGCCAACGTCAATTTACAAGCTGCAGCGCCGGGTAAACCTCCGAATACCTTTCTCGCGCCAGGTCGCGCCCAAGCTCACGCTGTTCGATCCGGGCAAAACTCTATCGGCAAATCACGCGATTACCGACAAAGACATCCTGGCTTATCGTATGCTGGATATCAGTGCGGGCGGCTGCGCTATCGCCGCCAAGGTTGACGAGAAAGCGAAATTCACAATCGGTACCTTGGTACACGACATCCGCTTCAACATTCGAGGAATGGATATCATCGCAGAGGGCTCGGTGAAGCACGTGGTGGAAATTGCAAGTGATACGGGAAAGCCCATTCTTAAAGTGGGCCTTCAGTTCAAGGGTCTTAAAATGCAGTTCGATAAACATATCGTGAAATTTGTACTCGATGAAAGCCGCAAACTTTTTACATTACTGCACTAAATCACTGCTGCTCGCGCTGGCGCCTGCCCTGTTGCTGGCGTGCGCATTTGGTGTATCCTGCGTGCGCAAAGCCAACGTCATCCTGGCCCCCGTGCCCTTCAAGCTCACCGACGACGGTAAGCCCCCCGTGCCGCTGGTACCGCGGGCCTGGAACCGGGTGCAGGCCGGCATGAGAAAAGAAGACGTCATTCACCTGGTGGGCGAGCCCTTTGAGCGAGTCTACGAGGGCCACTTCCAGAATGGCCGCGTCGAAAGCTGGTACTACGACGCGTACGATCTGCACAACGGCAACTTCGATCCGCACAAAATCAAATTTCAGGACGGACGGGTCATTTACGCCGGCTTTGATGACGCCCGCTTTAAGGCGAAGCTTAAAGAGGAGTCGGTTGAAGAGCGCAAACAGCGCATTGCCACGTCCATTCCCCCTGATGTCGGTTTTCACTGCGAGGAAGATTCGCAGTGCGAGTCCAAGAGTTGTATTGGAAATCGCTGCGCGGGGCCGCGGGGCTGCACGCGGGCTACTGGCGCGGATTGTATGTCTGATCTCGATTGCTGTTCGATGCATTGCAATCAGGGTGGACGGGTTTGTATTTAGCGATGGGAGCCTGTCGTCGGGTTGGGGCTTTGAATTATTGCTTGTACTTGAGGCATGCCCCATGCCCCTACTTCGAATCTTCAATAAGCCGATTCACCCGATCAAGCGACTCAAACGTTCCGGCATCACTCCACCAGCCGGTGAACTTCCCAAACGAAAGAGAGTTCTGCTTGATGTAGTAGTTATTCACGTCGGTAATCTCAAGCTCACCGCGACCTGAGGGCTTGAGCGTCTTGATGATCTTGAACACATCGCCGTCGTACATGTAAATTCCGGTCACAGCCCAGTTGCTCTTGGGGTTCTTCGGTTTTTCCTCGATACCGACCACGCGATCGCCGTTAAGCTCGGCCACGCCGAAACGCTGCGGGTCTTCGACTTCTTTGAGCAGAATGCGGGCGCCCTTGCCCTGTTTTTCGAATGCTTGAACGTCTTTCTTGATGCTGTCTTCGAAGATATTGTCGCCCAGGATTACCGAGCAGGAGTCGCCATGCACGAAGTGCTCGGCCAGGCCCAGCGCCTGCGCGATGCCGCCAGCTTCGTCCTGCACGCGGTAGGTGAAACGACAGCCGAATTCCTTGCCGCTGCCCAACAAGCTCACCACTGCGCCCATGTGCTCGACGCCGGTAACGATCAAAATTTCGGTAATCCCGGCCTCGATGAAACTTTCAATCGGATAGAAAATCATCGGTTTGCGCCCGACGGGCAGCAGATGTTTATTGGTCACCTTGGTCAGTGGAAAAAGCCGGCTGCCGGTTCCGCCTGCGAGTACGATACCCTTCATACGCGGCTCTCCTGCCGCATATGAGCGGCCAAGGTAAGCGAGCATCCTGCTCGCGTCATTATATTCACTCCGCAGTCGCTACGTGTCGCCTTCATTAAATCTCTCCGTAATGCTTGTTGTAAAAGTCCTTATAAGCGCCAGTCTTTACTTCCTGCCACCAGGGCTTGTGATCAAGATACCACTTGATGGTCGTGGCCATGCCCTGCTCAAACGTCACCGACTGCTTCCAGCCCAGCTCGCGCTCGGCCTTGCGGCAGTCGATCGCATAGCGCCAGTCGTGACCCTTGCGGTCTTCGACGTAACGCAGAAGGGACTCGGGCTTGTCCAGCGCCTTCAAAATCGCATGCACCACATCCAGGTTCTTGCGCTCGGAGCGTCCGCCGAAGTTGTAGACCTCACCACCCTTGCCAGCCTCAAGCGCGCGCAGAATGCCTTCGCAATGATCCACCACATAGATCCAGTCGCGCACGTTTTGACCTTTGCCATAGACGGGCAAGGGCTTGTCTTCAAGCGCGTTGGTGATCATCAAAGGAATGAGCTTTTCAGGAAACTGAAACGGCCCGTAGTTGTTCGAACAGCGCGTAATGACCGCATCCAGGTGATGCGTGTGCACAAATGCCCGCACCAGCATGTCGCTGCCGGCTTTTGAGGCCGAGTAAGGGCTGTTGGGCGCAATCGGCGTTTCTTCGGTAAAAGCACCTTCATCACCCAGGGCGCCGTAAACTTCGTCGGTTGAGACGTGGACGAAACGGCGGCCCCCGGCTGCATGTGCGGCATTGAGCAACGTCAGGGTACCCTTGACGTTCGTTTCAATGAAAGCGGCCGCATCCAGAATGCTGCGATCGACATGGCTTTCAGCTGCAAAATGAACAACAGCGTCATTTTCGGCCGTCAGCTTCAGGGTAAGGGCCGCATCGTTGATGTCCCCGCGAACGAAGCTGTAACGGCCCGGGTACTGCTTTTCCAGGCCTTCAAGATTTCGAAGATTACCGGCGTAAGTCAGCTTATCGAGGTTCGTAATGACCAAACCTGGTCGGGTCTGCAGCGTATGCTGAATAAAATTCGAACCGATGAAGCCCGCCCCACCGGTAACCAGAAGCTTTTGAACTTTTGACATTGCTCGCTTATAGCCTCAAGGGGCTCAAAATACCAGTGTTAGCGGCCCTGGAACCTGAGCGGCAGGGCGCGGAAGCGCCCGTTGACCGCGAATCTTACAATGACGCGCGTTGACGGCGGCCCCAACGACCTATAATACTCTAAAGAATGGCACAGCTTTCAAACGGGCCCGGGTGGCTCACCGGCGTAACAGTTCTCGACCTTTCTTCTCTGTTACCCTCGCCGTTCGCCGCACATCTTTTGGCGAAGTTTGGCGCACGGGTCATCAAGATCGAAAGCCCGAACCGGCCCGATCCGGCCCGCGAATTTGGCTATACCCCCCCCGGAAAAACCAGCAGCTGCTACCGGGAAATCAATGACAACAAAGAGCTGCTGCTGCTCGACCTGAAAACGGAAAAAGACCGGGCCAAGCTGTATGAACTGGTACGCACGGCAGACGGCGCCATTGAAGGCTATCGGCCCGACGTACGCAAGCGCCTGGGCATTGAATACGAAACCCTGGCCGCGCTAAACCCCGCGCTCGTCTACTGCAGCGTTGGCGGCTACGATGCCAACGGCGAATACCGCGATCGGGCAGGCCATGATCTCAACTTTGTTGCCCGCTCGGGCATCCTCGACCAGACCCGCGACCGCGAAGGCCGCTGCGTCATGCCGGGTATACCGCTTGGCGATTACAGCGTGGCTTACGCTGCGGCCTTGCGCATGGCCTGTGCGCTGTTTGGTGCCCGCCAAAGCCGCCGGGGCTGCCACATCGAGATCACAATCGAGCAGGCGCTGCTGGAAGTACAGATGCCGTTTCTGCGCGAAGCCGTGGAGTCGGGTGAGATGCCGCGTTCGGGTCACACGCTGGTTACCGGAAAGCACCCCTGCTATAACCTGTACGAGGTGGAAGGGGGCACCTTCGCCCTGGGTGCCCTTGAGGAAAAATTCTGGCGCACATTCTGCGAGGCAATAGGGCGCACCGATCTGGTGCCCGGGCATCTGGCCACCGGCGAGCAAAGCCGCAAGATCATCGCCGAGGTCGGCAAAACACTGGCGCAGAAAAACTTTTCGGAGTGGTGGAAGATCTTCCGCAATGTCGACTGCTGCATCGAGCCCGTAATCGCGGTGAAGGACGTGGTCAATGGTTTACAATCCTAAAGATTATTATTTCAAAAAGGCCAAGGAAGAGAACTTCGCCGCGCGCTCAGTTTTCAAACTCGAAGAGCTCGATGACAAGTTCAAACTTTTCCGGCCAGGCTTTAACGTGCTCGATCTTGGCTGCGCACCCGGCAGCTGGACCCAGTACGCGGTTAAAGCCATCGGCCTCAAGGGCCTGTGTATCGGCATCGACCTGCAACGCGTGACGCTGGCAATTTCCAACGCGCGCTTCGTCCAGGGTGACGCCTTCGACGAGCCCACGATCGCCAAGTTTGCCGCCGAATCCAAGATCGAGCTTTTTGACGTCATTATGAGTGATATGGCGCCAAAAACCTCGGGCATCCGCGTGCGGGATCAGACCCTCTCCTATGAGCTGTGCGTGCGCGCGCTGGACGTGGCCAAGGTCCGCCTGCGTCCGGGCGGCAACTTTGTCGTCAAATTTTTTCAGAGCGGCGAGTTCGACAACTATCTTAAAACGCTCAAGCCACTGTTTACCAAGATCGAAATCTTTCGTCCAAAGAGCACGCGCAAATCAAGTTACGAAATCTACATCGTGGGGCTTAAAAAATTATGAGCGAAGAGCACGTGCCGTTTCATGTCTTTACGAATCTGGCCGTATCCATGGACGGCAAAATCTCGACCAAAGATCGGGCGCACATCGACCCTTCGCCCCATGACCGTTATCTGATGGATCGCCTTCGCCAACGGGCGCATGCCGTTATCATTGGCGCCGCGACCCTGCGAACTTTTCGCCGCCCCGCCGTCGTGCAGCGCCGGCGCTTTCAGCTTTTTCGCAAGAACAAGCGTCTGAATCCGCACCCGATCAACGTGGTGCTGGCGCGTACGGTGGACTTCGACCCGGCCTGGCCGTTTTTCAACGACGAGCAGATCGAGCGGGTGCTGGTCGTACCAGAAAGCACCAGCGAGGCCTCGCTAAAGCCCTTTCAAAGCCTGGGACACATCTTTCGCTATGCTGAAGGTCCCGACTTTCCTGAGCAGATCATTGGCTATCTCCAAAAGCTGGGCTGCCGTAACTTGCTGATCGAAGGCGGGGGCGGAATTATTTTTCCCTGGGTCGAGCGCGACCTGATTGATGAATGGAACATCACGCTGGTGCCCACAATCATTGGCGGCGAAAATGCGCCGACGATGGTCGAGGGCGAAGGCTTTGACGTCGCGCACATCAAGCGCTTCAAACTCAAGAAATGCACCCGACGCGGCAGCGAGCTCTTTTTAAACTACGTGCGGCCATAGGCGCTTCCTACTAATCCACAAACTCCGCAAGCTGTTCGAGCAGCTCGATAAATGTCGTAAATGCGGCGTGGGCCTTAGGTGTGGTGTCGCTAAACTCAAAGCCCGTCATGCCCTCGGCTGCGTGAGCTACTTTAAGACCCAAGGGCAGCTTGAGACTGGGATTGATGTAAAAATCGCACCGGACCGTCTCACCGTTCACGAACCCGTCGCTGGCCTCGGTGACGACGCCGATACCGCCGGCGCTTACGTCTTTAAGGTAAAGCTTGCGCAGTCCCTTCTTGGGAAACACGACGAACACATTGAAGGTTTCGAGAACATCCTTGCGCACGGAACGGCGACGCTCCGAACCCCTCTGCCCTGTCTTCTGCGACATTTTATTTAATCACCTTGAATATTGCTGTCTTTAAATCACTGATGGCCGAGGCGACCTCGCCGCCCATGGTATTCACGGCGGCCACGGGGCTACCCTTTTCGATAACGTCAGTTTCGGCCTGATGCAGCCGCTCCGTCAACTCATAAGTCTTTTCGGTTTGCGTATAAAGTTGCGGAAGGGCCAGATCTTTCCGGGCTTCGGGCGTTACCTTGGCCAGCGTGGCTTTGATCTGACCCGAAATCTTGGCATAGCTCGCCCGATACTGCGTCCAGCCGTTCTTGCGCTGCGGGCTGGTGGCCGCCATTGCGCTGTACGTGCTGAACTTGGTGTAGCTGGCGTTGGCAATCTGCTCGATCAGCAACGCCAGCTCTTTGAGCTCAAGCGCTTCGGTACCTGCGCGCACCTTGATGCGATCCTGATACTCCTTCACCCGGCTCAGATAGCTGGCGTCTTTTTTTCCACCCAGAAAAAAGGTATCCACGACAAACACATTTTTTCCGACAGGAATCTGGTTGGGCGCGGGCCGCTTGGGAGTTTCGGCCAATGCCTTCATCGCCTCGTTATTGGTCTGCTTGTCGGCCTCGTAAATCAGCAACACGTAATCGCCTTTGGGCAAGGGCTTGCCGCCGTCGGCGGTGAAGCGTGGCGCAGCACCGAGGTGCTTCGTGATTTCGACCGTGAATGTTTTCTCGTAGCTCGTGGCATTGAGCAGCGTTCCTTCTTTGCCGCGCAGGGTAACCGTGAAGGTCGTACCGTTGGGCGCGTTGCTGGCGATGTAAAACCCGGGATTCGTCTCGTCGCCCCCGGGCAGCGCCGAGGCCACGCGAATGCCCGCTTTGGGGTCGCTCGCGGCCGTGTCTCGCAGGTTTTCGATATCGTTGGGTTTGAGTTCCACACCTTCGGGCAGCTGCAACATTGAAAAATAGGCCTGCACCGGCTCAGGCAGCAGTGCCACACCCTTGTAGATATAGGGCATTGCCAGGTCCTGAGCCATGAAGAGATAAGGCGCGAGCTTTTGAATGGGAATCGGCTTGAGATCGAGGGCTTTGATCTTTTCCTGGCTGCCGGGTATTTTTTCCAGAAGTGGGTTCAGATAGCCCGCCACCACCGACTGATAAATTGCGGCAGGCAGTGCGATGAGCATCAGCACCTTCACCTTGCGCGACCTGACCCAGCTGTACCCATGTACGCTTGAGCCGCCTGAACCCATACCCATTGCCGCAGCCGAGGCTTTCGCGCCGGCGCTGGCCTTCTTCTTTTTCTTTTTGACGGTGCCGCCCGAAAGCACGTCGGGCTTTACGCCTTCCATGAAGCCCGGAATATTTGCGATACGCACAAACGAGCTCCAGCCCTCTTTCCAAACCCCGTCTTCGACCCCGACGTCGCCGTCATTCAGCTTGCGAACGATGTTTTTCAGGGAAAAGGGCCCGCTGAATTCCTTCTGCGAGTTCAGGCACCAAACGCTGTCCGAGGGGCTCACGTCGCTGATGTCCGGTCCGGTTGAAATCGAGGGGCCATCGGCCGCGGGTGTGAGACCTGCTACGATGGCTGCGGCAGGGTCGGCGGCATTGGGCTTGGGCTTCTTTTTCAAGAGCGAGCTGAACTTGGTCAGGAACGAAAAAGCTCCGTGGCCATCTGACTTTGCGCCGCCCGACCCAAACTCGGTCAGGTCGGTCATCAGCATCCAGTCTTCGAGCCCGTCTTTCCAGACGTAGCTCGAGGTCTTGGCCTGGCCTTTTTTAATCAGCTTCTTGACTTCGTCGGCGCTGAAAGGACCCTCATGGTGATCGACCACATAGAGGAACCATTCTTTGTTTTCCATGCTGATTCTCATTATAATCACAACATGACGAAAAAGATTAAAGAGCATTGACTAAACGGGCAGCCAAATGGGCAAAATTCACCGCGTACCGTCGAGCTGCTGGGCTGTGCCGACGACCGGGGCGTTTTAAATGTGGGCGGTAGGCTGGGTGCCAGCCACGGCCCACAGGCCATTCGCGCCATGCTTTCGCAGTTCATGCTGGGACTGGACGGCGCCGTGGGCCGCCTGGAGCTCTACCGCGGCATCGATACCGCCCAGGGCGAAACTATCGAACAAGGCCACGCTGCCCTACGCCGGGCAGTCTCTACCGACCTCAAAGCCGGCGTAATGCCCATCGTACTGGGCGGTGGCCATGACTATGGTTATCCGCACGTGGCTGGGGCCTTTGACGCCCTTGGCGAAAAGGTGGCGCTCATCAATATCGACGCTCACCTCGATGTGCGCCCGCCGGGACCCCAGGGCATCACGAGTGGCTCGCCATTTTTTCTGGCCCTGGAAGCGGGCATGCTCAAAGGTTCAAACTTCGTGGAGTTCGGTATCCAGGAGCACTGCAACGACGAGATTTTTTATAGCTACGCGATCAAAAAAGGCGTCGAGGTCGTCATGCTCGAAAAGGCGCGCGCCGGTAAAGGTGCCGTCCGAAATCTCGAAGCGCTGCTGGAGAAATACTCCAAGCGCGGCTTCAAGGTGGTGGTGAGCTTTGACGTGGATGCGGTGCAGATGGCGTTCGCGCCGGCCGTTTCGGCGCCCCAGACCGACGGGTTCACACCCGCCGAGTTTTTGGGAATGGCCGAACTTTGTGGCGAAAATCCGTGCGTCGCGACGATTGGTTTTTTTGAGCTGGCACCGGCCTTGGACGAGAGCCAGCGCACGGTGCGGCTGGTGGCCACTTCCATTCACCGATTTCTAAGCGGGTTCAGCCGACGCGGCGAAAAGCCGTCGCGGCGCCGGAACGCGGTTGGCCGACTGCTTCTTCGCCGTTAACGCGCGCGTTGATCTGCTCAAGCTTGCGACGCATTCCAGCGTAGGCGCCTTTACCCACTTCGACGCTCTTGAGCTGTGTACGGCATTGGGTGGCCAGCTGGTTAATCTCTTGCATCAGCACGTGAAAAACACGATAGGCGTCGGCCGAACGCGCTGCCTCGATTGAGCCATTAACCGCCAGCAGACGAATCTGTGAAGTCATATCGTCAATCGCCTTGATGACGTCGGGATTCGCGCCGGTAGACTGGGCCTCGATCAGCGCCAGCTCTTCCTGCAGCTCTGCCAGCACCTGTCCAACCTCGCCTGCCGTCTGCTGCAGTACATTGATCTTGCTGCGCACTGGCCCGTTGGCCGCGACAGGCACAGCCTGTTCCGCTTCATCGAGCGCACGCGTCCAAAACCAGCCAAAGGCGAAAAGCAGGATAAAGGCATACCCGCCCATAACCCCCGCCGTCGTTTCCCACGATGACAGATCATCGCGAACGTCCGACACGACCTGAAAGGCTGCCGTATTTTTAGTTGGCAGGGAGTAAAATGAACGGGCCCAGCCGTCCTGCGTATCGTTATAGACCCAATCGCGTGCCCGCGCTCTGAGCACATCCAGAACTTTACGATCACGGTCGCCATCAACCGTGCCCTGAAGCACGACCGCGACTCTAAGATGAGGGAACTGTCTGCGCACTTCGCGCAAAGCGCCCCAGAAGGGTGAGACTGCCGAAAGCGTATTGGTGGCCCCGTCAGCGGAAACTGTTTCGCCGCCACCATCATTACCACTGGTGTTGGCAGCAGCGCTTAGGCCGGTGGCCGTACTGCCCGGTGCGGTGTCCGGCGTCTTGCGTGCGCGTTCAACCGCCTGCACATAAGCCGTATAAACCTTGCTGTGGTGACTGGCGGCGTTCGTAACCACCTGGCGCCGGGCCAGCATCCAGACACAGTAATAAGTGATGTTGCCCAAGACCAGGGCGAAGAGGAAAAGCTTGAGGAACCTTTTGCCGGTCCAAAAGTTTTTCAGCGTATGCGCAAAGGATTCCTTCAAAGGTTCCGACACCATAATCAGCGCATCGTCATTCCCCTGACGAACTTTAGAAGTCGGGCACTTTGGGCAAGTTTTACCTGTGTCCGTAATTCAAGTCCGGCCACCAAAAGTCGATGAGTGGAAGGAATCAAGGAGGGTTCATATGCCAAACAACAACAACAGTAACAACAACACCAATGCCAACGGTCAGGTCATCAACTTCACCGCAGCCCGCGAAGCCAAGATTGAAGAAAAGCGCCGGCGCTATGAGCGAATCCTTTTTAAACACATTCTAGGCGTCTACTGCGTGGCCGAGGGCCAGGGCCTCAAAGCCGTCGAGCTGGTCGACGTCAGTACTGACGGGCTGAGCTTTCAGCTACCGGTAACCTCCAAAAACCTCGATGTCCTGAGTCCCGGACAAGATGTCACTTTTCGTTTCTACTTCAGCCAGGAAACTTTCATTCCGGTATCCGTGCGGGTTCAGAACGAAAGAAACTGCATCGAAGAAGGCCAAAAGTTCATCCGCTTCGGCTGCACCGTTGACACCGCGTCTCAAAGCTACGAAACTTATAAGCTCTTCGTGATGTTTCTTTCAAAGTACGCCGAGAGCTCGCAGCAGGACAAAGGTGATCTCAAGTTCTTCTTCTTTTAATACGCTTTTTCTCCTGCTCGCGTTCTCAGGCTCGGCTTGGGCTGCGCCGGGGTCGGTGACTGTTGATATTCCGACTCTGGCGTTTGGCAAGGTCACGCCGTCGCCGATTCACGGGCTGCTCTGGGTTTCGCAAAACAAGCTGCCCAAAACCATGGGCCGCAGCGTCGTCATCGTCGCTCCGCCCGAAGTGGCGACCGCGGCCTGGAAATCGACAGCCGAATTCATCAACGCGGCTGGCTTCGACGTGCTGCTCGTGGAACCGCGCAAGGCTCAGCCCCAGTATCAGCGAGCTCTGCTTGAAGATATTCAGTCAGCCATCCTTTACATGCGAAACGACATCCGAATTCATTCCCCAAGAGTGGTATTGATAGCCAGCGAGGCCGCCGCAAATGTTGCATCGCATTACGCAGGTGCAAATCAACAGATGGCTCTCTTCGTCGATTCACTTGTGCTAATCAATCCGGACAAGCTCATTAAAAAGATCACCTTTTTCGACATGCTCGAAAAGATCAAAGGGATACCCATACTTTTGCTTTCTCCGAAACCGGCCATCCTGGCTGCCAAAAAAATCTGCAAGACCGTCTGTCGTTCCGAAGCCAGCCAAGAAACCGGCAAGGGCATCGTGGCACGCAAGACCGTCTTGGATTTTTTGCTGAGGCCCAATGGATAATATGTCTTTTCTCAAAGACGGGCTTTTCGAGTTCCTGCTCTACAAGCCGGCCGGCTTTCCGTATTTCGCCGCCTTCTCGATGCTGGTGGCCTGCGGCCTGGGTCTGCCCCTGCCCGAAGACATCACGCTTTTCTCCATGGGCTACGTCGCCTACGCGGGCATTGCCAGCTTCAAAGGCAGCGTGGTCGTGTGCCTGGTGGGCGTACTGCTCGGTGACTCCA
>JBBRLF010000043.1:0-21534 GCA_038231515.1 candidate division WWE3 bacterium
CAGCACTAAACGGTTGTCCGTAAAAATTGCAAACCGGCCGCGAGCGACTTATTATTCAAGCATGCTCGTCGTCAACTCCCACATTCAGATTCCGCTCTGGGAACTCGAGTTTTCGTTTGCCCGCAGCTCCGGCCCCGGCGGTCAGAACGTCAACAAAGTTAACAGCAAAGCCGTGCTCCATTGGAACGTCGTAAAGAGCCCCAGCCTGCCAGCGCCTGTGCGTTCGCGGTTTCTGGGCAAGTTTCAAACCCGAATCAATGACGAGGGAGCCGTAGTTTTAGCCAGCGACCGCTTTCGCGATCAGAGCCGCAATGTTGCGGATTGCATGGAGAAGCTTAAAGCAATGCTGCTGGAAGTTGCAGTTGCGCCAAAGGCCCGGCGCAAGACCAAGCCGACTCGAGGATCGACCAGGCGACGGCTCGAGGGCAAACAGGTTAATGCGGAGAAGAAGAAGGGGCGACGGTCCGTCGGGCACGATTACTAGTGCAACCGGAAGGGCATTCCCCGTAAATCAATAGCCCCTATTTCAGCGCAACGTAGATGCGGTGTACATCATCGTTGTCGTCGACCTCACCAAGAAATCCGCTCACTTCTTTCCGCTGCTCCGCCGAAAGCTCCGGATAATTCTTGGCGATATAGCTCAGCTCGGACAACGATACGGCCCAGCCCGCTTCAGCCAGAAATTTACTTACAGCGCCCAGGTCGGTGGCATCGCAGATGAAACGCGCGCCCGTATGGCCTTCGGGAATATCGGCTTTTTCGAGTGGCTCGACATTCTGCGCACCGGCCTCGATGGCGACGCCTTCGACGTCGAGCGTCTTATCTTTGTGGGTTGCTTCTACTACGCCGGACCGGTCAAACATCCAGCCCACACTGCCGATCGAACCCAGCTGACCTTTGCGAAAAATCATACGCACGTCAGAGGCGGTGCGATTCTTATTGTCGGTCAGGCATTCCACGATCACCGGAACTTGATGAGGTGCAAAACCTTCATAGGTCACCAGCTCATAGATCACCGTCTCATCGGTCTGACCTGAACCTTTTTTTATCGCGCGCTCGATGGTGTCGCGGGTAACAGAGGCTTTTCGGGCAGACTCCACCGCGGCACGCAGGCGAAAGTTGGAGTCCATGTTTGCGCCGCCCATTTTAGCGGCAACGATAATTTCTTTGGTCAGCTTACCAACGATCTGACCCTTCTTATTCGCGTTCGCAACCTGACCGGCATGTTTCCATTGTGCGCCCATAGCATCCTCCCAATGGCCGAGAACATAACAGATTTTTCGGCCAGTGCCAGCCCAGAGTGCTAATCCAAAGTGCCGGCAAAGTGACACGCAAGCTGCACCGAGCCATGCGCCAAGGTTTGCGTAACCGGCGCCAAGCCCCTGGCATCAAACAGGGGAATGCCGCCTCGCAACTCCACACGGGTCCATTTGCATTTTGGATCGAAAGCATTCTCGCAGGCGGGACGGCAGTCCGTCGAGACGCCCGCACCAGCCGCCAAAAAAGAATTGCTCAGGCAAACATGTTGAGCCGCACGCAGCGGTTGCCCGTTTTGCCCAACCTTCACGGCGTGGGTATAGACCAGCCGCAAGGCTGCCTGAAACCGTTCACCTTGCACGGTCGTTGCAAGATCAGCCACCCCTTCACTAAGCGCCACTCGCTCACCGTTGGCAGGGCCAAGTGGCCGACGCGCAGCCGCCAGCTCGGCCACGGTTTCGACGACGTGGCCATCGAGCTGCGAGGTGTATTTGATCTCACACTGAAATCGATCGACCACCACCGCGTGAGCCGATGGCACCACGGACTGAGAAGCGAGAAATACCAAATAGAGCTGACCGGTCCAGCGACGTTTTGCCATAAAGATTACGTCGCACAAAGCAAACGGCATGCCAGTCAGACAGCTGGCAGCAGGATGGCACTGGGCCAGGTATGAATCACGATCGGCACTCGTACGCCCCGAATTTCGTGTACCCCGCCGGCATGCAGGAGCTTCTGCAGCTCAGGCGAAAGTTTGACAAAAACCTCGTCAGAAACCACGAGGCCCACGCCCAGGCTTTTACACAGCGGCTCAAGACGCGCAGCTATGTTAACCGAATCGCCGATCATCGTGTGCTGCATCTTCTCGGGTGAGCCGATGCTTCCCAGAATCACCGAGCCCGCGTGCACACCCACGCCGATTTTTACCTCGGGCAGCCCCAGAGCCCGCAACTTCTGATTCGTAAGCACGACCCGATCATGCATCGCAATGGCAGCCAGGACGGCACGTTCAGGGGGCGAAGCGGTGCCGTTGCCAGGTTCGACATAGGCCAAGATGCCATCGCCAATGAATTTATCGAGAGTCACCCCATGCACGGTGAGCACCTCGATCATATCGGCAAAATAGATATTCAACATCCGTACAACCTGTTCGGCCGGCAGCCGGTTGGAAATTCCAGTGAAGTTCCGCAAATCCGTCGAGATGATCGTCAGCTCGCGCGTCTCCCCTTCAGTACAAAGCACCTGGTTGCTCAAAACTTTATCCACTACGCTGCCCGTCACGTAGCTTGAAAATCCCTTGATGAGCCGCGCGCGCTGGCCAATGATTTCACTCGTATGGTTAAGGCCCTTGAAGATCGTCTCCCAGTAGCCCGAAGCCACCGTCGCGGAATGGTAGCTGGCATCAAGCTTTCCGAGCGCGGTCAGGTGGCGATGCACATCGCCGATAAGCTGTTTTTCCTTGAGCATCGTAAAAAAACGCACCAACACCAGCCAGCCGAGCAAAAATCCCACGACCTGTAAAAGCTGGTACAGAATTCCATGGATAACGCCCGCATTCAGATCGCCCGCGTCCATGTCGATGATGTCCATGAACTTGCGGGCAATCACGGTGCCGGAAATCAGCACGAAAACCAGAAAAGGCATCGCAGCCCAGGTGCGCCCGAAAAGCCAATGGGCCGTAAGATTCACGCGGTCGGCTCGCGTATCATGAACCGGTGGCAGCTGTGCGAGGCGCGCCCGCAGCCAGGCGTACGTCAGCCACTCGACGATGTCCGCCTGCAGCACCCCCAGCAAAAGCGCGGTGTAGAAAAAGGCGATCTTCATCCGCTCCAAAGTCGCGTCAGGAGCGTGAATCGAACGCAGATAGCGCAGCAACAGGGCGGTGCCCAGCGCCAGCGCGCCCCAGTGGACCAGCAGCGTGACCAAGGGGTAGTACTTCAATCGACCCACAAGCAGGGGCTTGTCGCCAACCCGGCTGCGCGCCACAAGCCAAAGAGTTCCGTTGATGCCGACATCAAGTAGCAGCACAAAAGCCACAAAAACTGCCGTATAACGGCAGCCAAATCCCAGCCCCCGCTCGCTCAGCACCGGACAGATCGACACGCCGTAAATGGCCATGATGGGAATAAGGGTCAGGTGCGAGAGCCCGGCAATCGCCAGGGCCATCGAGCCCGACAGGAATTGAAGCATGCCTTACTCCTCGGCAGAAACGGGGCCCGCCACCGCCGGGCAAGTTCTGCCGCTCTTACCTCGGGGCAAAGGAGTCCCGATAAGACAAAGGGATGAAGACGCTGACAAGCCTCATAGAAAGGCTGGCCACCATAGCCAGCCGCACGCCTGAAGAAACCCGGCAGATCGCCGACGTTGAAAACGCGCGCGCCAAGTACTTTCTTTTCTTCCTCGTTTTCGGCACGCTGACCGCGCTATACGCGCCGGTTTTCGTCGAACACTTCCGGGCCTGGGTCCACTTCCAGCCCGATGTGCCATTTAACCCCATGCAGTGGCGCGCACTTTACGGCAACTACTCGCCCTGTGGCAACCGACCTGGCAACGACGAAAACTGCCCGGCCGATCCTGAAAATCCGCTGCTCTGGGACAGCTACTTTCTGCGAGTCGAAGCCAGTCACCTTGATCGCATCAATTTGCGACGCTTCAAAGACTACTGGATCGGCGCAGTCATCCCGGTCTATACCGTCGAGCTGGCACGACAAAAGGGCGCCACCGAGCTGCTGCTCGGCTCAATCGCCAGCAGCTACCGCATTTTTCTGGATGGTGAGTTCGTCTCGGGTTCCACTCGTGTTCGCGACACCAATCCAATTCTCTTGAACGTGCCGGCGGCCAAATTTTACTCAGGCAAAGCCCTTCATATCGCCATCCAGATCATCTACGACGTGGACGTCACCATGCCCGACGTGCTCAACGCCGATGGCGGCGGCGAAGGCTTCGTAACCCATGCGAACGCCAACACCTACCGCAACTTCATGGCATTCTGGGAAAAGGTGCGACCTTTCTCACTGCTGCTCTCTTATGCCGTCATCGCCAGTCTCTTTCTTTTCTTCTGGATGTCCGCCAAGGTGAAGCAGGAATACTTTTACATGGCCATGTTCGCGCTCATGGCCGCCTTCTATCAGGCGCGCAAAATGGACATTCTCGTGGCGGCGTTCAGCACCGACGCCAATGTGCTGTTCGAGTATGTCATACGTTTCTATGTCGCGGCGTTCGGTATGTTTCTGGGGCTGGCCTTTTCCCGTACTCGAAGCCTGTTCTTCTCCATCGGCGTGCCACTTGCGCTGGCCGCGCCGTTCGTGCTTTATCTTTCGGCGCCCAATATGCGTTATGAGCTCTATGAGTTGAGCCGCCTCTGGCTGACGCCGCTGCTTTTTTTCACTGGTGCCATTCCCTGCTTTCTTCAGGCCTATTTCCTAAAGCTGCAAAGTGTCGAAGGCACCTACCTGCCCGTGCGCGCACGACGGCTCACGCTTTTTGGCCTTGGCTTGTTTGCGCTCTCGGCCTTTTACTTCGCGGTTTCGCGCGACCTCGTCGCCAGCGGCCTGCCGATGTTCTGGGACGGCTCGGAGCATTTCATTTTCATGGTGCTCATGGGCTCGATTGCCCTGACCGAGTATCATCAGCAAGAATTTCTGGTTTCCAAGGCTCCGGTTTCGGAATACCACCGCCGGCCCGTGCTGCCCGAGCGCCTGAGCGGCGCAATTCTGGTAGCCGACCTCAAAGACTCCGAAGCTTTTTACCGCTATCGCGCCATCCACGCGCAGGCCGCCAATCTGGTTACCGGCTGGCGCAATCAGTTCTACGACGCAGTTTATAAAAACGGCGGCATCATCATCAATAAGAAAGGCGACGAACTTGTGGCCTTTTTCGACCACGACAAGTCACCCCTGCCGCTGGTCAGCGCGCTAAAAACGACCATGGAAGTTTTTACGATTTCCGAAGCCCTGGAAGCCGAATACCGCCGCCAGCACCTGCTGCCCCCCGGAGCCACCGGCTTCTACTTTAGATCTGCGCTGATTCTGGGCGAAATCCGGCCGGTCTGGGAAAAGGTTGGCAATAGCCGCGAGGCTTACTGGGAGGAAGCGGGTAACACCACGCCTTTTGTCGAAGGCAGCCGCCTGATGGAAATCGAACGCCAGATCACGACCACTGGTCCGACAACCCAGCTTTTGGTACGTGACGAAATTGCCAATCTGGTACTGACCCAGGAGCGGCGCATCGGCGGTTGGTTTACCCTGCGTGACCAGCCCTATCTGGACAAACACGGCACAGAGTATCGCGTTGCTATTTTTCGTCCCAAGACTACGCGCGAAGCCGCGCAAGGTGAGACTCCGCCCGAAAGAAAGGCGGCCTAGACCATGGCTTTTCTGAAACGCCTTGCCATGGCCACGGGCCGCACCCGCGCCGATACGAAAACCATGGCCAGCGCCCGCAATGGTCAGGCGATGCGGCTGCTTTACCTAATGCTGCTCGCCGCGCTGCTTGGCCTTTTTCTGCCCGCCTTCGTGCAGCAGTTTGCCAAGTGGAACGGCTTTCGACCCGACACGCTGATCCCGTCCGACATCTGGCGGGTATTCTACAAAGACGCGAAAAAAACTTGCGGCAACGACGTCACGAGTGATGTTCAATGCCCCGGCAGTCCGGCTGCCACCGCGCTGTGGACAAGCCCCTATAAACAACGCGATCCGCTGCACAAATCCCGGCTCATCTCGCTGGGCCCCAGCGGCTACTGGATTGGGGCCGTGATTCCGGTTTCCGTCCTGCATGACGCCCGCATTCGCCGCGCCAATCAGCTGCTACTCGGCTGGGTGCTCGCCAGCTATCGCATCTGGATCGATGGCAAACTTGAGCTTGGCGGCGCGGGCAACAAGGATCAGCACCCGATCATCATTCCCATTTCACCCGCACGCCTTTCCGAGCCCAAGCCCCTGTATGTGGCCATCGAGGTCATGCACGACTCCGAGTATGGCATGCCAGACTTCCTGAACTCGCTGCGCGGTGGCGAGGGCTTTGTCACGCCGGAATCAGCCAGTACCTTTCGCGACTTTGTCATGTTCTGGGAAACCGTCCGCCCCTTTTCACTTTTAATCACCTATATGGTCATCGGCTCCCTGTTTTTTTCTTTCTGGCTCACGCGTCGCTCCAAGAGTGAATATTTTTATATGGCGCTCTTTGCGCTGGCGAGCGCCTTTTATCAGGCCCGCATGACGAGCATCTTCTCGTCGGCAGTGAGCCGCACCGTCACTGCTGACCTCGACATGATTCTGCGTTTCTATATCGCCAGCTTTGCCCTGGCGCTTGGCCTGTCTTTTGCGCGGGCACGGCTGGCCTATTTCCGCTACGGCGCTCCGCTTGCGCTGGTGCTGCCGCTGCTGCTTTCCGTGGCCCTGCCCGACAACCATTCCAAGCATCTGCTGGCCGCATTCGGTCAAAACTGGGCCACCCCGATTTTCTATCTCCTGGCCGGGGTCATCTGTTTCATCCAGGCCTGTCATCTTTACACGGAACGTAAACCAGCTTTACCACTCCCCACACGCGTGCGCCGCCTGGCTTTGGTCGCCGGTGGCTTTGTCGCGCTGGCCGTATTTTATATTCTACAGATAAACGGCCTTATTCCCGGCATCATGCGGGTTATGTGGATGGGCATGGGCTTCGACCACTTCGTATCAGTGGTTTTCTTCGGCACCGTCATGCTGGCCGAATATCGCGAACAGGAAAGTGCGCCGCTCACCGTAATCGCAAGCCACAGGCCCCTACTGCCCGCCGGCTTGAGTGGCTCATTGCTCGCGACCCGCCTGAATTGCCCCACCTGGCTGCACAGCGTTTTGAAGTCCCATTTCCAGACGGCAGTGCTAAAAAACGACGGAGCCGTAATCGAACGCGAGGGCGAGCTGCTCGCTTTTTTCGAACGCGAGGCCGCCATCACTCCCGAGCTCAGCGCCTTGCGCGCGGCCGAGGAGCTGGCCTTGGACGCGCAGCTGCTCTCCGACCTCAACGGCTGTGAGCTGGGCTTTCGCAGCGCGCTGGTCAATACGGTCAAAGGGGGTGGCAATGGCGAAGAAACCGAGGCCGAGGCATGGCTACTGCTCGAAACCGTACTGCCCGTGGAATCCGCCTGCGCGGTGATTTTAAGTCAGGAGCTTGCGCGCAAGCTGCTCAAACAGGCCCCGAAGTTCACGGTTCCCATTTACTCGAGCACTAGAGTGGCTTCAGTCAAAAAGCTGAAACTAGCCGCCTAGCCGAGCACCCGGTTCAGTGGCCTGACGCCCTCAGTTTCTTTCGATGAGTCTGCTGATCTCGTGCCACTGTCCCTTGTCCTCGGGAGTCAGCAACGAGAGAGAGTTCCCCTCGGCGCCTGCACGAGCCGTACGGCCGATGCGATGAATGTAATCTTCCGGGCACTGCGGCAGATCGTAGTTGATCACGTGCGCGATATGCGGAATATCGATGCCCCGGGCCGCGATATCGGTCGCCACCATGATGCGATAGCGGCCCACCCGAAAGCCCTCGATAGCTTCGTTGCGCTGCTGCTGCGAACGATCGCCGTGAATGCGGGTCACGTTATGTCCCAGCCGATGCAGCAGCTTGGCCACCCGGTCCGTACGGCTCTTGGTGCGGGCGAAAACCAGCACTGAACCTTTGCGCGCGTTGAGCTCGTCGATCAGCGAGTCACTCTTTTTGGGCTGCGTCGTATGCAGCACCTCTTGATGAATGCGTGAAACCGGCTTGGCCACCTGGCCGACGGTTACGCGCACCGGTTCAAAAAGAAAACGCTGACACAGCTTCAAGATGGGAGCCGGCATGGTGGCCGAAAAAAGCAGCGTCTGACGCTGCGGGGGCACCGCCGCCATAATGCGCGAAATCTGAGGCATGAAGCCCATGTCGAGCATGCGGTCGGCTTCGTCGAGCACGACGTAATGGGATTTTTGCAGCGAGATCGCCCGGTGCTGCATATGATCCAGCAAACGGCCGGGAGTGGCCACGATGATGCGCGGGTTCTGCGCCAGTGCCCGCAGCTGCGGTTTGACAGGCACGCCGCCGATGAGCATGGCGACTTTGATCTGGGGCAGGTTGCCGCCCAGCTTTTCAAGCGCTTCGGTAACCTGCGCCGCCAGCTCGCGGGTGGGCACCAGTACCAGTGCTCGAGCCTCTGCCACTTCCAGCAGATAGGCGATCATGGGAATGCCAAAGGCGGCCGTCTTGCCGCTGCCGGTTTCGGCGGTGGCAATGATGTCCTGGCCGCTCAAGGCATGAGGAATCGCCTGCACCTGGATAGGAGTGGGCGTCGTGTAGGCCAACGCGCGAATTCGCTCGGGAAGCGGCGCGGGAAGGGCAAGTTCGGTAAAATCTTTCAAGTAAAACCTATCTACTTTCTAACGGACTAACAACGCGGTCACCTTATCATCAATGGGCCTGACTTGCACCGTGCCATTTACAATAGTGTTCACCTCTGTTAACTACCTGCGACAACAGGGGGTTCCATGCAATTCATCTCTCCCGTCCTTCTCATTCTTGTCGCGCTGACATCTTCGGCTTTTGCCGCCACCGATCCGGTTTATCCGAAAATAAAATTCACCTACACCGCGCAAGACATCAAAACGGTCTGCGCCACAACCTTGGCCAAGGCTCAAAGTCAGCTCACTCGCCTGGCGAAGATTGACGAAGACGCACGCACCTTTGAAAATACCGCAGTCGCCTTCGAGCGCATCCAGAATACGGTCGATGAAAAGCTGGGCGCCATCTTGTTCCTGTCACAGACCTCGCCTAACCCCACGGTTCTTGATGCCGCCAACGATTGCTCGGACAAAGTAAGTTCCTTCTACGTTCAGCTCACCTCGCGCGTGGACCTCTTCAACGCACTCAATAAGGTGGCGAGCCTGGATCTGAAGTTGGATCTGCAAGACGCCAAGCTGCTCGAAGAAACTCTGCGCGGCTTCAAGCGCAGCGGCGTGGCACTGCCCGAAGCGCAACGTGCCCTGGTTTCGAAGCTCAAGGAACAGCTGTCGTTGGCCCAGAACGCGTTCGCGAAAAACCTGGCCAAAGCCAACGACACGGTCGAGCTCTCCAAAGCCGAGCTGGCGGGCATGTCTGATGATTTCATCAGCGGCCTGAAGGCCACCGAAAAAGGCACGTATCTTTTGACGCTGCTCGACGCCTCTTCGTATCTGCCCTTTGTCGAAAACGGCACGAATGCCGACGCTCGAAAAAAGGCCGTCACCGCCCATGAAAAGGTCGCAGCCGATCTCAACGTGCCCTTGCTCGAGCAAGCCATCGGGCTTCGCGACCGCATCGCCAAGCTGCTGGGCTTTGAGAGCCACGCGGCCTATGTGCTGGATGCCAAGATGGCCAAGACGCCCAAGAACGTGCTCGACTTCCTGGGCGACCTTGCGGTGAAGCTCAAGCCCAAAGCGCAGGCCGATCTGGATGCGCTGCTGCAGCTCAAACGAGTCGAAGACCCCAGCGCGACCAAAGTTGAAATGTGGGACTGGCGCTACTACGCCAACCAGCTCAAGAAGCAAAAGTACGCGGTGGATAATGAAGCGATCCGCGAATACTTCCCGGTGGACCAGGTCATCACGGCAGTTTTCGAAATTTATCAGAAGCTGCTGACGGTGAAGTTCACCGAAATCACGCCGGCCTATGCCTGGGCGCCAGACGTCAGGCTATTCGAAGTCCGCGACGCGGTTCCCGGCTCGAACGACGCGCTGATCGGACATTTCTATCTCGACCTGTATCCTCGCGAAAACAAGTACAAGCACTTTGCCGCGTTCGACATCATGCATGCCCGCCGCAACAAGGACGGCAGCTACCACACGCCGGTTTCTTCGATTGTAGGCAACTTTCCAAAAGCGGCGCCCGGCAAGCCCTCGCTGCTACTGCATGACGACGTCGAGACGTTCTTTCACGAGTTCGGCCACATCATGCACCAGACGTTGACCACCGCCCGCTACTCTTCCCTGGCGGGCACGAACGTACGCGGCGATTACGTCGAAGCGCCGTCGCAGATGCTCGAAAACTGGGTCTGGAACCGCGATATCTTGCGTAAGATCTCAAAACACTACAAGACCGGCGCACCGCTGCCCGATACGTTGCTCGATCAGATGATCGCGGCCAAGCACGCCAACGAAGGAATCACCTGGTCCCGTCAGCTTTTTTTCGCCACCGTCGACATGCTCTATCACTCCTCGGGCGAAAAGGTTGATACGACCAAGGTTTGGAACGACCTGGCGCCACAGATCTTTCTCATGGACGAAACTCCGGGTGCGGCCGCACAGGGCAGCTTCGGCCATCTCATGGGCGGCTACGATGCCGGGTATTACGGCTATCTGTGGTCGAAAGTTTATGCCCAGGACATGTTCACGGTATTTGAGCAGGCCGGACTTGAAAGCCCGATTGCCGGCGCAAAATATCGCGAATGGATTCTGAAGCAGGGCGGAACGCAGGAGCCGGAAGTTTTGATTACGAACTTTCTGGGTCGGCCGTCCAACAAGGATGCGTTTTATCGCAGCTTGGGAATCGGGCCGGTACTGCAATAGTTCGCGGGCGTAATCGCGAAGTTCGCCCGCCCCTGCGTCATCGCCGCGCTTGAAATTAAGCAACGCCCAACCTGACCTGCGTCACCGCGACCGCCGGCCAGCTAAAAGTCCTTGATTCCAAGTGGCTACGCCCAAGCCGCTTTGGCCCCCTGCCTGCAATACTTAGTTGTCATGAGAGAACTTACTTACTTCGCCATGGCCGCTCTGACCTTGCTGCTCTTTCTCGTGACAGGCACGAAATCCGAAAACTCCCGCTACCTGAGCTAACACGATGAATGACACGATGTTGATGGCCGTCACGGTGACGGGACTGGCAACCACAGCGTTGATCTTCGGCTATGGCGTTGCGCCAGTTCTTGCGGGAATGGCCCTAAGCCTGCTCGTGCCGACGCTCGTATTCAAACTCATCACGCGCCGCCGTCGGCAACGCCGACGCTAAGGAATGAAGCTTGCACTTCCTCCTGGTGAGGGGTTCTGCAAAAACGCCGTATGAATCCCTAATTTTTGGCTCATGGATCGCGCCCATTGAGCTCATGGATGAGCAGTTTTTCTTTCAGGCATTCCTCCCCCGTCCGACCGGGCCGCAATCGCATTGCCAGCTCTTGAAGGCACGGTCCGGTCGGAATTATGGCGCGGCTTAACATCAGCATGAAAGTCTGCTAGCGTCGGCCCGATGTTACCGTCGCCAGCCGAGCTTCAATATTTTGTCGAGGTTGCCAGCACGCTAAATGTTTCGCGGGCTGCCGAACGCCTGGGAATCAGCCAGCCCACGCTGAGCCTGGCCATTCAGCGTCTTGAAAACTCCTTTGGAGTACCGTTGCTGATTCGCGGTAAATCGGGAGTACGCCTGACGCAGGCCGGTCAAAAGCTGGTGACGCAAGCGCGCGGCCTGCTGCTCGACTGGGAAAAAATTCGTGGCGATGCGCTCAAAGACGCCAACCGGGTGTCTGGCCGCTATGTGATTGGCTGCCACCCGTCGGTTGCGCTCTACACGCTGCCACATTTTCTGCCAGCACTGCTGGAGGAGCATCAGGGCCTGGACGTCAAGCTGGTCCACGACCTGTCACGCAAGATCACCGAAGACGTGGTCAGCTTCAAAATTGACTTTGGCATTGTGGTGAATCCTACGGAGCACCCCGATCTCATCATCAAATTGCTGTGTACGGATGAGGTTTCGGTTTGGGGCGCAAGTCCGGCGCGCAACGCCGACGTGCTGATCTGCGACCCAGATTTATTGCAAACCCAGTCGCTGCTCAAGCAGCTCTCAAAAAAGGGCCTGGCCTTCAAGCGCACCATGACCAGTTCGAATCTCGAGGTGATCACCGCGCTTATCGCGGCAGGCGTGGGGGTGGGAATCCTGCCTGCACGCGTGGCGACACGCATTCCCCAGCTTGCGCTCAAACGCATCAGTCCTCTCGCCTTTCAGGATCGTGTTTGCCTGGTTTACCGTGCCGATGCGCAGAAATCCAAGGCCAGCCGCTCGCTCGCAAAAGCGATCGAGGATAATATTCGAAAAATGTGCTAGTTTCGCGCCACTTATGGCTCAAATCCTGAATCCAACGCCAGAAAATATCCGCAATGCAGCCGAGCTCTTGCGCTCGGGTGAAGTCGTGGGGATGCCCACCGAAACGGTCTACGGCCTGGCTGGCTCGGTCTTTGACGAGGCCGCACTGGCGCGTATCTTTGCCGTCAAAGAACGGCCGACCTTTGACCCCTTGATTGTGCATCTGGCAGCCGAAGTCTTGAAAGTCGAACCCTTGTCTGCCTTAGCCGAACTCGAGCTGGTAAACGTGGCACAGCTGTCGCCCCTCGCCCGCAGCCGTGCCACGGCTTTGATGCGAGCCTTTTGGCCTGGTCCGCTGACGATCGTGTTGCCCAAAACAGCCCGGGTGCCCGACCTGGCCACCAGCGGCCTGGGTACGGTCGGACTGCGCAGCCCGCGACATCCCGTTGCTCAGGCTCTCATCCTGGCCGCAGGCGTGCCACTCGCAGCGCCCAGCGCAAACCGTTTTGGACGCATCAGCCCTACAACGGCCCAGCACGTCCAAACCGAACTTGGCGATCGCATTTCGCTCGTTCTCGAGGGTGGACCCTGCGAGGTTGGCCTGGAATCAACCGTCGTCACCGTGCTTGGCGAAGGCCAGCTGATCTTGCTTCGGCCCGGCGCCGTTTCGCGCGAGGCCCTGGAACAGGCATCGGGTTCCACCGTTGAAATTGCGAAAAAACCTTACGCCCATACCTTAGGCCAAGAACTGGCAATGAGTGCGCCCGGAATGCTCGAAAGTCATTATGCGCCAGCGCGGCCACTCACCATGCTGCCGTGCCCCGTAAGGGAACTTGAGCTCGAAACCGCCCACCGTTTAGTGCGGCACTGCGGAAGTCGAATCGGATTGCTCCTACAAGCGGGTAACTCAGACGAACTTGGCCATAAATTCGCACAGTTGACCGATCGCAAGGTCCACGCGCTTTCGCTCAGTCCAAGCGGCGATCTCACTGAAGCCGCACGTAACTTGTTTTCTACGCTCCGCAGTCTTGATGACTCGGGAGCCTCGCACCTTTTTGCGGAGCCCTGCCCAGGACTGACTGGCCTGGCCCATGCCATCGCCGACCGTCTAACCCGAGCTGCCGCCAAAGCTTGAACCCGGCATCATTTCCAGGTAATGATGCATCATGCTTACTATTGGACAACAGTTCCCGGATTTTTCGCTTCAGAACCAAAATGAGAAGACCGTTTCCTTGCGCGACTACGCCGGCAAATGGCTCGTGCTCTACGTCTATCCAAAAGATGACACTCCTGGCTGCACCATTCAGGGCAAGGCGTTTACCGCCAGCAAGCAGGAGTTTGACGAAGCGGGCATCACCGTCGTGGGCCTGAGCCAGGACGACGTGGCTTCGCATAAGGATTTCTGCAACAAGTTCAGCTTCAAAATCGATCTGCTCGCCGACGTAAAGGCCGAGCTGCTGACTGCTGCCGGCGTAGGTCAGAGCGAATGGAAAGGCACGATGTACTGGGACCGCACCAGCTTCGTCATCGATCCCCGCGGCCTGCTGCGCAAGGTTTATCAAAAAGTAAATCCTGACGGTCACGAGCGCGTGCTGCTCAACGACATCAAGGCGCTCCAAGCGCACTGAGGCCGCAGTTGCAGTACCTCAACCTGGCCTTCTACAAGTTCATCGACTTCGACCCAGGCGAGTTGCCCGGATTAAAAGCCGAGCTGCTGGCCCAGTGCCAGCGGCTTGAACTGCGCGGCACTATTCTGCTTGCGCCAGAAGGCTTGAATGGGTTTTTGGCGGGCACCCGCGAGCACGCAGAGCTCTTTAAACACCATATTCAGCAGCTGCCGAAAATCGGCGAACTTTTTTTCAAAGAAAGCCTGAGTGACGAGCAGCCCTTCACTCGCATGCTCGTGCGCCTGAAAAAAGAAATCATCTCCATGGGCAAGCCCGAAATCAAGCCCTCTCGTTTCACCGGGCCGCGCCTGGCGCCCCAGGAATTCAAGAAGTGGCTGGATGAAAAACGCGACCTTGTTATTCTCGACACCCGCAATGACTACGAGGTGCGGCTGGGCACATTTGCCGGCGCACTTGAGCTCGATCTCAAAACTTTTCGGCAGTTTCCCAAAGCAATAAGCGAGCTCTCAGACGACCTTTTAGGCGAGCTCAAAAATAAAACCATCGTCAGCTTCTGCACGGGCGGAATTCGCTGTGAAAAGGCCTCGGCGCTGCTGATCAAAGAGGGCTTTCAAAATGTTTATCAGCTCGACGGCGGAATTTTAAAATATTTTGAAGAGGTTGGCGCCAGCCATTTCAACGGGGAATGTTTTGTCTTCGATCAGCGCGTTGCTGTTGCTGCCGACCTGCTTGAAACCGGCGCGGTGCTTTGCTACGGCTGTCAGAATCCCGTGACAGTGCACGAACAGCAGAGCGCGCAGTATGTGGCCGAGGTATCGTGCCCGCATTGCTATGGGAAACCCAAAGTGCATAAAGAGCTGATTGCGGCCAGTCTGTAGCGGCTAGGCTGCGTGCTTGTGCTGATCGTGGACGCTGGCATCGTGGCCGGCACCATGCCCGCCGTCTTGTCCATCCGAATGCGCCGGCGCCGCGGCACCGTCCAGCTGATCCAGATGAAGCGCGTAGAGACAGCCATACATGAGACAGCTCACGCAAAAGTGCACCCACAGCATGATCAGAATCAAAGTACTGAAGATGCCATAGCTCGATTGGATCGCATGGCTGTTGTAGTGCAGATAAATCCAATACACCGAGCGGCTCGCAAGCAGCAGGCCCGTAAACACGAGCGAACCAACAAGCGAGGCCCGGAGAGTCACGCGCACTGGAAGCAGCAGCTTGTACAGAGTCATCACAATGCCCACGCTGACTACGCCCAGCAGCAGGCGGGTGTGCGCGCCGAAGTACAGCACGTCCTGCACCTCCAGCGGAAGGTTCTGCAGCCAGAACGGAATTTTATCGGTCTTACCGGCCATTTCGCAGAACACCACGGTCGCGACAAAAACAGCGAAAAGCCCGAGGGTTGAAAGAGCTAACGCCAGCTGCGTCGTATGCGCCCGATGCTCATGATGATGGTCTTCGGGCAATGATTCAATCGCGGCTAAAAGTGCCTTGAACAGGCCCAGGCCCGACCAGCCCAGCAGCACCGCGTTCGTCCAGCTGGTAACCGCGTTACCCTTGATCACGTCAAAAAGACCCTTTTCAATCCAGGTTTGCATGGCCGGCACGAATTCGCGCAGCATGCGCAAGACCATTGGAGCCGAACGCGCATGGCCCTCGTCGCCAATGAGCCGACCGACCAGATAAACCGTAAAGGCCAGCAGCGGGAAAACAGAAAAAATCGCGTAAAAGGAAACCGAGGCGGCCTGATTGCCCAGATGCCTGCCCTTGTAATCAGAAAAGGCGGCGATGGCCGTGTTCATCAAATTTTTGGCGAACTGAGTGCCGCCACCGATCATCTTCTTTTCGAATTTCGCTAATGTTGCCACCCAGGCCTATCGGCAAATTTGACCAGATCTTGAGTTCGGCCATAGTCTGTTTTTGCCTAGACGTAGGGCAGGCAGACACTCCGAATTGCCGGGTGTATCCTGAGGGCCAGGAGTGAAGCCATGAGAGGCCGCTATGCCATGTTATTCGCAATGCCGGGCCTCTGGTTTGCCATGCAAACCTTCGCCGGTGACTGTGACGACGTCTTCCTCGATATGCCACCTGACGGCGCCATGTCGCACGTCGTGACTCGCGCCCAGGATGGTCTGGGCATGTGCTATGCCAGCGCGGCCTCCCAGCTCGTCGATGCCTGGCGTTTCAGCCATGGCGCAAAAAACTATTACCATCAAACCTCTGACCTGGCGGCGGCTGTTTCTTACGCGGCGGCAGCGGGCAACCCCGACATCGACGGCGGCCAGCCCTGCAACGTGGCCAATCACATCAAGGAAAAAGGTTCCTGCGACTCCCAGATGGTGAACGAGCAATACGTCAACGCCGAGCATGGCGGTAGAAATTATCTCGAATATACGCGGCTGCTCAAAACGTATTACACCCGCTACCACGAGGCAATGGGCAGCTGGTATATGGCCGGCCTCAAACCAGCCACTGAGAAGATGGACAAGGTTCAGGGCGACCTGGCCGCCTGCCTTTCAGCAACCGGATTTTCCACCGGCATGATACCGACCCCCGACAAAATCCGGGCGCTGCTCGCCGACTCCAATCCGATGGCCTATCTCAAGGGGCTGCTGACCCACCTCTGCACGGGCTCCAATATGTCGTATCCCACGTTTGGCGAGTGTGTCACCGATGTCAGCACCTATACGAGCCCTTCCAAAATCAGAAAGATTATCGACGAGCGGCTGACCTCGAACAGCTCGCAGCCCCTGGGCATCAGCTACTGCTCGGGCATGCTCAAAAAAGGGCGTGGCTTTCGCGGTGTGCACCGGGGCTGGGCACTACGGTTTTCTGATACCCTGGCCGGTTGCGGCGAGCATGCTTCGATTCTGATGGGTCGCACGAAAAACAAGCTAACGGGCAAATGCCAGTACCTGATTCGCAACTCGTGGGGCAAGGATTGCAGCAACTACGCCTCCAAAGATTGGAAATGTGAAGATGGCCGGGGAAACATATGGGTGGATGCTGATGAGCTTACCGAAAATATTTTTCAAGTTCAGCATCTCGAGTAGCCTGCTGCTCGGCTTCGCACTGGGCGCCCCTGCCCAAGCCGACGACGAGCGCCGCGGCCCCACGCCAAAACCGTGCGACAGCTATCGCATCGACGCCAAGCGCAGCCTGCGGCTGTGCACGCTACAGCCGCATCTGAAGATCAACGAAGACTGCGCCCAGGGCCCCGCAAAGAAGCTGACCTGTCTGGCGTTCAAAGCCACTCAAAAAGCCTCGCTCTTCGGCATCGACGAAGTCGATACGGCGGGCGGAAAAGATCCGGGCTCGCCGATCTGCAAAAAGCTGGCAGGCCACGCCGTAATCGCCACCGATGACGAGCGCAATCAGGAGGCGCTATGTCTGTTCAACGACAAGTCGGCCATTGTCATGAGCGCGTTGTATTACTTCGCGCGGCTCAACGACGAGTCGCCCTGAACGAGCCCAGCACTGGAATTCGCGGCTTGGCGTACTCAGCCGTCAGGCGCGACTGTAAAGCGTGATGCGTCCTGCGGCTCAAAAGCTCAACCTGCTCGTCCAGGTCAAGCCGGCTGCGCTCCTCCAAGGTCAGCTCGACAGGCGACTCATAGTAGAAATCCATCTTTGCCGGCAGCGGAAAAATGCTGGCCGCCACCAGGGCAACCAGCGCAGCCTCTTCCGTCTGCTTTAAAAAAAGTCCGGGCAAAAAGGGCAAGCCACGCAAAGTGATCGGCACGCCGCTTAGACGATACTTCTTTTTGAAGTCGAGCAGCTCGGCAATCCAGTCGGCGCGCTCGAGCACGATGACCTGCTCGTGGCCGCCCACGTTCGGCACTGGAATGATCGGCACTCCCGCAGCCAGCGCCAGGCGCGCAAAGCCCTTACGCCCTGCAAACTCCACCTTGGCGCGATCGCGATAGGGCCGTTGCGCATCGCGGTCGCCACCCGGGTAAACCATGACCGAGTAGCCCAGGCGCAGCGCCTCGAGCGCCAGCTCGTGCTTTGCCGGAATCGCACCAAGCTTCGGCATCCAGCCGCGCAACGCCCAATGCTTCAGCGCCATGTCGTGGGCCAGCCCCAACACGGGTGGTGCGTCTTGCGGTGCATGCCGCAACCAACCTTCCAAGATCATGAACACTTCAAAGCCCATGATGCCATTGTGATTGCCGACAAAAAGCGCAGGACGACGCGGAATATTCCCGGTGCCGTGCGTGCCCACACGAAAATAACGCTCATAAAGGAAGCCTAAAACCGGACGCAGCCGCTCGATAAAGCGTGGGTCGTAGCCATCGCGGGAATGACGTACCGGGGGCGTTACAGGCATACCCACCACCTTAACATGGTGTCAAAGCAGTGTGCGGAAAGGCCTTAAACCCTATAGAAATTACCATACCCCTTACCACAAGGGTCTGAAACTCCTCACTTTACGCCCGGCATATGGCTTGCTCTAGGTGGCCCCGTCACTAGGAGGTGACCCGTGAAAGTCATTAACATGAAAACTTATCGAGTGTTCAAACAGCGCGTAGCTCTTGAAGCGCAGTATCGGCACTCGTTGCTCAAGATGGGCAAGGCCGAACTATTACAAGAGCTCATCAATTACAGCGAATCCTATCAGCGCGACCCCCATGACATTGGCGTCACGCTGCGGGGCCAGCATCTGATGGACATTCTTGACGATCGCGCCGAGCTGGCCGAGCTGCGCGAGCTGTCGCAGGAATTTCAGATCAAGCTCAAGACCCGCCTGTATCAGCAGATGCAGTCGATCGCGGTGGAGTGACCGTTTCGCTGCCAGGGCCAGCTAAAGGCGTTTGAGAATTCGTCGTATGCTTCGCCGCTGCGCCGTTGAAACCGCGCCTTTGGCCACGAACGCGCAATGATCAAATCGAAAAGCCCGCGACGCCTCGTCGCGCACCGCTTCGGGCGTCAGCTCGCTGATGCGCGCCTCGTGTTCGCGGGGCTCCAGCGGCATGGGTAGCTTGAGCAGATAGACTTCAGCCATCAGCGTGGCCATGCCATGCGCGCTTTCGGCCGTGGCATAAACGTCGCGGCGAAAGCGGTCGCGCACGATCGTGAACTCCTCGGGCCCTACCAGCTCGTCACTCAAAAGCCGCAGCTCAGCCACCAGCACCTCGACAACATCGACTAACTTCTGGCTTGAAACCGAAAACTGCACGTCAAAAAGCCCTACGTCGGTAAACGACTCACTGCCACTCGAAATATCGTAGAGCAAGCCACGCCGTTCGCAAACCGTGCGCTGCAGCCGCGAGCTGATGCCATCGTCGAGTACGCGTGAGAGAAACATGCGGGCCATCTCGCCCGGGGCGCGTTCACCCGGAATGAAAAACGACAGAACCACCTCAACCTGGCTGCCGGTACCAGACACATAGTGAATGCCCGCCTTCAGATCCTTTATTTTAAGTTCGCGCGAGGCCGGCACCGCGCGACCACTCGCCCGCGGCCGCTGCGCGGTGCGAATGAATCTGCGTCCAAACGCCTCTTCGGCGGCCTGCTTGCACTTGCCCCAGCTGGCGCCGCCCGCAATGGCCAACGCCATATTGCCGGGCAGATAGTTGCTGGCATGAAAATCCATCAGCTCGCTTTCCGTGATGTTCTTGATCGTGTCGGGCCTTCCAAGGACGGGAAAGCCCAGCGGATGTTCGCCGAAGATGAACTTGCGCGAGATATTGTCGATGTCGTCGTCGTGACCGTCCTCATCGAGTTCCTCGTACTTCTCTTCCAGAATGATTCCACGCTCCGTGTCGACGTCGCGAAAAAGCGGCTCGGAAACAACGCCCGCCAAAAGTTTCAGCGCTTTGCCCAGCTCCTCGACCGGCACCTTGGTGGTGAACATCGTATACTCGCGGCCGGTCATGGCATTGAGCCCCTCGCCAATGCGGTCGAACTCCAGGCTTAGCTGATAGCTCGTCGGCAACGTGCGGCAGCCGCGAAACAGAATGTGCTCGGTAAAATGCGAGATGCCCATCAGCCGCTTTTGCTCGTAACGCGAGCCCACGCCCACGGCCAGGGCAATTTCAACAAACCGGGTATGGGTAATACCGAAGTGAACAAGATCCAGGCCGCTGGCGAGTTTGATATTTTGAATCATGACGACCTCGCTGGCGGCCTGGAATTTTAAATCTTAAAGCAGATTACTGGCCAGCTCCGAAAGCTTCGAACGCTCACCCTTGAACAAGGAGATGTGTCCCGTAATCGACTCATCCTTCATGCGCTCGACCACATAGGCCAGCCCGTTATTGTTGGAATCCACGTAGGGGTTGTCGATCTGAAAGCAGTCACCCGTCAGCACGATCTTGGTGCCGTCGCCGGCACGCGTGATGATGGTTTTCATCTCATGGGGAGTCAGGTTCTGGGCCTCATCGACGATCAGAAACTGCTGCGGAATCGAGCGGCCGCGAATGTAGGTCAGCGGCTCGATGTTGAGCAGGCCCTGGTTCATCAGCTCCTGACAGCCCTTGCCTGCACCACGCCGTGATTTCACCGGACTCGCTCCGAAGAGAAAGTCGATGTTGTCATAGATAGGCTGCATCCAGGGGTTGAGCTTCTCTTCGATATCGCCTGGCAGAAAGCCGATGTCTTTACCGAGCGGAAAAACCGGTCGGCTGACCAGCAGACGATGGAACACGCCTTCGTCGACCGTTTTGGCCAATCCTGCCGCGATCGCGAGCAGGGTTTTACCCGTACCCGCCTTGCCCACGAGCGACACCAGCTTGATCTCGTCGTTGAGCAGCATGTCGATGGCAAAGCTCTGCTCGGCATTCTTCGGAAAAATGCCCCAGAGCCCCTCGGCTGGCTTGTAGATCGGCACGATGCAGTCGATCTCTTTATTATAGCGAGCCATCGCGGTGTGATGCGGGTTGGTCGAGTCTTTGAGAATCACGTACTGATTGGGCTTCATGTGGTGGTCTTTGAGCTGCAGCTTTTTCTGCGCATAAAACTCATCAACCGCCTCTGGCGGCACATTCATCGTCAGCACGCCCGAGTACAGCTCCTCGGAATGCATATTGCTTGGCTCGTAGTCCTCGGCGTCCAGCCCCAGGGCATCGGCTTTGATGCGCAAGTTCGTATCTTTCGTAACGAACACGACGGGCCGCTTGGGCATCGTCTTGCGCAGATTCATCGCCGTGGCGAGAATGCGGTTATCCGCGCGGTCGATCGAAAGCTCGGGCGGCAAAGGCCCCGCCGACGACAACTCGACGATGAGCAGCGCGCCATTCGGAAGCTTTACTCCCTGAGACAACGAGCCCTCTTTACGAACTTGATCGATGAGCCGGGAAAAATGACGGGCGTTCCGGCCATTTTCAGACATCTCGCGTTTGAACCGGTCAATCTCCTCGATGACCGTGATCGGAATGATCACATCGTTCGCACCGAACTTGTTAAGGGCGTGTGGGTCAAATAGAAGGACGTTGGTATCGAGAACAAAGGCTTTTCTCAATTTGGCTCCCTTTTCCGGCTTTTCGCTCGGGGCTCTCCTGCCCCTCGCAGCGAGTTAGGTACGTTCGAATCCTGCTCACGTCGTTATATTTTCGCCCTTTGGACGAATCCTCGTCTCAAACATCATCGACTCTCTAACTAC
>JBBRLF010000044.1:0-21344 GCA_038231515.1 candidate division WWE3 bacterium
GAGATATCGCAGAAAGTTGGGGATCGCCTGGCTAGGGATCAAGCAGCAGGAACCTCTGATTGCCGGTCAGATGCGGCATCAGGTAGCATGACTCCGTCGGCGTAAGCAACCCCCTTCAGTACGTTTTCAATTTCCTTGAAGCCACGTATCTTGTTCCAGCTCTTCTCAGCGTCTTGTAGAAGCTTGAACGCCATCGACTCCGCCGCCTTAAGTGAGCCCGCGCCCTTCGTCACGTTCGTCCTGAGTCGCAACGTTGCGAATGTCGACTCAATGATGTTGGTTGTACGAAGGCTCATCCAATGAAGAGCTGGCAGGGAGAAAAAAGCAGTCAGCTCTTTCCAGTCTTTCTCAAGCTTTTCAACTGCCTTCGGATATTTCGCATGAAACTCGTGGACGAAATTTCGTTTTTCTTGGACAGCGTCCGCGAGGGTTGCTGAGCGCATGATCTCGTGGAGTTTCTTCTTGGCAGTGGGCTGAAGACGTTTGGGCAGGTCGTTTAAGACGTTTGCGATCTTGTGCACCCAGCAGCGCTGCTCGCGCGTGCCGCGCCAGCCGGCGCATTCGCGAAGTGCCGCCCAGAATCCAAGCGCGCCATCTCCGACGGCGAGCACCGGCGCCTGCAGACCCCGGTTTGTCAGGCTGTTCATGATCGTCTTCCAGGAGTCGGCACTTTCACGAAAGCCGGCCTCAACAGCCAAAAGTTTTTTCTCGCCGTTCTCGGCTACGCCAATGAGAACCAGCAAACACATCCGTTTGTCCTCGCCCAGGCGAATGCTCAAGTGAATCCCGTCTGCAAAGACGTAGGCGAAGCGTTCAGTGATTGCTCTCGTCTTCCAATCCGCATGCTCGCGCTCCCAGACGCGCTTGAGTGAGACAATCACCGACGGCGACAGCCCAGCGGTTGCCTCCTCGCCCAGAAGCCCTACGAGAGCTGACTGGAAGTCTGAAGTCGACAGACCCTTGAGATAAAGAATCGGTAGTAGCGTCTCGACCTTGGGGGACCTTCGCAGGTACGGCGGCAGGATCGCGCTCGTAAAGCGGCTACCTACGCGCCGATCACGAACTCGAGGAGCCTCCACCTCAAGCGTGCCACAGCCCACTGTGACTTGTCTGGGCTTTGCTTTGCCATTGCGGACAACGAGCGCGAGGCCGGCCTCGTCGCGAAGTCCGCGGGCTTGCGCAACATAATCGGCCGACTCAAGCTGAAGGGCCTCAATCAGCATACGCCGCGCGCCCTGGCGGGCGATCTCGTCGAGCAGAGATTCGTGGCCGGTGGAAGCTTGGACTAGGGAATTACGAACGGTTGCGGTAAGAAGTTTCGGATGCATAGCGGTTGTCTCCTCTCCGCCCTGTCAGGGGCGGTGTTTTGGTTTGTGCAACCAGAGGTTACGCCGCTATGCTTCCTTCAAACAATCCCCAACATTCCAAAATTTCTCGTCCTCATCGTAGAAGACGACCTGACCTACGAAACCATTCTTCGGCGCATTCTGGCCGAGATCGACGCGAAAGTACAAATTGACTGGGTCGCAAGCGCCGAAGAGGCACGATCCCAACTCAATACCATGGCTGGTCAGAAAGAAGTCGCCTACGATCTAATCATCGCAGATATATTTTTGGATGGAGAGGAAACCGGATTTGACCTCTGGAATCTATGCAAGGAGAGCCACCCTCTTACTCCGCTAATCGTAACCTCGGGGTTGCCGGTGGATCGATTTATACGCGCATTCGGCCAAAATGAAGTCTGTCCGCCCTTTCTTGCCAAGCCGTTTTTTGTCGGCGAGTGCAGGCAGATCCTCGAAAATCTGCTCCTGATCTAACCAGGCCGGAGTTCATATGGATGCGAACCTTATCAAGGCCCTGCTTATCGAGGACGGAGACTGCGACCTTCACCTGCTGCCAGGGTCATCTAACAATCCGACGGGTCCGAGGGTCATTGTCATTCACGCTAAAACGCTTGAATCCGGACTGGCTCTTTTGAAAAAAGAGCGAGTCGATGTCATGCTCCTGGACCTCTCGCTTTCAAGCATGAACGGCATGGACGCGCTTCGCTCCGTTCATGCCAGCCATCCGGGCCTTCCGGTCGTCGTACTCGCGGCTTTGGATGATGAGGATCTGGCGCTCAAAGCCGTGCAAAAAGGGGCACAGGACTACCTTATCAAAGGTCAAAGTGATGGGCGATCTTTCGTGCGCTCCATGCGGTATGCCATCGAGAGAACTCGTATTCGCCAGGAACTTATTCACATCTCAAATATAAAGTCGCGATTCCTGGCAAACGTCAGTCACGAACTTAGAACGCCCCTAAATGCTGTAATTGGCATGAGCACGCTACTTCAAGAAACCAGACTTTCGAAAGACCAGGCGGAGTACGCGCAAACAATTCAAAATGCCGCAGGGATTCTACTTACACTAATCAATGGCGTTCTGGACTTATCGAAAATTGAAGCCGGAAAGTTTGAATTGGAGAATACCGACTTCAATCTAAGCGAGCTAATGAAGTTGATTACCTCGACGCTACAATACAGCGCCACCCAAAAGGGCATCACCCTTTCTTATCAGTTCGACGACGAGCTGCCCGAAACGTTTATCGCAGACCATCGTCGCCTGCAGCAGATACTGATAAATCTCGTCGGCAACGCCATAAAATTCACCCCGGCAGGCGGGGTAGCGATACATGTTTTCGAAACCTTGACTCAGGAAAGCCGGTTTCTACGCTTTGAAATAACGGACACTGGAATTGGAATTTCACGCGACATTCAAAGTAAACTATTTAGTCCCTTCACCCAGGCCGACCTTTCGACAAGTCGCCGATACGGCGGCACGGGCCTGGGCCTGTCAATATGCAAAGGCATCGTAGAGCTTATGGGCGGCGATATTGGAGTCGAAAGCACTGAAGGCGTAGGATCGAAATTTTGGTTCAATCTGCCTCTTAACGTAGGAGACCAGGCAAGGGTGCAGCGTCCACCAGCGACTAAACCTCTCAACAGCGAAAAGCGATTTCATCACCGTGTCCTGGTCGCCGAAGATAATCCAATGAACCAACTGGTAATTGAAAAGTTCCTGGAACGACTTGGCTGTTCGGTAAAATGCGTGGAAACAGGTGCTGCTGCGTTCGACGAGCTGCATCGTGCAGCCTATCAGCTGATATTCATGGACTGCGATATGCCCGAGATGGACGGCTACGCGGCAACGGCCAAGATCCGTGCTTTCGACAATCAGGCATTTAAAACAATTCCAATTGTTGCCATGACGGCAAATGCCATGATGGGCGACCGCGAGAGATGCCTGGCAATTGGAATGAATGACTATGTACCTAAACCTATCGACGCTGCGCTCCTGTATTCCATTCTCAGCAAATGGCTGGGCGAATCCGTAAGCAAGCCTGAAGCTCAGATAGTCGATCGAAGCCGCTGGTCGCAGTATGAAGCCTTGGCCTTGCCGGGGCAGCCAAGTCTGCTGGTCGAACTTTTAGAACTTTTTCTTAAGGAATTCCCCGCAGGCATAGGCCGGATTAAACGCAGTGTGAAACACCACGATCTAAAGGCATTTTACTCCGAGGCTCATAAGCTCAAATCGAATGCCGCCCAGCTGGGCTTTGAATCGCTAAGAGTAGTCTGCCAGGACCTGGAGGCTGCCGCACAACTCGAGACGTTTGACCTTGCCGCCCCATTAATCAAAGCCCTCGAAGGGGCGTTCCTCCGGGCAAACGAGCTGGTTTTCAAGGAACTTCAAACCAGATCGGCATAGGGCGGCTCTATGGATGTCATATATTATATATATTTTTTAATTTTTATGACGAGGTCCATCATTTAAAGAGGAGGCAATATGAAGACACAAGTGACTTTCAGAAACATTCAAAAGCTGGAGCATCTCGAAGAGTTTGCACGCACTAAAACAGAAGAAGTGGTTGATACATTCGTAAAGAACAAAAATTACAGAATACACATTCGAGTCGAGGCCGAGGGACATCGCACCGACTCTCGAAGGCCGATTTTTCAATTTGAAGTGGTCCTTTCCGTCGCTGGGCGGCGCAACGATATTGTCGTTAAGAAAACGAGCGATAATTTTTATGACGCGGTCTCGAAAACCGAGCATGCGTTAAAGAAGCTACTGCGCCGAGATGCGGCTTGCTTGGCACGGCATGCCGAGGAAAGGGGGCACGATTATGTGGTGGACTATGAAATCGCTGTTTGAATCACCAAAGCCGAATCTTGAAGGGTCGAACTATTCCAGGTATCCAGCGAGGGTTTTCGAAAATGATCGGCTGCTGATGAAGCGAATTGTCGATAGGATCAGGTGGGACCAGCGCATAAGTCTTTCCGATCTAAAGATATCAATTCGAAACGGGCTCGTGACATTGGCAGGTGAGGTGGACTCCACTTTTCGCAGACGTGCGGCGCTTGAGCTTGTGGGCTACACCGAGGGTATACGCGGCTTTGAGGACAAAATCGTCGTCGTGCCAGGATTTCACCGGGACGATGACGACCTCACGAGAATCCTCTAAGAAAGACTTTCTTCCATTTCACTTCTGCCGGGTGAATTCATCACCGTAGCCACCACCGAAGGCACAGTTCAATTATCCGGTCTCGTGTACCGCGCCAGGCCGAAAGCATATGCAGCTGGCATGGCGTGGGCCCTTTCTGGAGTGAGAGATTGCATCAATTTCATCAAGGTCGCCGAACCCCCGCAATATAATCCCATGACCATTCCGTTGCCCGATCGAACTCCCGAGAGTGGGAATGATGAGATTGCTAGACACTCTGCTCATTCGGATGACGATATTCACTAAGAGGTGCCATGCGCGAAGATGTTCAGTTTTTTACCTGCGCGGCCCCACGCCCCTACCGCTTGGCCCGACTAAGGCGAAACCCATCCAAAACCGCCTTAAACCGACCCACAACCTCTGGCCGAGCCCAAGCAATATCGTTCCGCTCCATAGGATCGGTCATAATATGATAAAGCTCGGCTACGTCATCCGGAAACCCGTAGTGCAGCTTCCACTCCAAGTTCCAAACCGCATCGGAACGTCGCAGCCCATGTGAAAAGAAATACTCCTCCCGTGAAGCCGTCTCACCCCGAAGCAATGGCAGCACGCTACGTCCCTCAAGAGTCGAAGGCGCCGCGAGCTTGAGTGATTCTAAAATTGTCGGAAGAATATCAATGCTCAATGTCATCGCAGAGACACGCGCAGGCTTGATGCCCGGAATTTTCATAATCAACGGAACATGAATCTCTTCATGTGTCGGCGTGAGATGATAATAATGACCATGTTGCCCGAACGCCTCACCATGATCTGATGTCACGACAATCAACGAGTTGTCGTAAATCCCCAGCTGCTTGAGAGTGGTGAAAACCTCGCGCATGGCCAAGTCAGCGGTTTGAACACCACCGTCATAAAGCGCGACAATGTGCTTGCGATCCGCCGCGTTCATGAAATTGAACTGCCGCAGATAATTGCCTCGAATACGCACTACATCATCTTCCTTCGGATCTGGCGTATACCGGGGAAACTGCATTCTCAAAAGCTTGGCCTCATTGGACTCGATGTGGCGATGAAATCCCGGATCATAAAGTCGGTCAAACGGCGCAATGGGATGATAGGGGTCGTGCACCATATAGGTGTGCAAAAACAGAAAAAACGGTTTGCCAGGCAAAGTCTTGAGCAAAGCTTTAACCGAACTCAGGCCCGCGCCCATTTCGAATTTCACATTGTGAATCTCATCAAAGCCGCGCCCCAAGCCTCTCTTCAAATCCAGCTGGGGGTCGGTGGTCGTTCCGGCCCACACCGTTCGGTAGCCATCGGCCTTGAGAAACTCGGTAAGCGTTTTGTATTTCGGATCGAGAGCGGGCCCACCCTCCCAGGCCACCACTTTGTGTGTGTCAGCGTAAAGGCCGCTGAAAATCGAGTAGTGTGACGCCAGAGTGTAAGCAGCCTGGGAAAACGTGTTTTCAAACAGCACGCTTTCACTGGCGAACTTCGCAAGATTTGGGGTGGTGTGCCGACTATAACCGTAAATTCCCATATTGTCGGCGGCCAAGGTATCGATCGAGACCAAAATGACGTTTGGCTTCGCCGTCGGCAACACCGCCCCGCTGGCGCTCGCGCTGACCAAAACCACCATGAAAACATATACAATCAGGGAAGCAGTAAGCGGCTTCAATTGACACTCCCCCTCGATAGTAAGCCGCCAAGTCTTCCCAGGGCAAGAGAAGATGGCAATTTTTGCCGTGGAAAGCACCTCAGCAACGAGATCGGTCGCCAGCATGTCCAAATGCCAAATATGTTCCGATATATAGCTAGGATGTTTAAGCCTTACCTAAAAAACCTGTGCACGTCAGTCTCGATCGCATTTCTACTAAGCGCGGCGGCCTATCCAAACGACCGCTGCGCCGACCAAAATGCGCGCACGCTTACCGGCTCAAACTTCGCCAAATACCAACGCGACACGCAAGCCGGCCTCGAACTCATGCGCAACGTGGAAACCGGCCTGCTGCGCGACAAAATCCAAATCCTCCAAAAACCAGACGGAAAGTTCGAAACAAAGATACTGAACAACAACACCTCGCCAACAAACATCGCACTGGATCTCATCAATCAAATGGCGAATCCCAAAACGCTAATCCAGGTGCTGGCAACCCTGACGAAAGTAGCTTTCCACGAAGACACCGGCCTTTTCTATAGCTGGTACTCCACCGGAAAAGATCTTCAAGTCATAAACAACGATGTCTCATCTGTGGATAACATTCACCTGGCACTTGCCCTATGGACCATCAAAGAGACCTATCCCGACACGCGACAGGGCAGACAGGCTGCCACCCTCTTTAACCGAATGAACTTCTCAGCTTTCTACGACGCAAGCACTGGACTCATTGGCGGCAACCTAAGGCACGCAAACGGCAGCTGGACACTCGACGCCTACCGCTTCTCAAATCTAGGCTCCGAAGCCCGCTCAATTTACAGTCTGGCCTGGGCCCTGGATTTGCTGAAAACTCCCAGCGACCTAAAATTCCCACAGAAAGCAGTCAACGCGCTGACGGCCGAGTTTTTGCCCTGGAACAACGGCGGAACCATAAAAAATATTTTGCGAACCTGGAACGGCGGGGCCTTTCAACTTCTGCTGCCCAAGCTGCTGCTTAACGAAGAACTCTATTCGTCGATTCTCGCGGATAGTTTTAAGAACTATGCCCAGTATATCTTAAAAGAAGGGCAGCGCCTGAACTACCCAGTACCCGCTGCACATTCGGCCTCAAACTTCGGAGTCGAAGGTGAGGCCACCTTTAACGAAGTACCCTCTTACGAAGGAAACTCTGGTAGCCCGGAACTCGTAAGCACGACCAATGTCGACATCAATGCGCCAGTAAGCCGCGACCTGTGGGCCGCCGTCTTCACGCCCCATGCAGCAATGATGGCCGCAACCGCTGACCCGACCGCCTACGGCCCCGTCTTTTTAAAAATGGAAAAGCTAGGGCTCGACAGCAACGTCCTCTACCAAAAAGGCGCGGGTTTTCTGGACGGCTATCACGTCAAAGGAACCTACAATGGCAAAGTCGTCCCCGTGCAGCTCTCGCTGGATCAGGGCATGATCGCGTTAGCTCTGGACCAAATGACTTCCCGAGATGGCATGAGTGCGAGTGGCCGCGCACTGCTGGCAAACAAGCAGGTGCGCGCGCGACTCACCGGATTTTACCAGCTTCTCGACCAAAAGCTGCGCTCACAGGATATTCCGCCGCAGGCGCATTAGTTCAACGCCAGCTGTTGCCCTTCGCCCCCACCCATGTCACCATCCCGCCATGATCCTCTTCAATCCAAAAACTTATAAGCCACAGCACGACGACGCCAAGTCCCAGGACATGATGCTCAAGACCATTCAGTTCTTCGAGTCGCGCGGCAAGAAGAAGCTGAAAGAAGACGATCACGCCCGTATCTGGTATGCCGACTTTCTGGCCTTTCAAAAGAAGGAAAAAATTTTCGCCACACTGATGACCCCCAAAGGCTACGGCGACAAAGACGCCCGCTGGGATACCCGGCGCAACTGCGAGTTCAACGAGATTCTCGGCTTCTATGGCCTGAGCTACTGGTACACCTGGCAAGTCTCGATGCTGGGCCTGGGCCCCATCTGGATGAGCCCCAACGAGCAGCTTAAAAAGCGCACGGCCAAGCTGCTGCAAGACGGTGGCATCTTCGCCTTCGGCCTTTCAGAAAAAGAGCATGGCGCCGACCTGTATTCATCAGAAATGCTGCTCAAGCCCGTTACCGACGGAAGCTACAAGGCCGAAGGCCGCAAATATTACATCGGCAATGCCAACAAGGCCGCGCTGGTTTCGACGTTCGCCAAGATGTCCAAGGGTGGCGAGTTCGTTTTCTTCGCGGTGGATTCCCAGCACGAAAAATTCGAATGCGTGCAAAACGTGGTCGCCTCGCAAAGCTATGTCGCCGAGTACGCCCTGCACGACTACCCCATCACCGAAGCCGACATCCTAACCCGGGGCCAGGCTGCCTGGGACGCGGCCCTCAATACGATCAACGTCTGCAAGTTCAACCTGGGCTGGGCCTCGATTGGCATCTGCACCCATGCGTTTTATGAGTCAATAAATCATGCGTCGGCCCGCAAACTCTTTGATCACCACGTCACCGACTTTCCACATGTGCAGCAGCTCTTCGTTGACGCGTACAGCAGGCTAACCGCAATGAAACTTTTTGCCGGGCGCGCCAGCGATTATCTGCGATCGGCCAACGCCAACGACCGCCGCTATCTGCTGTACAACCCCATGGTCAAAATGAAGGTGACGACCCAAGGCGAAGAGGTGATCAATCACCTGTGGGACATCATCGCGGCCAAAGGCTTTGAAAAAAACATGGTGTTCGAAATGGCCGCGCGCGATATTCGTGCATTGCCCAAGCTTGAAGGCACCGTGCACGTCAACATGGCGCTGGTGATCAAGTTCATACAGAATTATTTTTTCCGTCCGGCAAAATTCCCAGCCGTGCCCAAGCGGCTCGACGCCGCCAACGACGACTTTCTCTTCAACCAGGGGCCGACCAAGGGATTGGGCAAGATTCAATTTCACGATTACCACGCGGCCTATGACAGTGTGAACTTGCCCAATGTCGAGGTGTTCAAAACGCAGATCAAGGGTTTCAAACGCCTGCTGCTGCTGGCCCGTCCAAGCGCAGAGCAGATCAAGGATTTCGACTTTTTGCTTATCCTGGGCGAGCTGTTCACTCTTGTCGTATATGGCCAGCTGCTGATCGAAAATGCGAAGCTCACGCAGGTCGAAGACGAACTGCTTGATCAGATTTTTGACTTCATGATTCGCGACTTATCAAAGTTTGCCCTGCAGCTCTATTCCAAAACCAGCAGCACCCGCGTGCAGATGTTTTTGGCCAAGCTGATGATTAGCAAACCGGTAAAAAACCAAAAGCGGTTTGAGCGCATCTGGCAGCAGCACGTGCACGCCCTGTGCGGCACTTACACGATGGCCGAATAGGCCGCTTAACGCCGTCCCAACCTGGCCTAAGGCATCGCAAAACCGGACAAACAATTCCCGGGGCGACAACCGCTATTCTGTGGTACAGCGCCCCCATGTTAAAGTACGTCGTTCTAATGATAGCGGTGGCCCTGGCAGCCAGCTCTAACCTCCACGCCACCGAATCGAAAAACCCTTACGATCTTATCGATGCGGCACGAAAAGCCGGAACGATCAGTGACGCCCAGGCCGCACTATACAATGCGCAGGCTTTTCGCCAGCTGCCGGCCTTGCCCGAAGCCTACCGGGGTGATCCCAAGGCGCCCCAGCTGAACACCACTCCCGGGCACCTCTATACGGCTCTGCTGATTGGACAGTTTTCAAAGCTGGCCCTGGGTGAGCAGAAGCAAGCTCTCAAGCTGATGGCTCCGCCCGCCTATGTATGGAACCCCAGGCAACGCAGCCTGATCGACAATGACGGCGCCGCCGAAGGCGACAATGAGGATTCGCCTCAGCCCGATCCCGATCCAAGCTGGATCACCGTCGAAAACACGGACGTAAAAGTTTGGTACCGCAAGGAAGATCCTCGTGGCGCGAACTTCGCCCGAACACTGTCCAGCTCGTACGCTAAAATTCGTGACCGGCTTGTGGCTCTTATGGATCGCGGCCCGCTGGCCGACGGCGGCGAAAGCTATAGCTACGAAACCAAAGATGGCACGAAGGTCGCGATCGGCAATGGCGGCAACGATAAGCTGGACATCTATGTGATGCCCTGCCCTGGCGCGACTTTTTACGCCTACACGATGCCCTACGTGTCACCCATGAAGCCCAACCCCTCGCCCGCCTTTATCGTATTTAACTCCAGTTACGACATGGATGACGATCGCCTCAAAGCCAATTTGGGCCATGAGATGATGCACGCCATTCAGTTCGCTTTTCCGCGGCTGACCTCGCAGCTGGAGTCTTATGCGGTGAACGACGGCGTGGCAAAATGGGCTGAAGAGCTTTTATTTCCAGACAAACATTATGCGCACGAGTGGGTTGAGTTCACTCTCTATGGCGCGACATCGCTGCTGACCGACTCTTATGCCACCTGGACCTTTTACTATTATCTGCAGCACGAGCTGGGTCAGTCCACGCTGAAGATGATTTACGAAAACATGGCGGGCAAAAGCACTTATGACGCCATTGATACTACCATCACGGGTGGCTTCAAAAAGCAGTGGCCTCTTTTTACGGTCAAAGAGTGGAACCAGGCGCCTGGCGTCGAAAGCTTCTGGGAATGGGATAAATACGGCTTTACTCCGCATGAAGCCAAGGACATTCCCGTGCAGGAAAAAGCGATGACGATCGGCGCGAAAGGCGATTTCGTCGACGAGCTGGACTTTGAGCTGAAGCCGCTCACGCGCCGTTATTTTTCTTACGCGGTCGACTCGAAGACGAAGGCCCGCTCGATTTCGGTGTCGATGCCCCATTATTTTCAACGCGATAAGATTTTTCTCAAAGCGCTGGTGAAATACGCCGGCGCATCCAGCTGGAGGGTTGAAGACTGGAACAAGCAGCGGGCCTCCAAGGAACTCTGCCTGGACATGACCGACGAGAAGCTCGAAAAGCTCGTGCTCATCTATTCCAACTTCGATCATCACGGCACTGATGCGACCAGGGTGAATCCGACGGTTACCGCGACCAACCTGGGCTGCTATATGTACAAGGGCCGAATCAAGGGCAGCGTGAAGGGCAAGACGATCTCGCTCGACATGGACACCGACGTCGTCTTCAAGGTCGCCAATCGTAAACATCGTGAGGCCGGCGACGACGGCTATATGCCGGGCTACTACGACCTGACTTCGCTCAAGATCGGCTACACTTTTCAAGGCACGCAGGGCGACTGCACGGCCTTCAAAGCGGACACGATCGAGCTCTCGGCTGCCGAGGCCACGCAGTTCGGAACACTTGGGCTGTACCCCTATCACGCCTCATTCGTTGCCAATGGGCGCAAGTATACCGGCAATATTCTGCACCCCCAGCTCACTCCAATTGCAGTGACCTACCATTGTCCCAAAAACAGAACCTATCAGTCGGTGTTTCAGCTCTCACCCTGGCTGGCCGGAAATCTGACCATACCGGGCGACACCGACTTGCTTCATGACAAGGTAACACTGGCTCCGCCGCGTCCAGGCGCGGACACCCTGACTTACGAATATTCGCTTACGCCCGCCACGCAAGGCGAGTAAGCTGTTGGAATGCTCACCCTACTCGCCATTTTCCTCTCGCTTGGCCTTGAGGCGCACGAACTTGATGGCGGCTGGGACTTCAGCAAAGACTGTAATGAAACGGGCTATCACTATACCGGCCATCTCGAGTTGACCGTGGCCGGACGTTCGACCCGTGAGGGTAAGGTCGAAGGACTGCTCACCTGGCGAGAAGCTATCTCAAAGGGCCAGCACACCACCATTACCGCCAAAAGTGAGATGAACGGTTCGCTGGTGGGCTCAACGCTGATTATGCACCGTAGAGACCTGGCTCCCGCTACCTGCATCGCCACTTTTACGGGCCTCTGGAAAAGGGGCGACAGCAAGGTTATCGGCACCTGGAAAAATGAAGATCCTTGCGGTAATCGGCATACAGGCCCATTCGTGCTGACGCGCGAAAGCTCGGTCGACGCCAAGCAGTCCAATTCCACGGTTGATTTTGGAATCCCACCTCTGAAGCCCTCGGGCAAAATATTTCCGCTTGTCGTACCTGGCACAGGCGAGCAGCAGACCCACGGCAAATTGCAGTGACGGCGTGGGAACTGCGAAGCACTGGACAAATCCTGGCGTCTGTTTTTTAATAGGCCGATGAAAAGCACCTACTTTCCGATTCTGGCGGCCGTCCTTACCACGTTACTCCTGAGTCACACTGCGCGCGCGGACTGGCAGGGCGACCTGCACATCAAAACTCCGCCCCACGGCCCAAATGGCAAGGTCCTGGACATGGCAGGAAAGATTTTCGGTAAAGCGGCAGCCATGCGCATGGACCTCGACGGCCCGATCGGCAAGCTGTCGATTATCAGCGACTGGAAGCAGCACAAGGTTTGGAATCTCATGCACGCGCAGAAGATTGCCATGGAAACGAATATGGACCGTGTCGGCGTTGAAATTCCCAGCTGCACCAATTCAAATATTGAAACCTGCCTGACCACGGAAGGCTTCAAAAAGACCGGCACGGAAGCCGTGAACGGCCATCCGTGCGCGATTTACGAAAAAGACCGTTCCATGGGCACTACCACTAATCACATCAAGCTGTGGCACCCGACCGATCTCAAGGAAGTTCCACTGCTGCGTTCGGTTAGCCTGGATGCCCACGGTGGGAGTGCGCAGGTCGACTTTACCAACGTCAAGGTGGTTTCGAGCCTCAGCGCTGCCTTGTTCAGTCCGCCACAAGATTATCGCCAGCAGTCCGGCTATACCCCAAGGCCTCCGGGTGTCGGCCGACCCGGAATGCCCCCAGGCGCCATTCCGGCCAACGGCAAGATGACTCCCGAGCAGATTCAGAAGCTGCGCGAGCAGATGATGAAACAGGTTGCTCACCCTTCGGGGCAGTGAGCTGAAGCGCAGCGGCCGCAAATGAGGCCGCGCTAGCGAGCCAGGCTAAGCGTTTTCACCTCGCCATTGCTCGGAACATAGAGCTGGCCATTATCCGCAAGATATACGCCGGTCATGCTATTGCCGTAGGCCGACGCGACAACCTGCCACTCGCGCCCGTTCCAGCTTCGCACCTCGCTAATCAGATCCTGGCACGGATTGCCAACAGGGCCGGGCATGGGAATGATAATGACGGGTGGATGGCAATGCGCACGCTGGTGATAAGCCGCCGTAAGCCAAACCGCCGAGCCTGCTCCCAGCGAATCCCAGCCGCTGCGCGCTTCAGACCACCGCGCCTGTCCCGCCTCCGGAAGCCGTGCGCCGATCGGAGCATTCGCGATGAGCTGCAAACCATCCGTACCCGGATGCCACTGCCGAAGTGACCCATCACCAAAAAGTAAAATCGCGCTATCGCCTTGGGTCTTGCCCTGCAAGGCCACGCCAAGTTTCCACTGTACAGACCGGCTCCATTCCACCGAGCCTGCCTCACCTTCAACTACGCCCGCTTGAGTCACGAGCCGCACGCCGCGACCTTCGCTCGAGGCCAGCGCCCCAAGTGGAATCTCGTTGCAGTAAGTGGTTGGTAATGCGGTTTGAGTCCAGTGACCGGCCACGTCGCGAACGGCAGTCCAGCCCAGCAGACCATTGCCCGCGCAGGCCGCGCCCGCATCGCTCGTGCCCCAGGCCATGATTTCGCCCGAAGCCAAATTCTGAAAGCCACGAATCAAAAAGTTCCAGCCACTGCTGGTCGCGAATTCAACCTGCCAGTCGCTGTGAGCGCTCGAACTTGAAGACTCTATCCAGCTGCCACTCGGCGTGGGGCGCGAGCCATGACCACCGCGAAGTGCGACAAAAACGCGGTCGCCCTGAAAGCCAATCGCGGTCAGATCTGTACGCCCGTTGGCTGGCGGTGCTGAAAGATCACGCGTGGTATAGACTTCGCGGGCGACAGGCCCGCCGTCCCAAAGCTGCACACCGGCCGTGGCAATATTGTCGGAGTCGGTGCCGAGCCAAACATTAAGGGGTGTGGAACTTGATTGCGGGCCGAACCAAAGATGAAAAACATCGGCTCTAGGCGCTGTCCCAAAACCACTACGAAGCTCTGCAGCGGGCAGAGGCACCGGCCTGCTTGGGCCAAAGCCCGTCAGGATAGGAGTGGTGAAAAGAAGGGTGAAGGACAATAGAGCCGAACGTTGTTTGAAATTCATGATTTACCTCTGGGCACAAATTACGTCCAAAGTGCCTGGGCTACAATTCGCCTTTCCGCACCGGGGCCGCCGAGGTTTTGCATTGGCCAGCTTGCTGTATTTGTTGAATTTACCAGCCGCCAGGAGTCCGTTGCCGTATTGTGAAGCGCAGACTATTCAGATTTTTTTGGCGGAAGCTGAGTGTCTTGCAACCCAGCTTCCGTTGCCAAAACTATCGAAATCAATCGCCGCGACGGCCCCAACGTTCGTGTTCATGACGTTCGCGTTCCCAACGCTCGTGACGTTCGCGCGCCTCACGTTCGCGACGCATTTCGCGCTCATGGCGCTCATGGCGTTCCTGACGATCGCGTTCGCGGCGCCAGCCCCCATCGTCGTGACGGAAATCTGCAAAGGCCGCAGACATTGAGCCTAACATCGTAAAAAGGACTAATAGAATTCCAAGCTTTTTCATTTCACTCTCCTCGTGTGATCTTTTGTATCTGCAGCCGCTAGTGCAAGAGCGATACCTGCCTATAATCGTACGACGAGCAGACAATTCATGCGTGATTACGACAACGAGAGACGGGGCTTTCTGACTCTGGGGTCATTGGGAAACCAAAATGCCCCGAAAACCGGGGAAAAATTACCCGCTGGGCTCACGGCCGCAGAAAGGAAATTAAATTGATGACGCCGCCCGCATCAACACGACCGGTCCAGTCGGTGGACTTCTCGGAGGTCTCTTTCAACCTCTTCAAAGCCTCGAGAGGAGAAACTCCAGCACTCAACGCGCGCGCCAAAGCGCCTGCCACGATTGGAGTGGAATAGCTCGTACCCGAACTTGAATTCCAGCCCTCGGTGCTTTCGGTTGAAACAATGTTTACTCCGGGCGCTGCGAGCTGCACCAGTCCCAAACCATAATTTGAAAAACCAGCCGGCTTCAGCTCCTGATCGGCGGCAGCCACGCCAACAAGGTTTGCCAGCCCCGCGAGCCCAACCGGATACGGCAGGTCGCGACCCGCCTCACTGATATCGACGCCCTCGTTGCCGGCGCCGGCCACGTAAAGTACGCCGCGCGCGCCCGCATACTCGATTGCCGCGCGCAGCAGCCCCAAATTTTCAGGCGTCGGCCGGTAATCTTTCCAAGACGCGTAAATGCGCCACGAGTTTGAGATGATATTTGCGCCGTTATCGGCTGCGTATTTAATGGCTTCTGCCGCGGTGGAAATAAAAGTGGGGCGTTTTTCAGCGGGGCCACCCAGAATACGCAACGCCATGATGCGCGCACCGGGCGCCAGCCCTTGTGCAGTTCCCGGCCCCTCGACCGTCGCAGCAATCAGGCCCGCGCAGAAAGTGCCGTGACTGGCCGAGATGCGGCCTTGTGGATCACCTTTGCGTTCGACGAAATCATAACCATAGACGTCATCGACGTAACCGTTGCCGTCGTCGTCCTTGCGGTTGCCCGCGATCTCACCTTTGTTGAGCCACATCTGGGACGCCAGCGCCGGATGCTGATATTTTACGCCATCGTCCAGCACGGCCACCACGACGCCGTGACCATCGGCAGTCGCGGGCAGCTGGTCGTAGTGCAGGCGCTGGACATGCCAGGCCTCGGGGCGCGTGCCCGAGACACCTTGAACCTCTACAAGGTTTTGCGACTCCAGCGGCGCGATCTCGAAATCGGGCTGCGCACCGGCCGGTGGCGACGTATTTGGTGGCAGCTCAATGACAAGATACGAGCGCGATCCAAGATCGAGTGCCGCTACCGGAGCGGCGTTCAAGGGCAGGATACCGGAATTTTCAAGAATCCAACGATCGGCCTGCGCCGTATTGCAAAGCAGCAGCAGGGCCAAAGCTGAAAGTATCTTTCGCATGCTAAATTCTTGCCGTATTTTTTCAAATCGTCCAGATCATTTAGCCCAAAGCCCTGGACTACTTTATTCCAAAACATAGCCGTGCTTGGCTGGAAAGCAGCGGGCTGTGACAAACGCACGCGGAATGAAAGTCGCCGAGATGTGCTGGCCCCAGCGGCTCATCAGACAGGCCTGCGCAAGACGGGGAACAGCTGCGCCACCGATGTCGCAGGTTTCCACGATTACCTCGGCGCTTCGGGCGGAATAACCCTGTCCGCGCACGTGCGGGTAAGCTGGCTGCGCCGAAAGCGCGAGCACATTGCGAAGCGCATTCTTGAGCACGCGACGATCTTCGCGCAGCTGCACGTGTTTACCATCGCAGTCGGCAACAAGCCGCGCGCCGCTTGCGGGCAGCTCAGAGAAACGCAAAACTTTTTTCGGAACAAAGAGTAAGCCGTGAATTACCTTGGCCAGGGGATTCTGAGTCTCTTTAAGCTGCGCCAGCCTGGCCAGATCACCCGCTTGCAAGGCACGCTGGCAATCCAGGACATAGTCGGCAAGCTCACGCGGAAGAAAGCTGTTGGGATCTTCGGTTCGCAGCTTATCGACGAAGACGCTGGCGTTGCACGCAAGCCCCAGATCTTCGCACCAGGAAGGTGCACTGACGTCACCGACAGAAGCTGCCTGTGCAGGCGAAGCCAGAACCACCGCGAGAAAACCCAGAGCTACTAATTTACGCATATTAGGGCGCAATATGCCTTAGTGGACTTTGCTTATCAAGTATTAAGGCGCAGGTTTCTCGCCTTCATAAGCCTTGCCAAAAGTGACTTTAGAGATGACTACTCCGCTACACGCGGGTGTCAGCCTTTTAGACACCTCAGACTCCCAAAAGACCCTTAAAATCAGCTCAAAAGTGGCGATTGAGCTGCTTTAGCTCACGGCATCGTCCTTGCTCTATATAGAGGTCATGAGAAGAGATAAGTTTGAAGCCGTGTTGTTCATATTGGTCGCATTGAGCGCGTTTGCCGCGCCCGTCCGGGCCGAAGAGCCCGCCAGTGGTAATGGAGCTGAGCCCGAACGCACCACGACCGCCGACGCGAGCTACCGAGCCAGCGAAAAGGCCGACCCGCAAGTAGCCGTCACGAGTGTAAGAACCGCCCGCAAAGAAGATGGCAAAGGTGGAATTACTGGCGCAGCCCTTACCGGCTCCTTTTCTTTCAACCCCTATCTCAACCCCGAGGCCACGAGCCACAACATCTTCTTACCCGCTGCCAAAGCCGGGCTCGAAGTTTTCGGCGGAAATATCAAGCACGATGACTCCGGTGAAAGTACCAATACCGGGATCGTACGCGTTACCGCCTCCCGCGATCTTTTGCTGGGCGAAAGCTGGGCTGCCATCGTGGCAGCCGGTGTTCAGATCAGTGGCGCCACGGGCAAAGCACCTGTGGGAACTCTCGCACATCTGCCGATTCAGCAGGGCTTGGCCGTCTCGGCCACCGCTCTTATTGAAGGCGGAGTAGGATCACTGTCTTTGTACAACAATGAAACGAAGCTTATCGGTGGATTACGCTTGGAAGAAGTGTTGCAAGCTTGCCAGCGGCTTGACCACGAGGAAGCGAATTTTATCTGCCTGAGCCTGAAATCGGTTCAACGCGTTGGCCGCGAAATCGCCGGTCAAATCGACGCCAGCGTCATGTACGCGTACAAAATCGACGGCAACGGCTCACAGAAGGCATACCTCTTCATTGCGCCAGCGGTCACGGCCTCGGCCATCACGGCCGGCGGCAACGCAGACCATAGCAAAGATGTGCGTGTGCTCGAAGCCGGCGGACGAATCGGCGTTACGTTTTGACTCGAAGCTGCGCTTAGAGGCCAATGACCTTGACCAGAATGCGCTTGCCCCGCAGACCGTCGAACTCGGCGTAAAAAATCTGCTGCCAGGGTCCGAAGTCGAGCTGGCCCTTCGTTACCGGCGCGGTAAGCGCGTGGTTGGTGAGATAGCTCTTTAGATGCGCATCGCCGTTGTCTTCGCCCGTACGATGGTGCAGGTAGTTTTCGCCAAAGGGCGCCAGATTTTCGAGCCATCTGGCGATGTCTTGCAGAAGGCCACCTTCGGCGTCATTGATATAGATGCCGGCGGTGATATGCATCGCGCTTACAAAGCACAGGCCATCGGTGACCTTCGAGCGTTCCAGCACCTGCTCGACCAGCTCGGTGACGTTGACCAGCGCATAACGCGAAGGAATGTTCAGGTGCAGGTATTCGGTGTGGTGAATCTGCGCGGCCTTTTCGACATGCGCAACTTCTTCGAATCTTTTGAAGCCGGGGCACGAGCTTGGATCAAGCAGCCAATCTTTCGAGGTGAGCGCCATGCCGAAAGACTATTCGCGCGTCCCAAGGTTGTCATTTGAATTCAATTATCGGCAAACCCCGTCGTCCGTCGCAGCCGCAGCCGGAGCAGGTTGCGTCAGACACGCGACAAGTCCGTTATCTTCAGCTGGAGCAGACGGTTTCTCAGAGCTGATCGAGCCGAGATCGCCGTTTTGTTGCATGACGGCTTGAACCTTCAACACCGCGCCTGCAACCCGGGGATAACCCCGAATCCAACTCGCGGCCTGCTCTTCGGGCAGCGTCAGGAGTTCTTCCGGATGTTCGGAATAGAACGCGTCCATCGTGCCAGCCGACACATTAGACGAGTCGAGCAGAATCATCGCCGCCAGCACGGGCGCCGAGGCAGCAGCCTCAACCGCGCCCAGCCCCAGTCGTCCAAAGCCCATCAGGCAACGCGTAAGCAACCCGCGCTCGGCGGCGCCCGCGGCCGCAGCCAATGCAGCCCTGGTGGTGTAACGAGCCACGACCGGCCCCGTACTTTCAGCCACGCGCACCGCCATGCTTTCACCCACTCGCGCGATCATGCCTTCCATGCCAATATGAGCGCCCAGCTGCTGAGCCATTCCCACCTCCTTGGCCAGCACGGCAATCGAACGATCAGCAACCAGCTTGTCAAAGGTCGACTCCGCGGCCGTGCCAATCGCGGCACGCAGACGCGCGATGATGCGGGCTTTTACCTCGGGGCTGTTCAGCCCGTTAAACAGGGCTTTCTCCATCTCAGCCGAACTCAGCTGCGCCAGACCTTGTTCGCCTCGTTTGACGTTGGCTTCGATGAGCGCTTTGCCAAATCGCGCAAGCTCGGGCTCCATCGACTTCGTGATCGCACGGGTTACCCGCACCGTCTCTCTGCGCAAGACGTCAGCAGCACGCGCCGCCTGCTTTAGGCTTTCGTTGTAGGCCAGGCGTTTACCCACGCCGTAGGCGATGCCCACTGTCGTCGCGCCCGCCGCACCCGCGGCGATATAGACCTCGGTCGAAAGGCCGGTGCGTGAATCAGCCGTGCCCTTGGACTGCCCTTCGGCCTTGATGGCCCGAAACGCAGCCAGTGCAGCGTTGGGATCTGGCGTGGTAACACACTTGCCCTTATAGCAACTCTGAGTGGAGTCGGGCCAGTCGTCAGCATACAAGGTGATGTTTAGCGGCACCGATAACGTCAGCAGCAGAAGGAGGGTGTGCATGGATTACTATTCTACTCTCTGTTGTTTTAGTTGGAAGGCCAAAGCTTGGCCCAAGTATCGATGAAATTTTCGACACCGTGACGACTGGTTGACTCAACCGGAGCGCCAGCTTCGCGCAGCACCGACCAAAGCTCGGGAGTCTGTCCGATATTATAGAAGCCGCGTTTACCATCGAGCGAGTTTTTGGTCTTGCAACCAGTTGGGGCAGATGATTGGCCGAGCCATTGAAATCCGTGCCCAGAAAAACCGACTCAGGGCCAATCTGGTCGGCTAACGTTCCGTACTGTGCGGCTAGCGACCACACGCCCCCCACGCAGTGCCCCTGTCCGCGTCGCTTGCAACGCTCCGGACATTCGACCGAAGACTGATGTGCGAGAAAATCAGGGGCTGCCCCGCCTTACGCAGCATCGGAATTAATTCGGCCTGAGTAACCTCAGGCGCGTGAGAAAGATCGATCCAGACCTTACGCGCAATCAACGCCTGCGCCACCCGGCGTCCCTCTTCGGTCATGCCCGTGGGATTCACCGCCACGCCATCGCAGTCGTAGGTGGGATTGAAGATGAAGCGCAGAAACGAGCCCGGCGAGGCAATCTTATTGCCACCCGACATGAACGCCGCACCTGTCAGATGGTCATTGGCAAGATGCGCGAACGGGACGATGCGAATGCCTTCTTTGTCGATGAACTCCTTGAAGTCTTCTTCGGTATCCAGAAATATAGGCAATTAGTACAGGCGTGCCCAGGAGTTGATGAAATTAAGCGACCCATTGGTGGCCGACGGTATGGCACGCGGGGCAAGCTTTGCCAATGTGGTCCAGACCTCGGCGGTCTGACCGATATTATAGAAACCCCGCTTCGCATCCAGGCTCGTCCGGGTGGCGCATTTCGAGGTCGGTGGAAAATGATCGGTGCCGCCATTGAAGTCGGTACCGAGGTAGATATTCTCGCCCCCAATCACGTCGGCCACCTCGTTGAATTCGGCGGCCAGGGCCCAGATGCTGCCCTTGCAGCTCGCGTGACATTCCCGGGGGCAGAGCTAGGGCGGAATCAACGCCTTGCCAATGACCTGCTCACTCGGCACCAGCCCCACGACGCCGTGGCTTTCAGCCACCGCTCGCAGCTGGAGCGTCGAGATTTCGCGTTCCACTTTCAGATACTTTCGCAGTCCAATGTGCGTGTAGAGCAACGGCTGACCAGCGGCTTTCAGGAGTGGCAGCAGGGCCAGATCAAGCCAGACGTGGCGTTTGATGAGCTGCTCGGCAACCCAGCGTCCTTTTTTCGTCATGCCCTTCGAGTTCACGAGCGTGCCATCAGCACTGTAATGGGGCGCAAAGATCGACTTCAAAAATTCCCAAGGCGAGTTCAGGCGATAAAAGCCCTTCATCAGCGCGCCGCCCGTAAGATGATTGTTCATCATGTGAGCAAACGTCTGGGGTTCGGGCAATGATCCACTGTGGATGCGTGGCAACAAAGCGTTCGGCATCGCGCAGCTGCTTGCGAATCGCCCCGCGGCGGGAGCCTGCGATAACGGGCGCGGCATAGGCCGAAACCACGGCCACCCCCAAATTTGAGGCTTCCAGCGAGGCCTCGTTGATCTGAGAAGAAAAAAGATCTTTCCAGCCCGTCGAGCGCAAGGGGGTTTGAAAGC
>JBBRLF010000045.1:0-21098 GCA_038231515.1 candidate division WWE3 bacterium
AGCACCACTTTGCCAGCATATTTCTTTAAGGTGACCGGCTGTTTCGATGAAAAGTCGGTGAGTTGCACATCCGCCGGAAGGTCTTTTTGCACAGCCGCCACCGAGGAATCGCCCGTCTTTACCCGATCAAATCGGTAGGCAATAACAACCCCTCCGAGAAGCAAAACAACGGCAACGGTGGCAATTATGACTTTCTGCATGGTGATTCTTCATAACATCTAACTACAATTGAGGATATGAAGCAACGAAGAAGGGGTCAGGCCATGGTCGAGTACATGTTGGCGGTACTTCTTTGTCTTGGCGTTTCCGGAGTCATCAGCTCCCAGATGAAAAAGGGAGTCGGCAGGCTCTGGAAGATGATGGCCAAAGACATTGCACCTGCCTGTCCCGGCTGCACGGCACCTGACGAGCTCAACTGAATTCAGCCCGTTTCGACCGGGGGCTTGAAGTAGATCCATTTCCGCTTTTTCAACTCCACATCAATGGCCGCCTGCATCTTCTCTTGAATCTCCAGCGCGACTTTATGCACGAGATCACTGTTTTCGGCGTCCTTTGCCGTGTAACCGCTCAGGTAAACGGGCTCCAGGAATTTTATTTTCCATTTCGCCGGTAGCGGCAGGATGTTGAGCGGAATTGGAATGATCTGACCTTTGAGATATTTGGTGAACTTGAGGGTAGCCAGATTGATGTGCGTTTCTTCAGCTCCAATGACGATGGTCGGTATGATCGGAGCGCCGGTTACCATTGCCATGCGCACAAAGCCGCGACGAAATTCTTTCAGATGGTAGCGCTCGCTGGTTGGCTTGAAGTTGCCGTGTTCCCCTTCCGGGAAGAGCACGACAATGTTGTTCTTCTTGAGCAGCTTGAGCCCGTTTTCGGTCGAAGCCTCTTGCAGGCCCATCTTGTGTGAGAGTATTTTGATGTCGCCCAGAAACCAGGCGCGATGAGCCAGAATGCGCGGTATGCGCTTCTTGGCTTTGTGAATCTCGTTGCCGACCATTACGACGTCAAAGCCCGACCAGCCCGAGTGGTTCGGCAAAACGATCGCACGGCCTTTATCCGGAACGTTTTCCATGCCTTCAATTTCAAGGCGCAGGTATTTTCGGATTATCTCGAGAAGAAAGCGGGGCAGCACGTACAACGCCAGGCGATCAAGATCGAGATCGTCGAGGTCAAACAGTTTTTCTTTGCGCTTGCCAAAAAAGTCCTTCATTTGAATACTCTCTCCATGCGCGATCTTATCCTAGCCATCGATCAGGGAACCACGGGCAGCACTGCTCTTCTCGTTAATAAAAATTTGAAAGTTCTGGCAACCCATAATGTGGAGTTTCGTCAGATCTATCCAAAGCCAGGTTGGGTTGAACACGATCTAGATGATATCTGGGCCGCTACGCTTAAGGCAATAAAAGGCGTGCTTGCGAAATCCAAATCCTACGCTAAAAATATTGCCGCAATCGGAATTACCAACCAGCGCGAAACCGCGTGCTTTTGGAGCAAGAAGAGTGGTGACCCCTTGCACCACGCTATCGTCTGGCAAGATCGTCGTACGGCCGCTGTTTGTGAAAAACTCAAACACGAAGGGCATGAGCCGCTCATCAACGAGCGCACCGGCCTGCTGCTGGACCCCTATTTCAGCGGCTCCAAAATTCAGTGGGCACTCGAAAACATTTCGAGCGTCAAGAGCGCGGCATCACACGGTGATTGCGCTTTTGGCACCATCGACAGCTACCTCGTCCATCGCCTGACGGGTGGCGCGGCTCACGTCACCGAACCTTCTAACGCTTCGCGTACTTTGCTCTACAATATCGAAAAACTCGCCTGGGACGACGACCTGCTTCGACTCTTCAAAGTGCCTCGTGAACTGCTTCCCAATGTACGTGATTCGACCGACCTGTTTGGTAAGACAAAAAAGGTACCAGGCCTTCCTGACGGAATTCCAATTCACGGAATTCTGGGTGACCAGCAGGCAGCACTGCTGGGGCAAGCCTGCGTTCATGAAGGCATGGCCAAGTGCACCTACGGCACGGGATCATTTATTCTGACCAACACGGGTTCGAAAATCCGGCGCTCCAAGCACAAGCTGCTGGCAACCGTGGCATGGAAGATCGGCAAACGCCCAGTGTACGCGCTCGAAGGCGGGGCCTTTACTGCTGGTGCGGCAGTGCAGTGGCTGCGCGATGGCCTTGGCATTATCAAAAAATCGTCTGACGTCGAAGCGCTGGCCAAAAAAGTACCCGGAAGCGACGGAGTGGTATTCATTCCAGGCTTTACCGGGCTTGGTGCGCCCCACTGGATGCCGCACGCACGTGCCACGTTTTTTGGCATCACGCGCGGCACAACCTCGGCACATCTTGCACGCGCCGTGCTTCAGGGCATCGCTTTCATGAATTACGATATTCTGAAAGCCATGGAAAATGACATGGGCACACGGCTGCGTTCGTTGAACGTCGACGGCGGCGCTTCTCGTAACGATCTGCTGATGCAGTTTCAGGCCGACATTCTTTCAACCCAGCTGCTGCGACCAAAGGTGGTTGAAACGACCGCCATGGGCGCGGTTTTTGCGGCGGGGCTTGGAATCGGACTATGGACAGACCTGTCAGAAGTTGAAAAGTCCTGGACCGCCGATCGGACGTTTCATCCCGCGATGACCAAGCAGTTGCGGCAGGAACATCTTAAATCGTGGGCCGAGGCGATTGAGGCGTTGAAGTGCAAAGTTTAAAGTTTAACTAATCGCATCTACCGCTTCAGACAGGTTGCTCACGCCGACAACCGAAATCTTGCGGTCCTTTTGCTGTGCCTGCGTCAGCGCAGCCAGACTGGACTTCGGAACAATCGCCGAACGAAATCCAAGTCGTTCGGCTTCGGCCAGCCGCTGATCAAGCTGAGCGACCCGCCGAATTTCCCCGGCCAGTCCCACCTCGCCACAGACCAGAAGCTTTGAGTCCAACGGCTGATTTTTAAAACTTGAAATCAGCGCCAACGAAGTTCCAAGATCCGCGGCAGGTTCATCCAGGCGAATTCCCCCGGCGACGTTCACGAATATGTCGTGGCCATAAAGCGGCAGTCCCAGCTTCTTCTCAATCACCGCCACGAGCAGCGAAACTTTATTGTGATCGATTCCCAGCGTCGTGCGACGGGGCATGTTCATATTGCTCGAGCTGACGAGCGCCTGTACTTCGACCAGCAACGGGCGGGTACCTTCAATTGCCGAGACGACGACCGTTCCTGGCGCATTGATCGGCCTTTCCTGCAGAAAGAGCTCAGAGGGATTTGTGACCTCGCGCAGTCCAGCCTGCACCATCTCAAACACGCCTATCTCGTTGGTCGAACCAAAGCGGTTCTTGACCGCGCGCAAAATACGATAAGCATGGTTGGTGGAGCCCTCGAAATAAAGCACCGTATCGACCATGTGCTCGAGAACCTTGGGGCCGGCAATGCTTCCGTCCTTGGTGACATGACCCACGATAAACGTCGCAATACCCAGCGTCTTGGCCATGACCATCAGCTTGGCCGTACATTCACGAACCTGCGAAACACTGCCGGGAGCCGACAGCACATTTGCCGAAAATACCGTTTGAATCGAATCAATGATCAGCACGGTTGGCTTGATCTTCTTGATGGCCTCGAGAACCGACTCGAGCTGATTTTCGGCATAAACGAAAAGATTCTCGTCGCTCATGCCTAAACGCAGCGCCCGCAGCTTGATCTGCTGGGCACTTTCTTCAGCTGAGACATAAAGAATCTTACCAGCGGCAGCCTGACTGCCCTTGCTGAATCCCTGCATCAAAATGGTCGACTTTCCGATTCCGGGGTCGCCACCGATCAAAATCAAGCTTCCCGGTACGATGCCCCCGCCAAGAACCCGATCGAGTTCGCCAAAGCTGGTCGCCATGCGTACGCCATCATCGCCTTTGATTTCGCTGAGTCGAAGCGGAACGCTCTGCGGCAAATCATTTTCGATCTTCAGTGTCGAACGAAAGGAGGCGTGACCCTTGGCGTCTGTAGGCGCGGCTTCTTTGTAGGTCTCTTCGACCAGCGAGTTCCACTGGTCGCACTCCGAACATTTTCCCATCCAGCGGGGGGCCTGAGCGCCACAATTCTGACATGTAAAAACTGTCTTAACCTTCATATAATATCCTTACTATGGCTATCAGACGCGATGATGACGAAGATGATGATGATCTCAATAAAAAATTCGAGAACCCACTCAACGCCGAGATGGAGAAGCTGGCCAAAGAGCTGCCCGTTGAAATCGATCGCCTTCACAACGAATACAATAAATTTTTCGGTGGCGCCGAAAAAAGGCCACCGATCAAGCTGCGTGAGGCTCTCGACAAACGCGCCGAACGTCTAAAGAGTCTGATGATTAAAGTGTCGACGCTGGGCACAAGAATTCGGGTGCAAAACGCGGTTACCAAATATGCCACCTACATCGCGATGTGGGATAAACGCCTGGCCAAATTCGAGCTCACCGGCAGCGCCTACTAGCCAATCAGCTCCAAAAACTCCTCTTCTGATTTCACCGGTATATTGAGCGTCTTGGCCTTATCAAGCTTGCTGCCTGCGTCTTCGCCAACGACGAGAAACGAAGTCTTTTTTGTCACGCCCGAACCGACGGCGCCGCCATTGGCCTCGATCAAGGCATGGGCCTCTGAGCGTGATAACGTTGGCAGGGTGCCGGTCACCACGATCGTCTGACCTCTGAGCTTGCCGCTTACCGGACGCGGCCCCTCTTGCGGCTTCACGCCTGCTTTTACCAGCTCTTTGATCAGCTTCTGATGCCGAGGCTGCGCAAACCATTCGGCAACGCTGCGTGCAACCTCGCTGCCGACCTCATGTACCTCAAGCAGCTCTTCTTCACTCGCTTTTGCCAGCGCCTCAAGGCCATTAAACCGATTCGCCAGTACGCGTGCCAAGGTTTCGCCCACGTGACGAATTCCGAGCCCGAAGACCAGCCGCTGCAGCGTGCGCGTCTTTGAAGCCTCTACAGACGCGAGCAAATTATTTACTGATTTTTCACCAAAACCCTCAAGCTCCAGGAGTGGCGCGGCCTTGAGATGATAGAGGGCGGCCGGAGTATCGATGAGCTTGTTGTCGACGAGGTATTCGACGATCTTGTAACCCATGCCGTCGATATCCATCGCATCTTTCGAGGCGTAATGGGCGATCGCTTCCTTTACCTGGGCGTCACAGACCGGATTCACGCAGCGGGGAACCGCTTCGCCTTCTTCCTGTTTAAGCTTTTTGCCACACGACGGACATTCGACTGGAAACTTATAGGGCTTGGCGCTGGAAGGCCTTGCCTCAAGCACTACGGCCACAATTTCGGGAATGACATCACCCGCGCGCTGCACGATGACCCGGTCACCGACCCGCACGTCTTTACGGGCGATTTCCTGGGGATTATGCAAGGTCACGCGCGTGACGGTTACGCCACCAACCTGGACGGGCTTCAAGATCGCCACCGGCGTAATCGCCCCAGTACGTCCTACCTGCACAATGATTTCTTCAATCGTGCTGGTCTCCTGGCGCGCCGGATATTTGAACGCCAGCATGCTGCGTGGCGCTCGCGCAACAAAGCCAAGCTCTTCTTGAAGGCGCAGTGAGTTGACCTTTACGACAATGCCATCGATGTCGAAGGGTAGCCTTTCGCGTTTATTGAGAATACTGGTATAAAATTTTTCCACTGCCTGTGTACCTTTGCAAAGCGCGTGCTCGTCAGACACCCGAAAGCCCCAGTCTCTGATCTTCTGCACCAGCTCTGCCTGCGTGGCCAGGCGTTCACCGCCCTCGTATGCGCCCAGCCCATACCAAAAAGCGGTCAGGGGCCTGGCGGCTGTGATGGCCGGATCGAGCTGACGCACGCTGCCCGCGGCCGCGTTGCGCGGATTCGCAAACAACTCGTCACCCGCGCTTTCACGTGCGGCATTGAGCTTTTTGAAGTCGGCGTGAGACAATATCACCTCGCCACGCACCTCAACCAGCTTGGGCGGATTCTTTCCGCGCAGCTGCAGCGGAACAGAACGCAGGGTTTTTATGTTGCTGGTAACCACCTCACCAACCGCGCCATCGCCGCGCGTACTGGCGCTGGTCAAAACACCGTCTTCGTAAGTAAGCGACATGCTCAAGCCATCGAACTTGAGCTCGCACCAGTATTCAATGACGTCGTCAGGGCTCTGATGCAGCGTACGTTTCACCCGTGCGTCGAACTCCTGAAGCTCCTCGGCCGAATAGCTGTTATTGAGACTCAGCATCGACACGCGATGCGTGTGTTTTTTGAACTTGTCCACGGGCGCGCCACCCACCCGCTCGGTGGGGGAGTTCGGCTGCTTGTCGTTTGGATTTGCCGTCTCGAGCTCTTGCAGCTCTTTAAAAAGACGATCATACTCGCGGTCTGAGATCAGTGGTTTATCGAGCACATAATACTGATAATTGTGCTTCTCTACCTCGTCACTGAGCTCGCGTATTTTCTTTTGAATTGCGCCAGCCATAGATGGGAACCATGCTTACATGTCGCAACGAGTCCGCACAAGTTGAATACGCTTTTCGATATCTGGCTGGTCATTGATTACAAGCTCGACGAGCTTTTCGCCCCCGCTGGTCCAGGCCTCAAGCAGCACCGACTCGCGCTCGGACAACGCTCTACAGGGCTTTTTGAACAGCCCGATACAGACGTCTTCGATGCTCGGGTATTTGTCGCTGCTGCCGAAAAGCTTCAGGTACACCCGGCGCCGCGCCTCGAGCGGATAAGTGAACCGCACCGGATAAACCAGCACATGACGGCGAAAGTTATACATAAGCATGTTGCTCATGTCGCCAGCCAGACGCTCTGCAATCTTATACGCCATCCAGCGGCTATGGTCAGAGTTCAGCCGAAGCGCGCAACGCAGAAAAGGCGGGTAACTTTTCTCTTCAGTATGATAACCGGGCTCGTTCGAAGTCAGCACGATATTGGCGGGAGTCAATGTCATGGCGTAATAGATGAATGGACTGCTGAAAAGCAGACCTAAAAGAAAGGTGCCGGCTAAAATCGGGAGCAGTTTTCCCATAGTTGAATTATATCCTGCTTTTTTCACATTTATTATCTAAAATAGAACAATGCCTACCGACAACACCCTGATTGCAGATGCCGTTAACGCCGACGTCACAACTCCGGCTGGCTTTTGGCGACGAGTCGGCGCCACGCTGCTTGATGGTGGAATTCTCATTTTGCTTCAGCTGCCCATCGGGGCCCTCGTGGGCAATAGCCAGAGCCTGGCACTAGGTTTTCTGCGCGACGGCAGCGCCTCGCTAAGTCCCGAAGCGCTGAAAAGGGCCGCCGTGGGCTTTAGCTCCGAGCTGGTGATTCGCGCAATTTACTGTGCGCTTTTCTACCGGGCCATGGGCGCCACGCCTGGAAAATTTCTGCTTGGAATGCGGGTCATCAGCATTAAAACCGGCGCCTTTTTGGGCGTCGGACAGACCATCTTGCGCGAAATTATCGGCAAGTGGCTGTCGTTTCTGCCCTTGATGCTTGGGTTTCTGATGGTGCCCTTCCGCAAGGACAAACGCGCGTTGCACGACCTGATCGCCGGCACTCAGGTCGTCATCCGAAAGTAAGCCCGGGCAGCCTAGAAGTAGTACAGCACCGAGGTCAGCAGCCCGAACGTCTTCTGGCTGGTCGAGCTTCCGGCTGTCGAATCATTGGCCGAGAAAATTTCGACATTGATGCCGGAGCGTACCGCTACTTTTGGGTTGAAATAGTGGTAGCCGCCCAGAAAAAAGGTCGTCCCCGAGGCACTGCCATCCGTTCCGACAACCTTGACGGTATCTTCGGTCAGGCTCGGAAACAGCATGACGTTCACATTCATCAGCAGGCCCCAGTCATACGTGGCCAGGGGCAGCACGCCGCCAACACCCAGGTTGATGCCAGAATAGCTCTTCGACGAGAGCAAATCAGGCGCAGATACCGGCGTGGACCAGCTAAAGCTGGAATAGCCAAGTTTTGCCGAAATATGAGGCCCGTACAGATTTCCGTCGGGCAGATATTTATAACCGAAATCAATGCCGAAGACACGAGTGCTGGTGCTGAACGATGGTGCCGGTGTCGCCGAGGTCGTGCCATCCAACCCCTGGCTATACGAAACGGCAGATGCTCCCAAAGTCATATCGGCAAACCAGCGCTTGGTCAGCCAGATCTCGGTGCCCAGACGGGCGCCCGGGTTAAAGCCACCGCCTGAAACCGGCGTACCACCGCCCTGCGAGCTGCTGCTCGAGAAGCTTGCGATCTGCACGCCCAGACTGACATACCCAATATGCGGGCGATCATCGCCTTGCCCATCGGCATCGCCACGCGGGGGCGCGTCAGAAAGAGGTCGCGTTTCACGCCCTTGCTGCTCGCGCGAATCCTCGCCAGTCGGGGCCGCAACCGGGTCTTGCAGTCGAGCCTCGATGGCCGTCACTTTATGAAGTTTCTGAATCGACTCGCCGGTAATTTCGCTTTTGATGTGCCCAAACGAAATCGTCTCCTCAACCGTGTCGACAACCGCGCTGCCCACCGGAACCAGCTGGACGTCCACGATCGATTTGAGCAGCGGATGACGCTTGATGTTGTCGATACGTGATATCTGAATCACGTCATGCTTGCGAAGGCCATGTGCCCCGCCAATGTCAAACGTCAGCTCTTTACCGTCGCGGCCCGTGATTGACCCATAGAAGGGGATACGCTTAAGAGCGGCCTTGAGCAGCTGTTTAACCTTGGTGCCGGTCTCCCGACCCGAGGCCGAAGGTCCCACCGAATCATGCTCGGTCGTGAATAGCTCACCCGTGGCCGCCAGCACCAGCGAGATGTTGATGTCGATGCCGGTCGTCTTCTTCTCAAGTACGGTACGCACCAGCGTATCTGCGTGCGCCTTGTCGGCAACCAGCTCAAAACGAGGATTGCGATCGAAAATTTCCTTGAACGACTGCTCAACCGGCGCCTGCAAAGCACCGTCGACATTGTCCTGCACGGGCTCGAGATAGAGCTTTTTGAAGGCCAGCAGATAGTTGGGATCAGCGTTTCCATCGCCGAAAGCAGGCGACGCAGCCAGAACAATCCCAAATGTAAAAAGCAGTAAGTTGGTTCTAATCCGGCAGCTTCTCTTCATAAATAGCGATCAGCATTTTCATTTCTGTAATTTGCTCATGCGCCTGTGAGAGCTGCTCTTCGAGCTCCCGCACGCGCGCGTAAACGGACATGTCGAGCGTGTTTCCGGCAATACTGACGCTGTCCCATGTGGAACGCGTAGCGGCGGCCTGCGCTTCGGCGAGCAATAAGTAGCGACCGTTCTCGACTTTGTATTTAATTTTTTTGGCTTTGATATAACGACGAAGCGTCGAGGTGCTTACGCCACGAAGAACGGCGTAGTCCAATATCGGTATCCACTGCTCGTCTTGTATTCCAAGTGTTCCAACTACCCCAGGCGTCATGTCGTAACCTCCTACCATCATTAGAAGATTTTATTTTCACGCGACGAGAAAGTAAAGTACGATCCAATGGGGAACATCATGGATCAACGACGTTCACGCATTAAAATCGCCAAAAAGTCCAAAATCGCGTTCGTCTGCAGTGGCGGAGCGGCCAAAGCCGGTGCATTTCACCTTGGCGTGGCCCTGGCCCTGCAGGAAAAGGGCTTTAAGTTCATTGGCGGGCTCAAACGCGAGCAAAGTACGCCCGGAAAGGGTGCGACGGACGGCCCCAATGCCAGTTTGACCCTGGCAGATAATGCCGGGCGCGAAATTCGGGTTTATGTTGGCTCCAGCGCCGGCAGCATCATCTGCTCCTACCTGGCCAGCGGTTACTCCCTGGATCAGATCTTCGATTCCTTTCTGGGCAAGAAGAAGACCGGAATCGACAGCCGGCCGCTCAAGCGCCTGAACTACACGACCATGTTCTCGCTTCGCAAGGAAGTGGGGCTGCTCAGCACGCTGGGCATTCTGACCGACGGTGCCTCCAGAATTCCCGCCCTTGGAAAGTTCGTGCACCATCTGGCCAAGGACTCCTACGACAATATCTTCAAATGGAAGTGGCTAAAGCTTCCCGGTATTTTCAGCACATCAGGCATCGAGCGCTACCTGCGCGAGGACGTGCTGCCCTCGAACGACTTTCAAAGCTACGAGGCCGATCTTTTCATGGTCGCCACCCAGCTGAATCATTCCAAAAAAGTGGTTTTCGGCAAATACAAGTACACGCCTGACGATAAAACCGTGCTGTACATGAACGACACGAATGTTTCCGATGCCGCGGCCGCCAGTACCGCGTTGCCGCCGATCTTCGCGCCTTACCCGATCAAGAATGAAAAGGGACACGCGGTTTATTATTTCGACGGTGAAATTCGCGACACCTTGTCAACCCACGTGGGTTTTGACGCCGGCGCCGACCTGATTATCGCCAGCTACACCCATCAGCCCTATCACTTCTCGCGCGAGATCGGCTCGCTGCACCAGTTTGGCATTCCCGCCATTCTGATTCAGGCGCTGTATCTGATGATCGAGCGCAAGATTCAGCATTCAGCCGAATCCCATGTGCGCAATGCCGTGGCCCTCGACGCCACATCGCGGTTTTTCAAAGAGCACAACCTGCCCGACAATCTGCGCGTACAGTGCCTGGATATGCTGGAGCGCAAGCTGGGGCACAAGCGGGGCGTGGATTATATTTATATTCATCCCAAGCCGACCGACCATCCCATGTTCTTCGGAGATCACTTCAACCTTTCGGGCCGTCGCATGAGCGAAATCGTGCGGCTAGGATTTCGCTGCGCGATCGATTCACTGCGGCGCTACGAGTTCGAATGACCTCGGCGGCCACGAGCTCGGGGTTGGGGAAGAAATATTCGATTCTAGCCGTGTTCACCAGCTGGCACATGGCCATTTCGCTTATTCTTGGCTTTGTCTCTGGAATTCCGCTGGCGTTGACCGCGGCCACGCTGCAAGCCTGGATGGTCGATGAGAAGATAAGCTTAACGACGATCGGACTGTTTTCGCTGGTGGGACTTCCTTATACGTTAAAATTCCTGTGGGCTCCGTTCATGGACCGCTACGTGCCGCCGTTCATGGGGCGCCGGCGCGGATGGCTGCTCGTCACCCAGCTGGGACTGATCGCTTCGATCAGCGCGCTGGCCTTCTCCAGTCCCAGCCAGCACCCGTTTGTCGTTGCGATACTTGCACTGATTCTGGCGTTCACCAGCTCAAGCCAGGATATTGTCAACGATGCCTATCGTATCGAAATTCTCACGCCGGAAGAATACGGCCTGGGTTCGAGCCTCTACGTTTTGGGCTATCGTGCGGCGATGGTCGTGTCGGGCGCCGGCGCGCTCCTGCTTGTGGACCACCTTGGCAGCACACCGACAGCCTGGCGCATCACGTATCTCGTGATGGCCAGCACACTCCTGATTGGCGTCGTAACCACGTTTCTTTCACCGGAACCCAAAGTCGAGGGAAAACCGCCTTCGAACATGCGTGACGCGGTTATTCAGCCTCTACTCGAATACTTCAAGCGCCCGGGTGCTGTCGAAATTCTCGTATTTCTTGTCATCTACAAGCTCGACACGAATCTTACGATCGCAATGACAACCCCCTTCATGATGAAGATTGGGTTCACGAAAACCGACATTGGCGCCGTAGTTAAAGGTTTCGGTTTTTTCGCGCTCATGGCTGGCACCATGGTTGCAGGTGTTTCAATGATTAAGTTAGGCCTGCGCCGCTCGCTGTGGATTTTTGGAATCACCCAGGCCGTGGCCGGCCTGACCTATATGCTTTTGGCGCAGGCGGGCCACAACTATCCACTGATGGTAGCGGCAATTGCGACGGAGAATTTTTTCAGCGGCATGGGCCTGGCGGCAATGAGTGCTTTCATGATGAGCGTGGTCGACAAGCGCTTCACTGCCACTCAGTATTCGCTAATCACAAGCTTCATGGCCATGTCCCGTTATGTCGCCGGTGCACCTTCCGGCTGGCTTGCCGACCATGTTTCATGGCCCAACTACTTCATCATCTGTACACTGATCGGAATTCCCGGCTTGCTGATGCTTCTGCGCTTCAATCGCTGGGCAATGCCCGAAAACACCCAGAGTTAATTCGATGGTTTCGCAGTGCCGGCGGAACCAACCGCCGCGCCGACACTCCGGGCAGCCTTTTTCAACGCTTCGTCGAGCGCATAATAGCGGGCGCTGTTCAGGGCGTGACCCGACTTCGTACCCAGAAAATCGATAAACTGCCTTAGCTGCGCATCGGTCGCATCACGATAGGTATGCAAAAAAAACACGAACGTGCTTTTCCGGAACTGCGGCCGTACTTTTTTACGCAGCTCGGCCAGCTGTAACTTCATGGCGCTTTGCTTCGCGCGGCTCGTTTCCTTTTTTGCGACGGCAATTCCAGCCAAAATACCAGCGCTCGCGTTAACCGTAATATCCACCATTAAGTCGCTGGTCTGAGTCGCGTGCTCAAGCTCCTGAATTACCTTGGCGCGAGCGGGCGAGGGTGGTTTGGCCCTCAGCCCGGCCTCGTATGTTCTCAGGGACGCAGCTGCTTCGACAGAGCTGCTCTGACTCAGCAGCTCTGAAATCTTTTTGCCCGTCGCACTTTCATACCACGGCATGACCGCCACCAGATCTGCCTTGAGAATCTGCGACATCATCGCCACCACGTAAGACTCATATAAGCGATCGCCGTCAAACTGCTCACTCATGGAGCTCGAAAAGGCCACCGAAGCCGCCGCGGGCATTTTTGCCGCGTATGGCTTGATTGCATCCATAAGCTCGATGCCCAACGAAGTAAGATATTGCTCAGTACCCTCGGCCTTGCCAATTTTCTCAACCAGCACCAGCTTCTCGCTCGTCGCCTCTTCGGCGAAAGCGGTCGGAATTACCGTGAAGCCGAATGCGAGCAACAGGAGTACTCTTCTCATTTCAAAGAGATTAGCCGAATTATTCTCAAAATGTTATTGTTTGAAAATGTTAAAATATCTCGTTGTCGTCTGCGGCCTTTTGGCCGGTCTCAATAGCATGGCCACGCCTTTCGAAGACTCGTGCTCGCGCATTGCCTCGGGCGGCGGAAGTGACGCAAAGCGTTTGCACCTGCTTTTCGATCTGACCTGGAAATGGCAAATGACCGAAAGTCCCGAAGACGCGACCTTCAATGGTTTTCCTGGCGTGAACGATCGCTGGTCCGACGAGTCTCTCACCGCCATTCACCAGCGTCAGCGAGAGGTCGAGGCTCCGCTGAAAGCTTTGCGCAAAATTCACCGCGCAAAGCTAACGGCCGCAGACAAGCTGAGCTACGATCTGTTTCGCCGCAACCTCGAGGAGCAGATCGAGGGTGCGCGTTTCCGCGACGAGCTGCTGCCGGTGTCACAGCTAGGTGGCCCTCAGCAAAGCGTGCCGCAAATTTTAGCGATCATGCCGCACGATACGGCCGCTGAATTGGCAGATATTTTTTCGCGCCTGGAGAAGGTGCCGGCTCTCGTCGACCAGACGATTGCCTTAATGCGTGAAGGGCTCAAACTGGGGGTTACCCCGCCCAAGATCACGCTGCGTGACGTACCCGACCAGGTGAAGAATGTTCTGGAGGAAGATCCTGATAAAAATCCACTGCTGAGTTCGCTTCATAAGATAAACGGCGATAGTGCCGCAGCCATTCATGCTCGGGCTGCTGCTCTGCTTCGCGAGAAGCTTATTCCAGCGTATAGCCGTCTGAAAGATTTCATAAAAGACACCTATCTGCCGGGCTGCCGCGACTCGATCGCCTGGACTGCCCTGCCGGACGGCGCCGACTGGTATGCGTACCGAGTTCGCGCCTCCACGACCACTCGCCTGAGCCCCAAGGAAATTCACGCGATTGGCCTTGCCGAGGTTAAACGCATTCGCGGCGAAATGGACGCCGTAATGAAAGCGACGGAATTCAGCGGCAGCTTTGCCGACTTCAAGGAATTTTTGCGCACCGATTCGCGTTTCTTCTACAAGGACGCCGCCGAGCTCTTGCGCGGCTATCGCGATATCGCCAAACGTATCGACCCGCAGCTCATTCATCTTATCGGAAAGCTGCCGCGTCTGCCCTATGGTGTGCTTCCTGTGCCCACCTATGCCGAAAAATCGCAGACCACGGCATACTACGAGCCAGGCTCGCCCGACTCGGGCCGCGCCGGATATTTTTTCGCCAACACTTACAACCTGAAATCCCGGCCGAAGTGGGAGATGGAAGCTTTAACCTTGCATGAAGCGGTTCCAGGTCATCACCTGCAAATTGCGCTGGCTCAGGAGCTCGAGAATGTGCCGGAGTTTCGTCGCTTCGGTTTTTACACCGCCTTTGTCGAGGGCTGGGGGCTCTATGCCGAAAGCCTGGGTGGCGCGATTGGCTTGTACGAGGACCCTTACAGCAAGTTCGGACAGCTCACTTATGAGATGTGGCGCGCGATTCGCCTGGTCGTAGATACCGGCATGCATTCCATGGGCTGGTCACGGCAGCAAGCCATTGACTACTTCAAGGAATATACGGGTAAAACCGAGCACGACATTACCGTTGAAGTCGACCGTTATATCGTCTGGTCGGGACAAGCGCTGGCCTACAAGATTGGCCAGCTCAAGATTACCGAACTGCGCGAGAACGCCAAAAAACAGCTTGGCGATAAGTTCGACATTCGTCGCTTCCACGACGTCGTGCTTGGCAGCGGTGCCGTACCGCTCGATACACTCGAGACCCTGGTTACGGCGTGGACGTCTTCGCAAAAGAAGCGGCGCTGACCAGCAGCTCGAACTGCTCTTTTTTAGCGGGAAAGCGCTTGATCCCGTCAGCCAGAATGGAGTGAACCAGGTTTTTTTGTTTCGCTTCGACCGCGTGACGAATCATGATCGCATAGGCGCGCTCATCGGCCAGGCCTTTTTCGATCAGCAGGCGCCCTTCGTCAAAAACTCCTTTTCCTGCGCCCTCGGCATCCAAAATTTGCAGCTTGGAGTTCAGATAGTCTTCGCCGGCATGGGTGTCGGCCGGAAACTTTCCTAAAAATTCCCGCGCCTCTTTGACAGCGGTGTACTCGAGTAAGGTCTGCACAACTTCCTTGATGATCTTGGTGCGTCCGGTACCCGTAGCCGTGGCTTTCTGGAAAAGTGGCAAGGCGCGCGCCTGGGCGCCGGCACGCATATAATATTTTCCGCAAACGATCAGCGCCGCGCACACATGCTTGATCAGCGACTCGTCGCGCTCGTCCATATTGCTGAAGGCCGCATAGTACTGCTCAACGTCTTCATACTTGGAATTGATAATCGCAAGCCGCAACACCTCGCTGAGCCTTTTTGGGTTGGACGGAAAATAATGCGAAACGCGTTTTATGATGTCGTACGCTTCTTCGTAATTCTTTTCTTTCAGATACAGATCGTATAGCCCGAGGTTGCACTTATAGTGAATCTTGTTGAACTTGAGGCCCTGAAAGTAAACGCCTTTGGCCTGATCGGGCAGCTTGCGAATCTCTTTGACCTGACCCAGATAGTAACAGGCGAGTGTCGGGGCCGGATCGAGCTTCATGGCGTGATTGAATAAACCTTCGGCATCATCCATGTTTTTCTGAGCAACCTTGGTTTTGCCCTTTTCGATGGTAAGCACGTATTCAGACGGTTTGGCTTTAGCCATTGCGGCCCGCACCAAGGTCTTGCGCACGGTATCCTGAGTGTATGGCTTGACGATATAGGCGTCGACGTCCTCTTCGGCTGCGCGAGCCACCGCGGACTGCGACGTATTGGCCGCGACGATGATGAAGATGCAGTTACGGCTTTCTTCGGGATTCGTCTCGCGCTGGGTTTGCAGCAGATCAAGTCCACATCGCTTGCCCAGATCAAACTCTGTAATCACGACGTGCGGCTTGAAACGCGGAATTTCCTCGAGCGCCTGCTCGTAAGTGGTTACCAGACTTATCTGCGCTTCTTTCGTGCCCAGGTCTTGCAAAATAGTGCAAAGACTAGAGCGCGTAACCGCGCTGGGGTCGGCAATCAGAATTTTGCGCCCCTGAATGAATTCCGCGAAGGCGTCACCGCCCGGGAATGCCTTTGCGTCAGACACGAGCGTTACCCCTTTGCCGCTGAGAAAAACTTTTCAATGTCATCCTGTCGGGACGAAAACACTTCCATGAACCTGCGCCAGTTTTCGACGTCGAACTGCACCAGATCAATCAGAACCTTATCCACCGAATCGCCGGTATCTTCAACTGAAACGACTTTACCGGTGGCATCAAAGAGCAGTTCGAACTCGGGAGCAGCCTTGCGCTTGGCATCGGCATTTACAGCGGTTTTAAGCTTTCGCTTCACGGGTCGCTCAATCCTGATTAAGACGCTATGGCGAGGTGAGCAACTTTTGCTCGGTATCTCGAGTAAAATGCTTCGATCCGCGATTTCAACCAGAGTTACTTTGCCCTTTTCTTTGATTTCCGTGCGCGTAGTGACGTTCTGAAACGTAACAACGAATCGGACAGATTTGAAATCGGCGGCTTGGAAAACTTCTGCTGCATCCATGGTTGTTACAAAGATCGGCTTTTTCGCGCCAAATTTCAATTGAATATTAAGGCATCAACCAGGGCTTGCGACACGAGAATGCCGATGGCGGCGCCGGCGATGGTATCGGCAAGATAGTGCTTGGCCAGCGCCACGCGCGTAAAGGCAACCACGACCGCTATGGCAAACACCGCAATGCGGCTTCTTCTGCCTGGCAGCTGAGTAATCACAAACCAGGCCAGTGAGAATACCGCCGTGGTGTGTCCCGACGGAAAGCTGGCAAAATCCTTGTTCATCGAGAACCATTGCAGCGTATCTGATGTCATATTCGCGTAACGAGAGTCACCCAAGGCATAGGGCCGGGGTCTTCCGATGAGCATTTTCAAAACTTGCGTGATTGCGCCCGAAAGAACGATTGAGGCCAGCGCCAGCAGAGGTAGCCTGGTCTTTGATCGTTTGATGAAGAAGCATCCTAGAGCGAAAAGTAGACAGGCCGGGATTAGGACTTTGCCATCACCCAAAAACGTAATCGCCTGCATAATGGGATCACTCGGGCGCATCGCCTGATGAACCGAGTCGGACACTCCCCCGTCAAACTCAATAGCCACACAGGCGACGACGAATGCACCAGCGGCCCCCGCATATACTCTGTGATGTCTAAATCTAGTCAGAAGGGGCGGCATTCCTAAATTCTCGCACGCCGCCAAGCATCACCACAAGGGCAGAAGAATTTGCCGCTTTTGTCGATGTTGCCAGGAAGCCCGTGCTGCATTACAAGCGGAGCATGAAAGCAGTGGTAATGACAGGCTATGGCGGTAATGAGGTTGTTGAGCTTCGCGAGGTGCCGAAGCCGGCGCCAGGTGAATATGACGTTCTTATCCAGATATACGCGGCCAGCGTCAACCCAATTGACTTCAAGATTCGCGACGGCAAGCTGCGTGCGCTTTTGAAATACCGTCTGCCGCTGATCATGGGAAGTGATCTCGCCGGGGTCGTCGTGGCCGCCGGGGCCAAGGTCACTCGCTTCAAGGCCGGTGACAAAGTCTACGCCCGCGTGAGCAAGCTGCGCATTGGCACCTTTGCCGAATTTATTGCAGTAGACCAGGATGACGTTGCTTTGAAGCCCTCGAATTTGAATTTTGAAGAAGCCGCGAGCCTACCTCTGGTTGCTCTGACCGTGATTCAGGCGCTCGTGGACGTAGCCAAGGTTCAAGCAGGTCAAAAAATATTTATTCCCGCAGGCAGCGGGGGAGTGGGCACGTTTGCCATTCAGTTCGCCAAGACCCTGGGCGCCGAGGTGGCGACGACAACCAGCACCCCAAACGTGACCTGGGTAAAAACGTTGGGCGCCGATCACGTCATAGATTATCGAACTGAACGTTTCGAACACGAACTGGACGAATACGATGTCGTACTCGACACCTTGGGCGGCGAATCGCTGGATCGATCTTTTCAAATCGTAAAACCAGGAGGCCTTGTCGTATCGATAGCCGGCCCGCCCAATGCCAGATTTGCGCAGGAGTTCGGGCTGGGATTGTTTTTTCAAATTCTGTTTGGCTGGCTTGGCCGCAAAATGACCCAGCTCTCGCGCGCCACCGGCGTTCGCTATGTATTTCTCTTCATGAAGCCCAGCGGAACCCAGCTTACTGAAATCGGTCGGCTGGTCGAACAGGGAAAGATAAAGCCCGTAATCGATCGCGTGTTTTCTCTCGAGCAGGCCAAAGAGGCGCTCGCCTACGTCGAAGCGGGACGAAGCAAGGGAAAGGTTATTATCAGCGTGGTCGCGAAAGCATAAAAAGACGACCGAGTTCCACCTCGTGAGCTTCGCTCCCGCCTGCGGCACTTTATGCCTATGTCGCACTTCTCTAAAGCGGCCATTGAAGTGCACGAAGTTAGTCGCCTTGTCAGTCGAGTATGGAATACACTGGAATCTATGCTGGAGTGCCCTCGTTGCGAGGACGGACTACTGCCGACTCGCAATCAGATCGCCATGAATTTATTTTGCCCGTCCTGCACGGGACGAGCTGTAGCCAAAACTTCTTTTGGACGCGGCATTCGCAGAAATCTTGCCGCGCATCTTGAGGAGTGGGTTGAAGCCGGTGACGACACGGCAGATTCCTGTAAATGCCCCGCCTGCAAGAAACCCATGTCTGCTTTCGCTCAGCAAGTTTCGGGCGGCACCGTCGCAGTGGATGCCTGCCGGCCTTGCGGCATTTTCTGGTGCGACCGCGACGGGCTTGAGCAGCTCTCGCCCAACTTGAATCAGCTCAACGAGGCGCTGACTTTGGGCGCGCCGGTCACAAAAGCCACCATGGTCTCAAAGTCACCGCCGGTCGCGATGCTACTTTTCGCATCTCTGTGTGTTGGCGTTTCCATTTTGTATTTCAGAAATCCTACTCTCATTTCCGAGCTGGGATTCGTGCCCGCCAGGCCCCTGAATCAGCTGGGCTTGACGTTGATCAGCGGGCTGTTTCTGCATGTCAGCTTTGGCCATCTGCTGGGTAACTTATATTTCCTGTCTCGCTTTGGCGGCGACGTGGAAGACGTCATCGGCACTGACGACGCTCTTTTGCTCTTTTTATATTCGGGTATCGTTGCGGGGATCATGGCTGGCGTCTATGCCACCAACCCGAATATTACCGCAGTTGGTTCCAGCGCTGGAATTTCGGCCTTTCTGTGCTTTTATGCACTGGCCTATCCACGCGCGCGAATCTCGGCCCTCAGGCCGGGCTGGTTTCCGGCAAGCTGGAATCGCGTGCGTATCCTGAACGGTATTTCATTTCCTTTGACGGTTTGGACTTTTGTCTGGTTGGCGGAGCAAACTTTGGCTGCACTTGCACAAGGACCGCTTGCGGCAGTTACCAGCAACTCGCTGATCGGGCATCTGACCGGCGCAGCAGTCGGCGCGGCCTACTACTTCCTGCGCGGCCGTTAATGTGGCGGAGAGGGTGAGATTGTTCCGGCCATAGTGGCCGGAACCTCGCGTAAGGCGCGAGGCTGCGCGGCGCTTTGCGCCTGCTCGCGGAAAAACAGCATCCTGCTATTTTTCTCGAACTCGCCTTCGGCCGAGCTCTCATTTACTACCCACGTCTGCCATAAACAAAAGCCCCCGAGCGTTGCTCGAGGGCTTTTGTTTATGGCGGAGAGAGAGTGCGGGTCAAAAATCTCTTTTGATTTCGCAGTTCAATTTTCCGCCTACTACAGACTACAACACGTTCGATAATCTTAGGATTTTACCCGGATCTTCGTCCGTATGGAAGTTCAGAACGTCCATCGCCCCGCGAATATCGACGCCCGCCTTCCGTGCATAGATCATCATTGTCTCCAAGTCCTTCCAGCCGCCCATCTTCATGACCTTGATCGGCTCAACGCCCTTACTCAGTAAGAGCGTCGCCCAGGTCGCGCGCAGGTCATGAAAACGAACTTCCGGTAAACCATTCGCCTGAAGAAAGGTTGCCAGGTGTCTCGCCTGTTCGCCTTTTTGCCACTGATAGAGGTGAGGCAGGACGAAGGGCGAGCCGTCGGCCTTGCCTTTGAGCTCTTGAATGATCGGCAGAAGCGCCGGCGCGATCTCGATCATTCGATCGTCACCGGATTTTGTGGACTTGAACCCGTCTTTGCTGTTCCACGCGCCATTCACAAGAATCGTTCGGCGGTCGAGGTCCACGTTCTCCCATCGGAGCGCGTAAAGCTCGCCACTTCGCATTCCCGTGTAAAGCGCCACAGCGTAGTGTGGGTACCACATCCAACCCTGTGCCCGAGCGCGACTCAAAAGAGCCCGCGCCTGATCTTCGGTGAGAACTTTTTGGATCTTGTCTCCCACCTTGAACTTGAGCTGCGGAGTTGGATTGCGCTGAATGTGCGCAGCCTCAACCGCATATTCGAATGCGCCGCGAATCGCCTTGAGAACATAACGCTGATGCGAAGGCGCCCTTTCGCCGACCTTTTCTTGAAGCAGGAGTCGAATCTCCTGCGTCGTGATCGTGTCGATGAGTCGATCGCCCCACGCGCCCAGGGTATGCGCTTCAAGCGTCACCTGAAAATCGTAGACCGTCTTTTTCATCAGGCCTCGATTCAGGCACGCCTCGGCATATTCCTCTATGAGCTTGGTCCACGTGGGCAGGATCTTGCGGCGGATTTTATCCTCCACCGCGATCACCATTTCCTTGTAAGCCCGCTGCGCTTCGGCCTTCGTTTTGAAGCCCTTGCGCGTCAAGCTTACTGGTTGTCGCGTGATCGGATGCCGCTTTCCATACGAAACAATGAAGGTATCTGGATTCTTAGGATCTATTTTAATTGCCATGACTACTTCCTCTTTTCTGCGAAAGAAGAAGCTGTCTCAGTTCGACCAGGAGATAGCGATTCCGTCGCCCGAACTTGTAATAGGGCACCAGACCATTGCTGATCCTATTCATCAGTGCACCTATCGAAAGTCCAAGGTAGTCGGCCGCTTGCTCCGTGGTCAGCCACTCCCGAATTTTCAAAGAACTACGGTCGGTGTGGTTTTGCGCCACCGCGGGCACTTCTGTCAAGTCCGACCGTTCAGCTTTGTTATTATCTGGCGCCTTGAGCCTCATCACTGACCCCACTTGCCGTAAAATGACC
>JBBRLF010000046.1:0-21073 GCA_038231515.1 candidate division WWE3 bacterium
CGCGTGGGCAAGCTCGAGAAGGTCATGGACCTCGAAACGCGCATCGCGGGCCTGATCGAGCTGGACCTGAGCCGACGCCAGGGCATTCGACGCAAGGATTTGGCCCTCGCCTCCTTCGTCATCGTGCACAGTGTGCAGGCCTTGATTCATGCCGCGGTTTTCAAGAAGCCTGAGTACCTGAAAGACGATCGGTTTGTGGATGAGCTCACCGATCTGGTGCTGCGCTATATCGAAAAATAGCCGGAAAATGAGCCGTTTCGCAGCTATTTCGCGTCGCTTTTACCAGACTCTTTTTTCTTGTCATTAGCGTCGAACGTTCGCAGCACAGCCGCGCCGTCGATATCTGCTTTTGCGTCATCGATACATTTTTCGATTTCGGGACAGGTCTCACCCTTGCGGGGGCAGGTGGCCGTCACCACCGCGTTCGAGATTCCCATCGTGTGCTCTTCGATGGATTTGAGGACCTTGTCCTGGGTCGTGCTCGTCTTGATTCCGATATAGCAGTAAATCTTCAGCGTGCAGGTCGGGGTCTTTGGACCAGCTGCCTCGTAGGACTTTGTTTTCTTTTCGCACTTCGAGGCGGTGACCTCGGTAGTACGATAGTGACCCGGGACGTGTTTGGTTTCTTTGTAGATGAGCCGCCCGGCCTCGCTGGAAAAAGTCGGATTCTTGCAGTAGCCCGGCTGAGCCAGCGCGAGTAAGGCAGCAGCCACAATGGCGTGCTTGAATTCAAGCATGATCAACGTCCCCCGGTGCCTGAATTATACTGATTTTATTGTTTCCGGGCAAGATGGCCCATTTTTCCACTGCGGTAGTCGGCAAACGCCTTCTGGATTTCGGCCTCAGTGTTCATCACAAAGGGGCCATAGCCCACAATCGGCTCGCCCAATGGCTGGCCATTGAGCACCAGCAGCGTGGTGTCTTCCAGCGTTTCAAAGGAAAACGCCTCGCCCGTACGTTCCAGTACGGCCAGCTCGGCCGCATTAATGGTTTCACCGCCCGCAAGTCGGATGCTGCCTTTCAACACAAAAAGGCTGGTCGTCCAGCCGTCAGGCACGTGAAATTCGGGGCGCTGTCCAGCCGCTACGCGCACATCCCAGACGTTCATTGGTGTATAGGTGTTGGCGGGTCCCTTGTGACCTTCGTACTTGCCGGCGATGACGCGCAGCTGGCCCGCGTCTTTTGCCAGCGCCACTCGCGGAATCTGAGCGTCGGTGATGCCCTGGTAACCGCCGGGAACCATCTTGTCTTTTTTGGGCAGATTGACCCAGAGCTGAATCATCTCAAAGGTGCCGCCGCGCTTTGCGTACTCGGTGCCGTGAAACTCCTCGTGGACAATTCCACTGCCGGCCGTCATCCATTGCACGTCGCCGCGGCCTATCGTACCACCACCGCCCGTGGAGTCGCGATGCTCGACTTCGCCGTCGTAAACGATCGTCACCGTCTCAAAGCCACGATGCGGGTGTTCGCCCACGCCCAGCTTATTGGTGGTGGGCGGAAAGTTCACCGGCCCGGCATAATCGAGCAGCAGGAATGTCGATAGCTCGGCGGCCACGTCGTTGTACGAGAAGATGCTGCGCACGGGAAACCCGTCGCCAACCCAATGCGTTTCGTTGCCGCGTTGAATGAAGGATAATTTTTTCATAAAATGTTTCTCCTGACTGCCTTCAATATACGTCGAGTCAGGCCGTTTCAACAAGACGGTGGGAATTGGTAAACCACTTGCGTTGGCACCGCCGCCAACGTTTCTTTGCCCCGGGTGTCTCCGGGTCTTGCAATGCGTCAATATGCGTCGTATACGAGGCAGAAGATGATACAACTTGCGATTGCGCTGCTGTTTTCGGTAACTCCCCATGCCGTCGCCACGGAACCGAAAAACTGCGAAGATCTTTTAAAGAATCGGGCTTTGATAGCCGAGCTGACTCATCCGTTGAGCCGCTACGTTGAAGGCTACGAGGCCACGCGCGTTCTTTCGCTGTTGCCGACAAAGCGGCTTGCTGACTACCAGGCTGCCACCGGCCTGTCGGTGGTTTCGCGCGACCCGAGCGGCGAGCCCGGCGAAGTTTTAGTGCGCGTGCTGTCTGATAATCCAGGTAACGACATTCAAATCATAGGCGAGTTCAACGACTGGGGCATTAGCCTAAGGCCCCAGGACCGGCTTATGCCCGTTCGCAACTCGCCTTACTATCAGGCCAGGATTACCGGCCTCAAGCACGGCATGGAATACCGGCTATTGGTGAACGGCAAGCAGCTGCTCGATCCGTCGGCCGCGCTCTTTACCTCGCAGGATCATCTCAATTCGGTATTCTGGGATTTTGAACGCGCTGGAGCCTACAAGATGCGGACTCCGGGCGTGGATCTGCGCGAGCGCCATGTCATCCTGGGTGAGACCGAAGTTCATGCGCTGGTTGAAAAATGGCCGGCAGCGAACGGGCAGACCGGCCCGGCCTCTGACGCCGACACCTATCGTTTCATCGCCACCTCGGGCGTGATCAACGAGCTGAAGTCGATGGGGTATAACGCCATCGAGTTTCTGCCCTTTAATATGAGCAATGACGGCTCGGCCTGGCACTATCGTTATCAGGTTTACGGGCTATTCGCGCCCGACTCGCGCTTTGGCACGCCAGATGAGTTTGCACAGATGATGGACGCGTTTAATTCGGCGGGCATTGGAATCATCATGGACGTCGTCGTGGGTCATTATCCCTTCGATGGCAATGCGGATAGCCGAAGTCTGGAGCCCGTAGGTCTGCACCAGTGGAAAAAGGCCGATGGGCGCAATCTTTACGGCCAGGAGCTGAGCCCGTGGTAAACGTACCGTTACGATTACGCAAACCCCTATGTCCGGCGCCACCTTATTGACAGCATTCTTACCGTCATCAAACGCTATGGCGTCAGCGGTCTGCGCTTTGACAACCTTGATGGCATTCGGTTCGCCAGCGGCGGACGGGAATTCATTCATGAGCTGCACAGCGAGCTGCGGGCCTATCGGCCCGAGATCTGGACTAATGGCGAGATGTTTTTTGGCGACAACAGCGTAACCGCCTCGATGGACGTCGGCGGCCTGGGCCTGAACTCGCGCACGAACTCCGACCTCTTTGACTGGTTCAAAGAGCATGCTCGTGGCCGAACTCAGGACTTCGATATGAATGATCTGCGCAACAAGCTGCGCAATCCGATCGAACACTGGCACGAAGGTTCACGCGTGGATTATATCACCAGCCATGATGAGGCCGCCAACGGACGCGGGGGCTTTACCGGCCAGTATCCGGCGTCGCTTTTGGGCGGCGACAGCTGGTGGGTGCAGCGCAAGAGCGAGGTGTTTTCGGGGCTGGTCATGACCTCGGGCGCCGCGACCATGGATTCACCGCAGGCGCGCCTGCTTCAGCGGGGCGACTTTTCAAACAACCCCGGTATTGACTGGAGCCTGCGCGGCAACCCTGCGTCAGAGCAGTCCAGCCGATTTCTGGCCGACCTTTCGCACTATGTCGACGCCAACAAGGCATTCAACTTCAGCAATATGGCGCCGTCGCTCGAGAACCACACCGACTATGACAGCAAGGTGATTTCGTTTCTGCGCACCGATGGCGATAAGCAGGTTTATGTCGTCATCAATTTAAATGATCGCGGGTTTGACAGCTACTGCTTTGGAGTCGAAGCAGTGGATAGTCTGCGGCTGGTGCTGAATAACGATTCCAATGACTATGGCGGAAGCGGGGAGCTCGAAAGAAGAGCCACGGACAAGATGATTGCGGTAAAACGCGAGGGCCTGCATGGCAAGCCGCACACTGCCGTTCTTCCCTATCTGGCGCCGATGTCGATCCTCGTGCTGGAGACGACAAAAGCGTTGCCTTAGAATAATGCCAGTGGTTATGTACGCGTACTTAGGGGGACTCGATGACGCAGCGGACGAGGGTTGGTGGAGCTGTTCTGGTACTGAGCCTGATCTGGAGTTCGTTTGGAGCCGTGGCCGCGCACGCCGACACGCTTGAGCAGTGGCTTCACGTGCAGCTGCCCTATTCCACGCGCGTGCTTCTGGACAACGTTGGGCCGTCCGCCGGAGTTCCCAACGCCGCACCTGGCGCCGTGATTGCATCTCAGTCGTATGAGCCCTTCTATCGTTACCACTGGACTCGTGACGGCGCGCTGACCATGGAGGCCGTGGTTGGCCTGTATGAACGCGCGACGGATCTGCAGCACAAAGCACGTCTGCGCGGACTGCTGGCCGACTACGTCAGCTTTTCGCGCCAAAATCAGCTTACCGACAATCCCAGCGGCGGTGCGGACGACCTGGGTTTGGGTGAGCCCAAATTCAATATCGATGGCTCGGCTTTCACCGGCTCGTGGGGGCGTCCGCAGAATGACGGTCCCGCGTTGCGCGTAAGTACCCTGGTGCATCTGGCCCGCCTGCTGCTCAAAGAAGGGCATGAAGACTGGGTTCGCAAGAATCTCTACTCACCAAGTCTTCCGGCACGCACGGTGATTAAAGCAGACCTGGAATTTATCTCACACCACTGGGGCGATGCTTCGTTTGATCTGTGGGAAGAAACCAAAGGCGATCATTTCTACACGCGTCTGGTGCAGCGCCGCGGACTGCTGGATGGCGCCGAGCTGGCCGAGCACCTGAGCGACTTTGCGGCGGCCCAGTGGTATCGTTCGCAGGCTGCCGCGTTAGAGCCAGAGCTGAACCGGCACTGGGATAGCCAGCGCGGTTACCTCACGGTCACGTTAAATCAGGTGGGTGGTTTGGATTACAAATCGAGTGGTCTGGACTCGGCAATCGTTCTGGCGGCGCTGCATGCTTCGCCTCGCAATGGCGCAAAAGATTCATTTTACGCCGTGACGGACGATCGGATTCTGGCGACGGCCGCGCGCATCGCCCAGTCCTTTCGCCAGGTGTATGCCGTCAACTCGCGTGATCGCGACTGGAACGCGCAGGCCATGGGCGTGGGCATCGGTCGTTATCCCGAAGACCGGTATAGCGGCACGAACTCTTCAAACCAGGGCAATCCCTGGTTTCTGGCCACGAATGCTTATGCCGAACTTTACTATCGCTGTGCCAAAACCTGGGAACAGCAAGGTAGCATTCGCGTGACGCGCGCACGGGCAGCGCTTTTTCATCAGACCGGTAATCTTTCCTCGCTGCAGGCAAATGTGGGCGAAGTTATTTCCAGGGACGACCCTCGATTTCAGGTGGTGCTCGACGGACTTCGTGAAACGGGCGACACCTATCTGCGTCGTTCGCGCTTTCATGCCGACGCGCACGGCGCAATGTCTGAGCAGTTCAATCGCGATACGGGCTATATGCAAAGTGCCGCCGAGCTGACGTGGAGTCATGCCAGCGTACTCACCGCGGCTTGGGAGCGCGGCAAGTGAAGCGCAACGCTACGGTCGCAGCTGCGACGGCGTTGCTGGTTTCATCCATTGCCCAGGCCTCGCCACTCATTCCGCATGACGAAGCGTTTCGTGAGGGCATGCGCACGGCGCGCTGGTCTTCGGCCAACAAGCAGTTCGTGGGCACCGCGTACGAAGCCTATGACAGCAAGAATGGCTACTCCGACGAGTCGCCGACGGCGCCGCTCTCTAAAGTCTGGTTTACGGGCGGCCGGGGCATTCTCAACGAGGTCATGTGGCCTTCGGTTGACACGCCTCAGGTTCGCGACAGTCAGCTTTTGATTTCAGACGGCGCGACCTTTTTTTTTGAAGAGCGCACGGATTCCTCGACGCAGGTCGCGTGGGTTAACCATGGGGTTCCGGCTTTTCGGGTGGTCAACGCTGATCCCCTTGGACGCTTTACGATTGAAAAGACGATCTTTACCGATCCCGATCGCGATGTGGTTTTGCAGCACATTCGTTTTGAACGGCATATGCCGGGTTTGAATGTCTACTATCAGCACAAGCCGGGTGTTTCAAACACGCCAATGGGTAACTCCGGCCGCGTTGCTCTTGATGGCCTTTATGCGTGGCAGGGTAATCAGGCTCAGGCCGTGGTGTTTTCGGTGCCTCTCAAGGCGGTGTCGGCTGGATTCGAAGGCGCCAGCGACGGCTGGCAGGATCTGCATTCTGATTTTCGCATGGATTACACGTTTGAAACCGCCACCAAGGGTAATGTTGTCGAAACCGCGTGGCTGGACCTTGGCAGTGGCAGCGACACGGTTGAGTTCGACGTGGCCATTGGCTTTGGCGCCGACGTAGGCATGGCTGGCGCAGTGGCGCGGGCTGCTCTCGAAGCGGGGTCGCAGTCTTTGTTCGCGAAATACACCGCACAGTGGGCCGCATATCAGAGCAAGCTCGTAGATCTGAGTTCTGAATCGGGCGACGGCGGCGCGCTTTTTCGCGCTTCGATCGCAGTTCTCAAATCAAGCGAAGACAAGACCAGTGCTGGCGCAATCGTGGCTTCGCCCACGGTGCCGTGGGGCAATCATCATGACGACGGCAACACCGAAGTTTATCGCAATGGCTCGCGCGCTCATCAAACCGGTGGCTATCACCTGGTGTGGCCGCGCGACTTGTATCAGATGGCTTCAACGTTTCTGGCCGTGGGCGACCCGGCTTCGGCCGTGGCCAGTCTCGACTTCTTGAAAGCTGCGCAGTATGGGCCCGACTCGGGCACCTGGCAGTTTGGTTTTCGCAGTCATGGCAAGGACGGCTCTTTTCCGCAGAACTGCTGGACCAACGGTGAAGTGTACTGGGCCGGCCTGCAGATGGACGAGGTGGCCATGCCGGTGGTGCTGGCCTATCGTCTGTGGCAGGCGGGTAAATCGACCCGCGCGATTACTGGAACATGGTGCGACGTGCGGCCGACCTCATCGCCGACTTCGGGCCGTGGAGTCCGCAGGAGCGTTGGGAAGAAGCACCGGGTGCTTCACCCTCGACCATCGCTGCCGAGATTACTGCACTGTGGACGGCCGCAGAGCTTGCTGGCAGCGTGGGCGACTCGGTACGGGCCAAACGTTATCGTGATACGGCCAACGCCTGGAGCTCCAAGCCCGGTGACAATGTCGAGACCTGGACGTTCACCTCGACTGGGAAATGGGGCAACGGCCACTACTACACGCGCATTCAGGGCGCGGCATCGTACGACGAAGTTTGGAATCCCAATGGCGAGACGATGATTCATCTGGCAAACGACGCTGGAAGCTGGCGCGAAAAAGATATTACCGACGGCGGTTTTCTTGAGCTGGTGCGTTTCGGCGTGCGACCTGCGCTGGACCCGGCAATCGTGGCGTCGCTGTCCGTGCTTGATGCGACGATTGGCACAGACCTTCCTGGAATCGGGCCGGGATGGAAACGCTATCTGCATGACCGGTATAATTATGCCGATGATTCAGGCGCTCAAACCGACGGCATGATCTGGCCGTTTTTTACGGGCGAACGCGGCCACTACGAGCTGCAGCGCGCGCTGGAGTCAGGTCAGGGCGCCGAGCAAGCGTCAGCAGCCGTACTTCCCTATGTCCTGGCCATGGAAAAAATGGCGACCGCAACCTGGATGTTGCCCGAGCAGGTGTGGGACAGTGGTCCTGGTGTCGGACAGGCTACCGGATCTGCCACCCCGCTGGGCTGGACCCACGGCGAGTACATCAAGCTGCTGCGCTCACGCCGCGACGGTGCCGTTTTCGATCGACTCAAGACGGTCGTTGATCGTGCGCAGGCACTGCGCGTCCACTGATTAGAGTGATTCGCCGTTAAAGGATTCCCGTTTTACCGCTCGAAAAAAAGTACGCATTTCCAGGGTACGGTTGCGAGCGTCACGGCGAGCCGAGCTGGTGATGAGCTTTGGTGGCAGCTCGGCCTCGAATTTGCGTAATAGTGCGAAGGCCTGGGGCAAGCTCATGGTGCGCTCGGCTTCTTCGGTAACGGCTAGAATTCGCGCCACCCCAAGGCTGCCCAGAAAATCGAGAATATCAGCGTCGCGGAAGATAATGGCTTCAGGGCTCGCCGGCGCCGCACCATAGTAGGTATGCCCCAGAATCATCTCTTTCACACGAGCCCACTTCGTCATGGGAAACCCCGCCTCAAGCAGCAGAGGCTCGGCCAGCACTGCCGAGCGAACCGCGTGATCGACACCTTTTTTCTGGAAAGCGCCAATGCCACCCAGGTCGTGCAAAAAGGCACTGGCAAACAGCACATCCAGGTCGAGCGTGACGCCCTCGGTGGCGGCGAGCTGCAGGCTGTTGCGATAGTCTCTTTCGGCATGTGCCAGCCCCCACGAAGGATGCTGAATATTTTTCTCGGCAAACTCGTGAATCTTCATCTTCCACGCGGAGTCGATCGGAATGCCTGACTGTGCGTGGGTGAGAGACGCGGTGAGAAGCAGCAGTAAAGGTGTGAACATTTCGATTTCTCCGAGGATTGTAGACCGCGAGTAAAGCGTCAGGGAATCGAGAAGTCAAACTTCGAGCTTTGATAGCTGCCATCTGCTCGATAAAAATGTTTAAGCTGAGTGTCGGTCAGGTTCTGGCCCGGATGGTCGGGAAGGACGTCGAAGGCGGTGGTCGCAATCGTGGCAGCGGCCAGCAGACTCAGGTTGCGAATAACCAGGATATTTCTTTTACGGTCGGCAAAAGCACAGGGATAATCCAGCTCGATGTCGGTGCTGCCTTGGTTCCTGGAGCCCAGATACCTTCCGTTCAGAATAAATCCCAGCGTACCGGACTTGACCGTGAGCCCGGGAAAGGACATCGCGCATCGAAGGACGGGCGTACCCGGCTTGTCTACACGCGGCTCAAGCGGGCCGCGGCTAGCAAGCCGTTGGTCGACCTTGGTCATGAACGAGGGAAAAGCGCGCACGGGCACCATCTCTTCGAGGCTGCCCAGCCGCGTGCCTTTCGACACATAAAGTGTGCGTCTGGTGAACTGCGATCTGAAGCCACCCAACTGACGGGCAACATCGTATAGTTTTGCGATCTCTTCGCCGTGGCAGGCGAAGATTGAAAGTGAGCGGATGCCCGGTGCGATCTCTGAAAAAAATCCCAACGGATACTCGTTCAGGCGTGAGTCCACGAGCTTGCCACCGGACAGGCCATGCGCGACGATGACGACATTGCGCAGGCCGGGCTCGCGCAGGGCTTCGTGCACCTCCATTAAATCCGTGGAGTGCACCACCCGCCAGTCCAGCTTGAGGTGCGAAAGGGTGCCCTGTATGACTTTGTTGGTCAGGCGACCTTCGTCAATCTGCTCAACCAGGCCAAGCGAGTTGCGCTCCTGGGCCAGCTTCATGAACGCGTTAAAGTCGAAGCCAGCCTTTTCGGCACGCGTCAGGCAGTCGGCCACCGTTTTGGCGCCGGCAATTTTTTTGAAGTCATTCAGCCCGCTGCTGATCAGCCGTGAAACCACGGCATAACGGCGCCGCATGGTTTCGACTTCGGGCGAGTTTGCGATTTCGCTGGGGGGCTCGATCGAGAAGATCACATTGGCTTGTACGGGAGCGACTACGGGAGCCACGCGCTGCTCAGGGGCTATCGCCACTTCGGTGGTGCGCACCTGCACCAAAGAGCCTGGAAAAAATTTCAAACGAAACAAGGTCCACAGCACGCCCAAGCCGCTTGGGGGGCGCAGCTGCGTGCGCGCATTGATGACTTCGACACAGGCTTCGCGGTTGGTGGAGCTGGCCTGGGCGGGAACGGCAAGAGCCGCCACGACGGCGAGTAAGGTTAAAACTTGGAATCTCATTTGGGCTCACTTTGAGTCACGGGCAAAAATAAAAAACCCGCCGCTGGAATTAGTTTCCTGGCGGCGGGTTTTTGGGTGGGGGGAACGAACTACTTGAGTTCTTGAATCAGCTGCTTGACTGCATTGGGGTTCAGCTCGGCCAAGCCCGTCGGCTCAATGATCTGCAGCACTTCATCAGAGGTGAGGCTGACCATCTTTTTGCCTTCGATCAAAGGTGCAACATCGGCCTTGGCACGAATCGCCGTTGCCAGATTTCCAATTACGGCGCGGTCGTCGATGAAGCTGAACTTCTTGGACAGCGACTGTTCGATCGCGTTCTGCGAGACGTTGCCGTCGGCATCAAGAATGATCAGCAGGGTGTCGTGATAAACCAGTCCAATAATGAGCAAGGCGATTCCAACGCCAACGGGGAAAAAGATAATGCCAGCTTTTGCCTGACGTGTGGGCATGGCCACACTCATCAGGGCCATGATAACGAGAACTGAGAACGTCTGTTTTATGTATTTCATGGAAACTGCCTTGTGCAACTTGCACGCCACGGCCGTTTTCCCGCTGTATTTGAGTAAATTCGTGCGCGGTTGGGGAAACCTGCCCCGGTGCAGCACCGCTTGTGCCCCGCGGATGCTCCTGCTTAGTCGATCTTGGAGCTGGCTTCTGGTGCGTGCTCCGTGCTTGGATTCTGATTGGTGCTGCCAGACTGATCCAGCGGCGTGCAGCGAGCCCAGCCGCGAGCGCAGCCTTCGGGATTGGCGTAGGTTCCTACCGTACAGCGCAAGGTATTGGCGGGCGCACAGTCGCGGGTGGACTTGGGTCGTCCGCAGTAGGCGCGTCCCTCAGGACAGCCCTCGGTTCTGACCACGCTGCCTTTGGGGCACACGATATGGTCGGCTGGCGCGCAACGCCCGGCAACCGCCGTGAGCGGACTCGCGATGAAAAACAAAACACTCAATCCCGCCAGCTGTAGACTCAGTTTCTTCATGTCGAGGCCCCCTGTTCTTAACTTTGAACCGGAATTCAATTCCGGGCAAGGCTGGAATCGGGCGAGGAAATAATGAAAATCCGGGGTTTGAACAAAATTTTGCCCAGCTCGCCGGACGGCGACCTCTCCAAGTGATAGGAACTATTGGTCTTAAATCTCGATCCTGATCCGAGCTATAATGTGGAGTGGGGGATCTATGTTCTATCAGGTCATGTTCTTGCTGAGCATGAGTACGGGCACCGGCCTTGCGGCGCCCATCGACGATCAGATTCAAGAAGCCCGGACCTATCTGCAGCGCAATGAGGCGAAGGTGGACGCGGATGAGCTGGCCATTCGCAACACGGCGTTGGACCGGTGCATACACGGAAAATTTGAGCCGTCGCAGAGTCCTGATCGGCCCGGTGTGGCCAGTAATTTTGTGGGGCCACCCACGAAGTTCCAGAGCGTCGAAAAAGTTTTGCACTATGGCGGCGGCATCTCAGACGGCTCGGCCAGCGAAGGCACAAAAAACTGGATGCGCGCTTCGGTGACGTCGGATGCGCGCTTCTATAATGCCTCGCTGATGTTCTTGAAAGAGCTTCAGAAGAAAGACGTGGCCGCGGGCACCCCCGAAGTTCTGGCCGCTTCGAACAAGATCGTTCCCATTCAGGACCACGCAACCTTTGACGTGCTGGCCATCGCAAAGCGTGCCGCCCGGGCCGCGCATGGGGGCGCTCAGGACGACAACTACCTTGCTCTCAAGATCATGTCGCTCTACGGCTATGACAACTTGAACAATGCGCTGACACCCAAGCGCTTCGATACCAAAGTCGTACCGAATCGATGGACCGCGGACCTGTCAAAGACCCGTTGCGAATATGCTGTGCTGGATGCTTATAAGCCAAGGCCAACCTCAACGCTTTACCGCGACGGAGCCATGGGGTTGAATTATTCCAAAGACGAAGTTGCCACTGGCCGCTGGGCCAGTGCCATGTGCGCCAAACGAAAGACCGAGGTTCCTGTCGAGCAAAGTGAGTATTTTGGTGATCTCTGCAATGACAACCACGGCGAATACCAGGCCGACTATTACCATGTGGTGGCGGCAAGCTATCTTGTATGCTTTGCCAGCGTCAATTCACAGCGAGGCAGTAAGCTGCTAGGGGTCGCATTTCCCTCGGCAGCCGCCGCGGTAACGGCCGCCGACGCCGCGTTTGATTACGGTGGCTATCTGCAGGCCGTAAAGCTGTACAAGAAAAAAAGGTTCCAGGAGAAGTTTGCCCACATCGGCACCGAAGCCGCTGCGCCTAACTGGGCCTGGGTGGCCTATGCGGCGGTGGACAGATTGCCGGACTGGTCTGACGCCCGCAAGCTTTGCGCGGATAAGAAGCTATCTTGCAGCGAGACCGATGTGCAGGCTGCCCAGGCGATCATCGACCGGTATCATTTCGAGATCAAGCTGCGGCGGTCGCAGCACGAGATGGGCCAGAAATTCGCGCAAAAGGAATGCGGCGACAAACGGGCCTCAATCGATGCTCCAGTTTGCCAATGAGCCAAGGTGGCTTAGCGGATGCCCGAAGCGCGGCGATATTTTTCGGCCGGCGAATAGTCGTCCGTCGGAATTTCGAAGTGAAAATGATTGCGGTGCGGGCCGTTGATCATCGGATCGTAAACCAGAAAGCCCGCTTCGGTGAGCGCGTTTCTCACGACGACACCGGCTTTAAATTCGTTGCCGGCCGCGTCCTTGGCTGAGAAGCCCTTTTCAAGCAGGCTCTTTTCAAGCTGCGCGTAATGATGGTCAAGCTCGCCGTCGACGATGGCCTGCTTGCGCATGGCTTCGAACTTTGCGCGCCCGCCGCTGGCGGCGATCAGCGAGTCCTTGAACTGGGTTGGACTGCGCTGGGTCTGTCCGGCCTTGAATACGATCTCTTCGCAGCCGTCTTTCTTTCGAAAGGTGACACCACTCAGATCGCACGCCGTACCGCGGGCATGGTCGCTCAGATGGTGCATATACAGGGCTTTTTCCCTGGAGCTTGCGATGTCCTTGACCTGGTCGCCGGTTTCCAGCCGCTCGTAGCCGCAGCTCATGATGCCAACCTGGGCCACGTCATAGCCGGGCATCTTCTGGCGCAGGATCGCAATGAACTTTTCGAGAAACCGCGGCATGCGTTCGTCGATGGGTTTGTCGGCAAAGCGATCATACTCGTCGGTGCTGGTTACGCAGACGCCGTCGACAAAACGGCCGCGCGATCCGCCCCCGAAGCCCTTTTTGTTGGGGAGTCTCGTATCGCAGCTGCAGCCAGGCCAGCGGTGCCGCACCCGGTATTTCCAAAGATCGTCGGTAAGTCTGAAGCCGCAGACCAGCTCTTCGCGCAGCCGGGCCGCGACGTCGGGATCGCGAAGTTCGGGGGCGCCATAGTGCTGCAGCTCGTGATTCACCCGTCCGCAGCTGCGAATCGCCTCGCGCAGCACCAGCCAGCGCATGCTGAGGTCGTCGGAGTCGGCCTTTTTGAGGTCGGCGATCTCTTTTTCCGTCGCGAGTTTTCTGGCCCACTCGTAGTCTTCCTCGTCGTGAGTTGGCTTTACGGGCCGGCTGGCCGCATCGGAATACGCAAGACTGGTCGCCAGACGTGACAGGCGCTCGTTATATTCCAGTGTGTACTGGGCGACGAGTTTATCCTCGGGGTCGGAGGCACGTGCTGCCGTGACCGTTCCCGAAACAATCGCGGCATCTTTCGGGCCCAGCTTCAAAGCCGCGCCATCTTTGGTCACGGCGATTTTGGTTCGCCCTTTTTGGTCGGGAGCGCTGGCGGCCGCGGCTGCTCCTGCCTCAAGAATCCCGTCACAGTTTGCCCCGCCAATCATGTGGCAGGCGCAGTTTTGCAGCTCGGTGCCGCAGGACTGGATGGACTGTACGGCCTCGGCCCTTTGCTCGGGCGTATCGGTCTTGAAATTCTTGCGTCCCCAGGGTGAGCAGACCGTGCCCAGCTCTCGGATCATCGGGCAGTCCACCTCGGGGGTTGGCAGCGGTGCGCAGGTTTTGGGCGGCCCGGCGAACGCGCTCGCGCCCAGCAGCAGTGCCAATAGAAATGCCAAACGACGCCCTGGCAGCTGAATTGGAAACTCCCCCATGCCTTCATTATAGCGCAAATGCTGGCCGTTTTAAATGCGGCTTCGGCCCTGCTTAAAAACCGGCAGCAGGGGCAAAATTCACCAATGAAAAATCATGTTTTCTCTGCGAGTGTAGAGGGCATGAGAAATCCCCTGTTTCTGCTCTGCGCCGCGATCAATGTTTTTGCCCAGCTGGCTCAGGCCGGAGAAGCGCCTAAGGCCAAACCTGTCGCGATGGCCGAGCTAATCGCCGCAGCCCCAGCTGCCGACTGGCGGTCGCTTAACCCCGAAAATACTCTTTATCTTGAGCTCGCCAGCGGGCGAGTCGTCATTGAGCTGGCACCGTCCTATGCCCCGCAGCACGTGCGGAACGTGAAGGCGCTGGCACGCGAACACTACTGGGATGGGCTGGCCATCGTGCGCTCGCAGGACAACTATGTCGTGCAGTGGGCCGACCCCGATGCCGAAAAGCCCGAGCTGAAACGCAAAATCAAAAATGCGGCAGCGACGCTGCCCGCGGAGTTCGACCGCGCGCTGGACAAGAAGCTGCCGTTTACCCGGCTACCGGATGGCGATATCTATGCCCGCGAAGTTGGATTTTCAGAGGGCTTTCCGGTTGCCCGCGATCGCGTCACGGGCCGAACCTGGCTGGTGCATTGCTACGGCGCCGTTGGAGCTGGCCGTGATGAAGCGATCGATAGCGGTGGCGGCACCGAGCTCTACGCGGTCACCGGCCATTCTCCGCGCCAGCTGGATCGCAATGTCACCCTGCTTGGGCGGGTGGTGCAGGGCATGGAACTTCTTTCGTCACTACCTCGTGGTACGGCGGCACTGGGTTTTTATGACAAGCCGGAGCAGCGCGTGCCGCTGAAGTCAGTTCGCCTGGCAGCCGACGTTGCGGAAGCCGAGCGCACACGGCTTGAAGTGCTGCGCACGGACACTCCGACTTTTCTGCGCCTGATCGAGTCGCGCCGCAATCGTCCTGAGAAATGGTTTCATTCGCAGGCCGGACACATCGAGGTTTGCAATGTGCCGATTCCCGTGCGGTCGGCAGCGCACTGACGGGTCAAAGCCCGGTGTCGCGGAATTGCTCGGACAGAATTTTGGGGCCGCCTTCTTCTTTGGCGAGATAAAGAAGTTTCACGCCTTCGGTGCGTTTGGCCAGCGCACCGTTCTTCAGCCGGGACTCGTAGATCTGCCGGAAAATCGCGACGTCGTACTTGGGGTGGGCCAGCACGAAAAGGTGATCGATCTTAACGCTGATCTTGGCGTATTTCTGGTTGAGCTGACCTTTATAGGCCCGCCACTCGCGGCGGTCTTTACCATTGCCGATAAAGCCGGAATGGTAGTGCGCGATATAGCCGTCCAGATTTTTTTCCGACCACTGGCTGGCCCAGTCTTTTACAAAAGCTTCGAGACCGGCCAGGCGTTCAGGATTCAACAGCTCTTTGTGCTTTTCAAAGTCGTCATAAACGATAACCGGCGTCGTCCGGTATTTGACCTTCGAAAACAGCTCTTTGATTTCCTCGTCCTTGACCACCACGCAGCCCAGGCTGTCGAAGTCTTTGGTCAGGCGGTGAGGGTCATCGGTGGAGTGCAGCCAGATGCCCGAGCCCGTTTTCTTCATCAGCAGATCCCACGGGTTCGGATAGTTCATGGTCAAGGCCATGCAGCCGAATTTTTTCTGCAGTACCGGCGGACGGCGAATCTCTTCGAAAAAATAGATTCCTTCCGGTGTCTTCTTATCGCCTTCTTTTTCCTTGTCGCCCGCCACCAGGCCCAAAGTCGTGTGATAAGATTTCAAGACGGAGTAGCTGGTACCGGTAAAGGTAACCAGGTTCAGCATATTGGTTTTCTTATCGACGATTAAGCCGGTTAACGTGGCAGGCGGTGCCTGGGCAAAAGCCAGATGAGCAGACGTCAATGCCGCCGCAAGCAGTAATGCACGATTAGCCCTTCGAGTTGCCGTTTTTAGGCCAAACATACGATCAGAGTAACATGACCATTATGCTATTAGCTAGATCAGCGTGGCTTTCTCGGCTGCGAAAGACGGGTATTGGCTCTTTGAGCGCGTAGTCCGCAGCTGAACTTTGGCGCTACGGTCATATTCCTCGTGCAGGCACATCGCGGGAATGAGTGAGCGGATGGCTTCGGTTCGAGCCGGCAGCAGCGACCAGTGCAGCGTTGGCTTTTCGTGATGGGCCGTGTGGTGTCCCAGATTGAGCGTCTGTGCATTGTAAGAGGAACTTTCGATCGTGATCGAGGCGTCGTAGAGCGACGTGACGGGAACCCCAAGGTGGTGCGGATAAGATTCCCACCAGATCATGAAAGCATTAAAGGCATTGGGCACGATGAAAAAAGCCAGTGCCAGCAGCGGGTGCCAGAGCAAGAGGGCCGCGGTTATGGTCGCCTGCAGTGCGATTTCGCCGAAGAGCTTGGGCAGCAGGGACTTTCGGCCTTGGCGACCCTCTTCAAGGCCAATTTTGATGGCGTCGGGCAGGATCGTAAGATTCCCCTGGAACGCATAGCGCCAGCGCCCCATCACGAGGCCCGTCTTGAGATCGATGATGCGCGCAACATCCAGCTTGGGGGTCAGAAAGTTGCGATGATGGCCGCGGTTATGATGCAGCTCCCACATCGCAGTCGAATATCCCGTACATTGCGCCAGGCAGACATTGTAAATGTTATTCAAGAGAGTTGAGTTGAACACGGCAAGATGGGCGTGGTTGTGTTGCACGAAGGGCAGAAAGCTGCGCGCGAAGATAACCAGCGCGAAGTGGGGTACAAGCAGCCATAGGGGCATGGGGACCAGGAAAGGCAGAAGGCTTAATCCTATCGTAGTCAGGATCATGGCCACTGGCCGGACATCCACGTTGTATTTAAAAATGCCTTCTTTATTCATCCTTCCATTGTCTACCTGGAAGAATCCTTACTTCAATCCCACGGACCAGCAGGGCGGCTAGTTTTACAGAACTTTTACATTAGGAGCCGATGGACGAAACATGACGCTCCTGGGCATCGCCATCCAGATCGGGCTCGGAATCGGCTGCCGGGGCGGCGTCAAGCGAGGAGCCGGGGCTTTCGACTGAATCTGGCAGTGGTGCCGAGGCTACGATGGCCTCTGAGGCTCCGGGAACTTCAAGGCCGGCGGGCGACTCGCCCCGTGGCATGATGCCGACGACTTCAAATTCGACTTCGGACATATCCGCTGCCGGAAGGCCCTGGTCCATTTTTACAAGAATTGACAAAAGTGAGCTGCGGGCTTCTTTCACGGAAAGGCTGTGCTCGTTTACCTTTTGAGCAAGTTCCAGCGCGATCTCGCGTGCGCCCTTGAAGCTGTGCAGGGGAAGATTATCCAGACCTTTGACGACCGTGTCGCCAAAAATTTTGCGCAGAACCGCGGTACGAGGGGCGTCTGGAGCGTAGTCCTGGGCCTGGGCTGCCGAGGCAACCGCCAAAATCGCGACCATAAGAACCGACAGCCGTTTTGCTTGCACCAACATAATACGCACTCCTCTGCTGATCTCTATAGTGCAGGAGCGGTGCCAGCCCGGGCTCAAGGGCGGCCCTGGGGGCCGCAGGGCCGGAGCATGTACAAAGTTTAGACAGCTGGCAGGCCGGCGTCGGCCGAGCCCGCGTTCAATCGCCTTGGCGCCCCAGCAGACGCTTCAATGTGGGCAGCATCGCGCCGGCCCAGATCTCGTAGCCTTTTTCGGTAAGGTGCAGGCCATCGTGCATGATCTTGGGCGAAATTCCGCCAGCTGGCGATTTGAAAAGATCGCCGATGTTCAGAAAATGAATAAAATGGCCATCGGCAAGCCGGGCCAGTCCCTGATTTATGGGCTCGATGTTTCCGCGAAAATCTTTCGACCAGCTGTCCACTCTTGGAAAAACCCCCAGCAAGAGAACTTTCGTCTTTGGCAGGTGCCGGTGAATTTCGACGATCAGCTCGAGCTGAGTGGCTAAAATGTCTTCGACGCTGTTACTGCCCAGATTGTTGGTGCCGATCAGGAGTACGACCACGCGTGGGGCGATACGGTCGAGCTCGCCATTGCGCACGCGCCACAGCACGTTTTCAACCTTGTCGCCGCCGATACCGAAGTTCGCGGCCGCAAGGGGTGCGAAATTTGAGTGCCAGACGGGCCGGCCTTCGCCTTGCCAGAGGTCGGTAATGGAGTCGCCCAGAAAAAGCACGCGGATGTTTCCGTTGCGCGCCTGGCTCAGAAAATTTTCGTGGCGTGCGAACCACCATCTGCTGTTCACCGGTTGCGGCTGCAGGGGGGGCGGCATATCCAGCCGTTCCCAATGTAGACAGGACCAAAAGAGCAACGAGCGACAGCATGAGCTTTTGAATCATGGCGCTCTTCTAACAGAAGAGCGGCAAAGATGCCACCTCTGGGGCGCTCAGGCTGCCGCAGCCGCTGGAGACGAGCCAAAACGTTACATTCCTTGGCTTAGCGGCGTGGACCGCCACTCGTTCCCGTGGGTGGCAAGGTGTCGTTGCGTCTGCTGCCCACGCTTTGCAGCCGCTGCACCGCCGATTTTCCGCTCGAGTACCAGCTGCGCGTCATGTCGGCCGCCACATCTTTGCCGCCAAGGCCAAAGGCCAGCGCCGCCGCGCCGACAAAGGCGGTGAACAGGGTGTTCACGATAACAGGTGCGATGCCGATCTGGCTTGCGGCGGCCAGCACCGCGACGATCAGAATCGCGTAACGCGTCAGTAGAGCAAAGATGCCTGGCTTCTCGACGCCGGCCGCCGAAGCAGAACCGAGTACGAGCTCCGAGGCCACCTTGGCCGCCCAGAGACCAAACATCAAGATAAGCAACCCAACCGCCAGGCGCGGAATGAATAAAATGATTTCATTCACGATGGCCGTGATCTGCGGCATGGCTAGTATGTTCGCCGCTGCCTGCAGAAAGATCAGGCGGACGAACCATTTCGCCAGGACACACAGTACATGCGAGGCGGTCCAGCCTTCGCCTATTCTGGCCAGGGGCTCACTGGCGCCTACACGCACCGCGGCCCGATTGAAGCCAATGCGAGTCAGCCCTCTTTCGAGCAGGTTTCCAATCGCACTTGAGATCCACCAGCCGACCAGTAAAACGATCAGCGCGCCAACTAAGGTTGGCACGTAGATCATGAAGGCCGTGAAGCCTTGAATCAAGGAATGCAGGATGTTATCGCCTGCCGCAATAATTTGGTTTGGCATATTTCACCGCCCTCTCTTGGCGTTTTACGAACGCAAGGAGTGGGCCAGTTGCCAAGATTGCTGGCATGCGGCCTTGCCTAATGGCGACTTGTTCGGTATTTTTTCAGCAAGTGATCAAGCATGACAACCCGTGAGACCGTCAAACAACGAGTGCTGCGTATTGAGCTGCCGTTCAGCGCAAGCGGGGTCGACCACTATGGAATTTCGCAGGACTACCTGACGTTGGTTCTTCGTGCCTTTGAGCCTTTGTATCGCCATTACTTTCGCGTGAAGGCGCACAACATCGACCGAATTCCGGCGCGCGGCCGCGCGATGTTGATAGGAAATCATTCGGGTGGGGTGGCGATAGACGCGGCCATGGTGCTGTGCTCGTGTTTTTTCGAGCTGGAGCCACCGCGGCTGGCCCAGGGCATGGCCGAAAAATTCATCAACCGCTTGCCTTTCGCTTCCATTCTTGCGAGCCGCACCGGCCAGTTTACCGGGCTTCCCGAACATGCACGACGCCTGCTGGAAGACGATCGGCTGCTCATGGTCTATCCCGAAGGCGCGCGTGGCACCGCCAAGCTATTCAAGGATCGCAACTCGCTCGTCGAGTTCGGTACGGGTTTCATGCGGCTGGCGTTGCAGACGAAGTCGCCCATCATTCCCTTCGCGGTACTGGGGGGCGGCGAGGCCTTTCCCACCATCAGCAACTCCTACGCCCTCGGAAAGCTCTTCGGCGCGCCCTACGTTCCAATCACTTCTTATCTGTTGCCTATTCCGCGGCCGGCGCGCATCGAAATTATCTATGCCGAGCCGCTCACGTTCAAGGGTACGGGCGACGAAGACGACAAGGTTATTCAGGGCTATGTCGATCAGGTCAAAGCAGTAGTGGCGGGTCTTATCGAAAGTCATCGCGGCGAATACGACGCGTTGGGCTGGCAGGCGAAATGAAAATACTCATTCCCGGAATTTCTGGCGCGATCGGCCGCCGCCTTGCCCTGCGGCTGCATGCTCAGGGCCACCAGGTAGCGGGAATAGATTTAAGAAAGTGGCCGGATGTTCCAAACGGAATTCGCGTCCATGCCGTGGACCTGCGCAAAAGATCCGCTGAAGATGTTTTTCGTAAGTTTCGCCCCGAGGTGGTGATTCACCTGGCGACGGTCACCTCGTTTGTCGTTGGTGGCGGAGACGAGCGCTACCGGATCAATCTGGGCGGCACGCGTGCCGTGTTCGAGCACTGCCATCGGTATGGTGTTGAGCACGCCATTTTTATTGGCCGTCACACCTTCTATGGGGCCGGGCCGGATTCGCCCTTGTACCACACCGAAGACGAGCCGCCTCAGGGCCTGGCGCATTACCCCGAGCTTGCCGATCTGGTTTCCGCCGATCTTTTCGCCGCCACCGCGCTCTGGCGCTTTCCTGAGTTCACCACCACGGTGCTGCGCAACTGCTACTCGCTGGGCGCTTCGGGCACGGGTACGCTGGCCATGTTTCTGCGAGGCAAGATCGTGCCATTGCTGCTGGGCTTTGATCCGCTTTTTCAGCTCATGCACGAGGAAGACGTGGTGTCTGCCATCGTACTTACGATTGAAAAACGCATTCGCGGTATCTTCAACGTGGCGGGGCCGCCGCCGCTGCCCCTGTCGCTGGTAGCGAAGGGCGTGGGGCGCCGGGTGCTGCCGCTGCCGGAATTCATACTCAAGCGCATGCTGGGTCGAGGCGGCCTGCCCAAGCTGCCCGCGGGGGCGCTGACCCACATCAAATATCCCATCGTGATCGACAGCGGCGCCTTTCGCAAGGCCACCGGCTTTCAGTATGAGTTCGACGAGAGCACTACTCTGCAAACTTTCGCGCAGGCTTTTCCGGTCGAGGGCTGAGTTCAGTCGATTGAAGGCGGCCGCTCCGGTCACGCTTGGAGTAGCGGGTATTAATCAAATGACCGGAGTAGTCGCCGTATATCCAGCCAAAGCCTCCATCCCCATGTATGCTTCGACCGGAATTCTGAATTTCTTGTGGCCTAATATAGCTGCTCGCGCGCCGTGTGTCAACGCAATCCATTAACAAACAATTTGATGCTTAGTGATTTAATTTAACCAACAAAAAGTTTTTCAATTTAGAAATCGTGTGCAAAAGCCGTAAGGGA
>JBBRLF010000047.1:0-20764 GCA_038231515.1 candidate division WWE3 bacterium
CGAAGGCGCCGAGGCGCGCGAAGTCGACACCTTGCGTGCTGCCGAGTGGGTCGGCGGCCCGGCCATGCTTACTGGTGCGGTGCCCTACCTGCACGGCATCGTGGCCAACTATTGGTACGACCAGGCATTGCATGAAAACTTCTACTGTGTGCAGGACTCAGACGTGCAAACCATCGGCGGCAAGGTTGGCGAGCACACTGGCCGCTCGCCACGCTCGCTGCTGGTCACCACCGTAGGCGACGAGCTCAAGAATGCGTTGGGCGGCAAGCCACGCGTGGTTACTGTGGCCTTGAAAGACCGCGCCGCGATTCTAATGGGCGGCCATCGCGCCGATCTGGCCCTCTGGTACGACGAGGCAAGCAAAGCGTGGGTTACCAGCTCTTACTACCTCACCGACAAGCAGCTGCCCGCGTGGCTGGTGGAGTGGAATAAGTTCGACTACATCGCAAAGAAAGTCCCCGAGCAGTGGCAACTTCTACTGGCTGAAAAGCAATACTGGCAATCCACACCAATGCCGCCCGAAACGATTGGCGATGGCCGCGGCCTCGGAAAGAAATTTCCTCACCTGATCAACGCGCGGCCCGGACCGTTTCTGACCTCACCCTGGGCCAATGCTTACGTGCTCGATACGGCACTTAAAATGACGACCGCCATGAAACTTGGCGCAGGTGAGGCCACCGATTTGCTCGCGATCAGCCTCTCGGCCTTCGATGCCGCCGGCCACAACTACGGCCCGATGTCGATCGAGATGCAGGACATGGCGTTGCGCACGGATCGCATGCTGTCTGATTTTTTCAACTCGCTGGCGCACCAGATACCAGGCGGGCTAAGCGATGTGGTGGTCGTATTTACCGCCGATCACGGCGTACAGCCCAACCCAGCCCTGGCGGTTAAGCTGCGCTTGCCCGGCAACGTTTATAAATCCTCTGACATTGCTGAAAGAAGCAATGTCAGGCTGCGTGCCTTGGCTGGCTTTGACGACAGCGACAAGCCGATCCTGAATGTTTTCGAAGACAACATCGCCTTCGACCACGCTCTTTTCCAGAAAAAAGGCAAAGACCTCGATGCGGCGGCTCGCTCACTGGCGGGCTGGCTACGCACCCAGCCCAATATTGCCGCGGCCTATTCGCGGTCCGAACTGCTTGAGGGCCGAATACCACCCACCGAGGTCGCCAAACGCATGGCCGCCAGCGTACACCCCGAGCGGTCCGGTGACGTCGTGTTCACGTCACGCCCAGGCTATCTGGGCATGGACAGCCATGGCTACGGGGGCACCGAGCACGAAAGCGCTACTGCGCAGGACGCCAGCATTCCGCTTATTTTCCTGGGAAAACCCTTTAAGCCAGGCCGTTACTTCGAAAAAGCCAGCCTTACCGATCTTGCGCCTACTCTGAGCTCGGTGCTGGGAATCATTGCTCCGTCGGGCAGCGAGGGCAAGGTACTTGCCAAGGCGCTACGGGCGGCGGCGGAATGATCGGAATCGCTAAACGCGCCTCCTCACTCCTTGAAATTATTGTAGAGCTCCTTAACCAGCAAGCTATTCAACCTTACCGCACGAATAAATGAATGATGGTCCCGAATCGTATCGTTGCTGGGGCTGCGCAACGGCGGCCTTACCTCGGCCTCGGTAGGCGGATTGTTGATTCCGAACTTGAAGTACTGCTCGCGATAAAATTTTGAACGAAACGCCGGCGCATCCTTGGAGCTTATCTTCTGCACAAAGATATCCCTGATGCCCCCCTTGCGTTCATAAACCACAAAGAGCTGCATCGGGCCCGCAACCGCGCGGGCGTTGATACCCAGCACAAGCGAGACATACTCGCCGCCCTTGTAAACGGCATAAAACGTATAGGGTGTCTCGCTGGTTTCAAATTCCGGATCCAGCTCGTCGCCCAGCTCGCGCGCCAGCGTCTTGAGCAGCTCCTTTTTTCCATGTCGAAAAGGAATCAGCTCCCTGACCTTGTAGGAAGTCGACTCCTTGACGAGTCGCTTGATGTCACGGTCAGGATGCTCCAGCGTGCAGTTAACCGCAGCATGCGCGAAGCCGGGCAGCAATGAGACGATCAAGAACAGCATTCGCATACTTCTGAATTTTAATACAAAAAGGCCGGAATCACACGAGGCGATTCCGGCCTTTTCACAACTGGAACGAAGAATCGGGCCTGCTTAGTTGCTACCCAATGCCTTCGCGATATTGATCCGTCCTCCGGTGACGGTTTTCCCTTCCAAAGATGGGATCTTGTCGACGCTTTCCATGAGTCGAGCTTTCACTTCCTTGTGAGTCCACTTCGGATGAGCCGACCACAAGAGTGCCGAAGCGCCGGCAACATGCGGACAGGCCATCGAGGTACCTGACATCTTTGCGTACTTGTTGCCTGGAACCGAGCTATAGACGTCAACACCTGGTGCTCCAACCTGAACAGACTGTGAGCCCGTGTTCGAGAAGTAAGCGAGGCCGTCGTTGGAATCGGTTGCAGCCACATTGATCATGTTCGGAGCATTGAGCGATGCGGGATAGGTCTTATCCGTATCGTTATTAGTACCGTCGTTACCGGCGGCAGCAATAAACAGCACGTCTTTGTCTTCCGCGCGTTGAATCGCATCTCTCAGGCCCTTGTTATCGTCGTCGCCCTTGCCGCCCCAGCTGTTGCTGAGAACCTTGGCACCGTGGGTAACGGCGTAATCAATGGCCTTGATGGCACCGGCGGTATCGCCGCTGCCTTCAGCACTCAGAAACTTGAGCGCCATGATCGACACACGCTGGTTCACGCCGCTGATGCCTTTGCCGTTGTTGCCAACAGCGCCGATAACACCAGAGCAGTGCGTGCCATGCGAATGGTCGTCGAAGGGCAAGCCGTCGTTATGGATGAAGTCGTAACCGACGACATCTTTAGCTTTCGAATCCGGATTCGGATTACGCCACATATTGAAGCTCAGGTCTTCGTGGTTGTAATCAACACCGGTATCGATGACGGCTACGATCATGCTCTGCGAGCCTGGCGTGATCTTCCAGGCTTCAGGAGCATGGATCTTCGAGATGCCATAGGCCTGATCGAGTGCTGGATCAGCGCCCGGCGAAGGCTCACCCGGCCTGTCCGTCAGCGGAGGACGGCCAGTAGCTGGTGGCGTTGGTTCGTCGCCCGGAGGAGTTGGGTTACCGCCGCCGCCGCCATCTTTGCAGCCTGGTGGAAAGTTTGGAATGATGCACGCACCCGGATCGCAGCCCGGAACGTCCATTCCAGGAATGCATGGCATGCCGCCAGTTGCGGAAGGCTGGGTGGCCGAGGCGGTTTTGATTGGAAGAGCTTTAAGAATGTAGTTCGGCTGTGCGTATTCGACAGCGGGATTCTTCTCAAGATCAGCCACGACCGCTTTCACGTCCGTGCCTTTTTCGAGAACAAGCTGCTCAATTTGGCGCGTGCCGCCAAGAAACCGCTTCACCTGCACAACACCGGCCGTATCATAGATACTTTCCATGGCCATTCTGTTGCGGCGAACGCCGTCCTTATATTTTACGATAACTTCGTCCGCCTTATAGTTGGACGTAGTCTGCACGGCAGCAAACGTGGCTGGGGCCACGATGCTTAGCAGCAAAATCGTCTTGATACCGACACTGCGTATCATAGAACGCATAGTTTTCTCCTCCTTGGATCGCTTCGACCGGACATCATTGCCGGTCTTAAATGTGGTCTACTTGAAGGATTCTATTGTCGGATGGCCGTTTTGCAAATTTTCAAGTGATAAATATTTTTTTCGATTCGCTTGTAAGGACGATTGACCGTCGTTACTATACGCTCACTTTCCAAGGTTCCCGCTACCGGAGCTTCCATGCCTAAACAAAATCAATTCATCGACCGTGTGGCTCTCATTACTGGCTCTGGGCGTGGCTTAGGAGCGGCGACTGCCCTGCGACTGGCCCGCGACGGCGCAGATGTGGTGATAAACGACCTCAACGCTGACAACGCCAAAAAGGTCGCAGCCGACGTTGAAAGCCTGGGACGCAAAGTACTGGTCAGCACCCACGACGTTTCCCAGCATGGTGCCGCCCGGGCGCTGATCGACGAGATCAACGCGAAGTTCGGCCGGCTCGATATCCTTGTCAACAACGCCGGCATCACCCGCGACGCAATGCTGCATAAAATGACCGAAGAAAAGTTCGACGAAGTTATTCGCATCAACGTCAAAGGCGTTTTCAACTGTGCGCAGGCTGCGGCGGTCGTCATGATGGAACAGAAGTCGGGCCGTATCATCAATCTTTCGTCGGTGGCCGCGCTGGGAAATATTGGACAAACCAACTACTCCGCTTCAAAGGCGGCGGTTATCGGCATGACCCGCTCAATGGCGCTCGAGCTGGCGCGCTATGGGGTCACCGTAAATGCGATTGCGCCGGGTATGTTTGAGTCTGTCCTGACCCAGCAGATTCCCGCCGAGGTCAAAGAGAAGTTCATCAGCCGCATCCCCCTCAAACGCATCGGCAACCCGGAAGAAATTGGCGCGCTGGCCGCGTTTCTTGCCAGCGACGAGGCCGCGTACATCACCGGCCAGACCTTCTTCATGGACGGTGGGCTGAGCATCGGAATCTCGCCGGTCTAATACTTTCGCCAATATCTTTTTCGCAATTACTTAAAAGACATTCGGGAATTACCCCCTATAACGATTGTGATGGGGGAAAGAATGGAAAAGATATTATTAGTTTCAAACTCCGATGAACGTATTGGCCTTCAGCTCGCGCTGGAACGAATGGGATTTGCGATCAGCCGGCCGGGCGAGAATCCCGATGGCATCATCGCCACGGCCGTCGATACCGACGGCGCGCGCCTTTCAAACGTGGTTCGCCTGAGCGAGACCAGCGGAAAGGTACCACTGCTTCTGGCGGTCGATGCCGCCTTGCTGGGACAGAATCACCACATCCTGGAAATGGCCGACGACTTTATCTTCGCGCCCTTCAACGCCAACGAGCTCGCCTTTCGCATGAAAGCCCTGCTCAAGAAGTCGAAGGTGGCTGACGAAGGTCCGCAATCGCTGACGTGTGGCGACCTGATTGCCGACCGCGCCTCGCTCAGCATTCATGTCGGGGGTCAGCTGCGTTCGCTGTCCGTCCTTGAGTTCAAGCTGCTGTGGTTCCTCATGGTCAGCGTGGGCAAGGTGGTTTCACGCCCGAACATTCTACAAAATGTCTGGAAAGGCACGGTAGTCAGCAACCGCACCATCGACGCGCACATCGTCGGACTGCGACGCGCCCTGCAAGGCATGCAATATAAGATCGAAACCATCTATGGTGCCGGCTACTCCCTGCGCAGCTCGGACGAAACGGAACAACGTAAGTCGGCTTAAACGTCGTGCTCTTGCTGACGGCGAATAAAGGTCGGAATGTCGTATTCGTCGTCAGTAAGATTCGTCAAGCCCAGCTTCTGGGCAATCGCCTTGGCGCGGTTGAGATCGTCGCCCTTTTTAGCCTGGGGCTGCGAACCATAGTCGCGAAAGGTGGCACCGGCGGCCTGGCCGTTTGCCGGCAAGGCAAAGTCTTCTTCGTCTTCGTCGGTAGCGTCTGAAAGCCCGTCATCGCAGTACGAAGACGGCGACGTGGCCAGCGGCTTGGCCAGCGGTGCCTTGGACAGCATCGGCGGCAAAGCTGGTGGCTGAGTCATCTGCATCGGAGCTGGCGGCAGCGTCAGAGCATCATCGGCATCACCAAAAGAACGGGCCAACGCTTCGGCATGTTCCATCGGCGAAAGTTTATTGGGAGAGGCACCCAAGTTACCCAGCGCTGGCTCACGATCGAGGGCCATCGCAGGTGCTGGCGGCGCAATCGGAGCTGCTTCGACCTGAATTGCGGCAGCAATTGGTTCGACAGCGATTGGCTCGGCCACAACAGTTGCAGCCATAACCTCGGCAGCAGCAACCGGTGACGATGCTTCAACTGGAGTCGCGGTTGGCTGTGGCGCGGCCGCCTGGATGATTACGGCAGCCTCAAGCTTCTCGGGGGACAACGGCACCATTGAAGCAGCGATGATCTGCTCTTTTGGCCCCAGACCCGTCGCAATGACCGTAACTTTGACGTCGTCCTTCATGCTTTCATCGATCACGGTACCAAAGATGATTTCAGCATCCTCGTCGGCCGCTTCCATGATGAGCATCGTGGCTTCGTTGACCTCGTGGATCTTAAGATTTGAACCACCGGTAATGTTGATGATGATGCCCGTCGCGCCGTGAATCGACACGTCCTCGAGCAGCGGCGAAGAGATTGCGGCACGCGCGGCTTCAAGGGCACGGCCCTCGCCAGTCGCCTGGCCAATACCCATGAGCGCCAGCCCCTTATTCTGCATGATCGTCTTCACGTCGGCGAAGTCGGAGTTGATAAGCCCCGTGTGATTGATGAGGTCTGAGATGCCCTGCACGGCATTGAGCAGAACTTCATCGGCCTTCTTGAAGGTTTCGAGCATCGAGAGGCTTGCGCCGGCGATGCTGAGCAGACGATTGTTGGGAATCGTAATAAGGCTGTCCACACTTTCGCGCAGATTTGCCAGCCCTTGTTCGGCCTGCTTCATGCGCTTCTTGCCTTCGAACATGAAGGGCTTCGTAACCACGCCTACCGTCAGCGCGCCAATCTCTTTGGCGATCTTGGCGATAATCGGCGCCGCACCCGTACCCGTGCCGCCGCCCATGCCTGCCGTGACGAAAATCATGTCGGCGCCCGAAAGCAGCTCCGAGAGCTTGGCGTAATCCTCCATCGCCGCGCGACGGCCAACCTCTGGATTGCTGCCGGCACCGAGACCCTTGGTGAGCTCGCCGCCCAGCGCGATTTTCACAGTGGCCAGCGAGGCTTCCAGCGCCTGGCGGTCCGTATTGGCCGCGATGAACTCGACACCCGACAATCCCATCCGGATCATCGTGTTGACGGCATTACCACCACCGCCGCCGACACCGATTACCTTGATCTTTGCCCCGTGTTGCGTCGTCTCTTCAGCGAATTCAAACATTTTTTGTTCTCCCATATTCTTTATAGAAGGCGCGTGCGCCTAGAACAGATCCTTAAGCCAGCCCTTCATGGAGGACCGCACTTTGTCGTAAACATTCGCGCGGTCGCGCAACGGGAACTTGCCCCGTCCGATACTTCGGCGTGCCGCATACTTCAGCAAACCCACCCCGGTCGAAAACTTGGGGCTGTTCACCACGTCTTTGAGGCCACCCACGCCAATCGGCAATCCGCGCTTCACGGGCATGTCGAAGATGAACTCCGCCAGCTCGGGCATACCCTCGAGAATCGTGGTGCCACCCGTGATGACGATACCGCTGGCCAGCAGCTCCTGATAGCCGCTCTTCATCACTTCGCGCTGAATCAGCGAAAAGATCTCTTCGACCCGAGGCTCGATAATCTCGGCCAGCAGCTTGCGGGGCACGGTGCGGGGCTTGCGGCCACCGACACTGGGTACCTCGATGGTCTCGTCACCCTTCACGAGCGACGACATCGCGCAGCCGTACTTGATCTTGATCTTCTCGGCTTCGTTCTGCGGCGTGCGCAGCCCGACGGCGATATCATTAGTAATGTGATTTCCGCCCAGCGCCAGCACGCCGGTGTGCACAAGTGCGCCCTGGCTGAAGATGGCGATATCCGAAGTACCGCCGCCGATATCGACCAGCACGACGCCCAGCTCGCGCTCATCCTGGGTCAGAACCGCTTCGGCCGAGGCTATCGGCTCGAGTACGATCTCAGACACATTGAGACCCGCTTTGTTGCAGGACTTAATGATGTTCTGCGCACTCGAAACCGCGCCCGTAACAATGTGAACCTTGCACTCCAGACGAACGCCACTCATGCCGACCGGCTCTTTGATGCCGTCCTGATCGTCGATGATGTATTCCTGGGGCACGATGTGAATCACCTCGCGGTCCATCGGAATCGCCACGGCTTTTGCCGCGTCGAGAACCCTTTGAATATCGCTTTGGGTGATCTCTTTGTCTTTCACCGCCACAATACCGTGGCTGTTGAAGCTCTTGATGTGGCCGCCCGCGATGCCCGCGTAAACCGCGGTAATCTGGCACCCCGCCATCAGCTCGGCCTCTTCAATTGCCTTCGCGATACTTTCGACCGTGCTTTCGATATTAATGACTACGCCTTTGCGCAGCCCGGTAGAGGCATGAGTGCCAATCCCCACGATATCGATTCCGGATTCGGTAAGCTCGCCCACGATCGCGCAGATCTTGGTCGTTCCGATATCCAAGCCAACTATGAATTCTTTTTTTGTAATGCGTGCCATTTCCCACTCCTTTGGGATACTGCAGTAGTGCTCGCCTAGCCGCGCCCCACGGGCGTTTTAAAGCTTTTTAAGTCTACTCCGGCTAAGGCAAGTAGTCATCCCGACTACCTCTTGAATACTCATTCGACTTATCAGACAGGCAATTGCTGCCCCGCCTGTCTAAAAATTCTACGGGCGTTTTCCGACGTTTACAACAACTTTTTTGCCGAGCCGCAAATCTACGTTCGATACTAAGATATTGTTTTTTATTAGATATTGAACCACTTGTTTCAGTCGGGTGAGTGGCTCCTGCATTGGCTTGCCACTTGCGGTCAGCGAAGTCTTGAGTGACTGGGACTGATATTGCAGCTCGAGAAGCGCTGTCAGCTTCGAGCTTGAAGTTTGAAAGCCAATCTCATGGATCTGCAAAAGATGGGTCGAAAGCTCGGTTTCGAGCGCCTCGAGCCACAGCAGTTCCATGGGAATCGAGTCTTCGTTGGCCAGCACCGGAAGATCCAGCGCCTCGCCGTGCGCGAAGTTATTTAACGGTGCAATCCAATGTCCAAAAGAAGAGATCAGCCAAAGTTTGCCTTTTCGCAGGCCCAACGCATGGGCGTAATGCACCGTGTATCGAATCGAAATCGTCGAGGGCAGCTTCTTTTGAATTTGAACCGACTCAATCCAGGGCAGCGCCATGAGCCGGCTTTCAACTTCAGCAAGATTGATCTGCAACATCTCCTGACCATTCTTGAGGCCAGACGCAGCAGTGAGCTGTTCTTTTGAAATGCGGGAACTGAGATTGCTTGCGCCCACCTCTTCCCAGACGACCTGATCGAGCAGCATCAGGCGCGAGATGCGACTACTGCCTTCAGCGATAAAGCCCTGCATTCTTGAGCGCTCGCCAAACGCCAGACCGAACAGCGCGATTGTCGCAAGACTTAACGACAAGACTTTGATATTGGGTCGTTGTATCGCAAATGGATTATGAGTGCGTTTTTGCATAATCGGACAAGTCCTATGCTACACTCATTCCACTTTATAATGTGAGAGGGAATGTCTGATGCCCCAACGATTTTCGGTTTCAATCGCGCTTTCTGCGCTTGCTGTAGCCCTGGCCGTCGGCGGCTGCGCCCACAAGCCCATGGTCGTTTCGCAAAGCGAGGCGAATTACTTCGGCACCTCGAAGGTTCATCGCTACCAGCTGGCCAACGGGCTCAAGATCCTGATTCTCGAAGATCACTCCGCGCCCACCTTCGCTTATCAGACCTGGTATAATGTTGGGTCGCGCGACGAAAGTCCCGGCCGCACGGGCCTTGCGCACTTTTTTGAGCACATGATGTTCAAGGACACCCAGAACCACAAAGAGGGTGAGCTGCACCGCATTCTCGAAACCGCCGGAGCCGAAGGCGAAAACGCTTTCACCAGCCAGGACTACACTGCTTACGTCCAAAGCCTGCCCAGCGACAAGTTTGAGCTCGTAGCCGGGCTGGAGTCAGATCGCATGGTGAACCTGCTGGTTAAAGAGGAATCCGTAAACAAAGAGCGCGAGGTCGTCCAGAACGAACGGCGCTTTCGCACGGAAAACAATCCTAACGGCCTGATGTATGAAAAGTTGTACGAGCTGGCCTATGCCAAGCACTCCTACCATTGGCCGGTCATTGGTTATGACGTCGACCTGCGCAATGCCTCACGTCAGGATTTTGAAAATTTCTACAAACGGTTCTATGCCCCCAACGACGCAACTGTAGTCGTCGCCGGTGACGTGGACCCCGCCAAGATCCTGCCAATTCTAACGAAGTACTATGGCAAACTTTCCGCTTCGAAGATGAACCGCAAGCCCGCCCCCCAGGAGCCACTGCAGACCGCCGAACGCATCGAATACATCCCGATCAAATCGCCGGTCGAAAAACTTATTGTCGGCTACCACATTGCGGACGCGGGCAGCCCTGACTTTCCGACCATTGAGGCGGCCCGGGAAATTCTCGCTGGCGGCAAGGGCTCACGCCTTTACCGGCGGCTGGTCGATGGTGGAATCGCCACCAGCGTTGAGCTCGAAAGCTCAGAGCAAAAAGACCCCGGTCTGCTCATGATCTTCCTGTCGCTGCAAAAGGGCAAAACCTCCAAGCAGGCGCTGGCGCTCATTGATCACGAAATCAAAGACATGGCCGCGGGCCATATCAAAACCGAAGAAATCGATCGTGCACTTTCAATGCATCGCTTCGTGGTGTTTGACGAGCTGGCCAGCAACTACAGCAAGGCCCAGTTTCTCGGATTCTACGAAACTGTCGCCGGAAATTTCGAGCGCGGCGTGCAAATCGTCAACTCGCTGACCTCGGTTGATAAAGGCGCAATCGCCAACGTGCTTAAAACTTATTTCCGTAAAGAAAATCGCACCGTCGTGATCGGTACGGCCACCAAGGAGTCGCAATGAAATCTCTTAAGTCGCTGCAAACCGCTTTTCTGACCGGCCTGGTCGTATTCGGAGCTGTCTGCCTGGCTACACCGGCACGGGCCGACACCGCCGTGGAGTTTGAAGAAGACTTCAGCCTGCCGGTTGCGTACATCAACATCGTCGTGGACGCCGGCGCCACCAACGACCCCGCAAGCAAACTGGGCCTGGCCAACGTTGCCAGCCGGATGCTGCTGCGAGGTACGCAGAAACATTCGAAGGTCGAGTTCAACGAGCTGCTCAACCGTCTGGGTGGCGAGTTCGACCTGGATGTGCGAGACGAAGGCACGGTTTTCGCGGGCGCGGTTTTGTCCGAGAACATCGAAAAATTTTTCGTGCTCGTCGACGAGGCGCTGACCAAACCCAAGTTTACCGCGCAGGAGCTGGCCAAGCTCAAAAAGGAAACCGAGGGCGAGATCCTTGAACGCAAAGGCAACGACAAGTCGCTGGTGCAGTACAACTACTACCGCTTTCTGTACGGTACGCACCCCTACGGTCATCCGCTGATCGGCACCCAGAAGGGCGTGAAGTCGATCAACTATAAGGATATCCTGAATTACTACGTTCAGCACTTCGGCGGACGCACCATGCGTCTCTTCGGTACCGGCGCCGTTAAAAAAGAAGTCGTTCAAAAATGGTTCACGGCATTGACCGAGAAGCTCAATGCCCTGCATCCTGAAGCACGCCCCGTCGATTCACTCTCCAAACCTGCTATCGCGACTGGCCGCCGGACGCTGCTGGTCGACAAGCCGCAGGCAACCCAGGCCCAGGTTCTGATGGGCGGCACGGGCATGCGCCCCGAAACCCCGGGATTTTATGCGATTACCCTGGGCAACTATCCGTTTGGCGGGCATTCGTTTGAAGCCAGCCTGATGCGCGAAATTCGGGTAAAACGCGGCTGGACCTATGGCGCGTCAAACGCTTTTCGTTTCGGACGCCAGCCCAAGCATTTCTCGATGTATGTCTTTCCAAAAACTGACGACACGCCGCCGGCGATCGCTCTTGCGCTAACGCTTTTTGAGGAATGGGTGAAAAACGGCATTACCCGGGACGAGTATAACTTCTCGCGAGAGAGTCTGGTGAATAACGCCCCATTCAACTATGACACGTCAAAGAAGCGCCTCGAAAATGCCACCATGGAATATCTCATGGATTTTCCGCACGGCTATTTCCGCGACTTCGCCACCAACATCGGAAAAGTTCAGTTTGAAGATATCGCTCCCGCCTTGAAAACTTTTTTCAAACCTGAAAATCTCACGCTCACCGTGGTGGGCGATGCCAAGAAGCTCAAGGAGCCGCTCTCCAAGCTTCCGGGCTTTCCGGCACCCGAGGTAAAGAGCTATCTTGAAGACTAAGAAGCCCGGCGGCGGTCACGCGATCGCCACTTATCTTCTTGTTCTGGCCGGCGTGCTGCTCGTCTACGCCGTCATACTGCAAGTCTGGATCTCGCTGCGCGTACCCCTTTGGGGCGACGAATTCGATACGATCGCGCCCGCCTTTCGCAACTGGCGGGGCGGGCACAGCTTCTGGTGGCAGATCGGCCAATATAACGCCAATCCGCCCGGCGACAATCTGGTGTTGCGCGGCTATCATCGCAGCGGCTGGCTGCCGTGGCTGCGCGCCGCTTCGCCCGAGCTGTTCTGGCGGCTACCTTATATTCTGGTTTTTACGGCCACGCTTTGCTCGATGTTTTACGGCGCCTGGCGCTGGACGGGCTCGACCTTTGTCGCGTTTCTGGCCTTTGCCGCCACTATTTCGTCACCAGGCATAATGGAGTTCGGCAATGTGGTGCGTTTTTATATCTGGCTGGCCTTTTTTACGACGGTGTTGCTATGGCAGTTTCTATTCATGTCCGAGCGCAACGAACGGCGAAAGCCCGGCCTGCACTACGCCTTCTCGCTGGTGGCCTCGATTGGAGTTTGCTTTCATCTTGCCGTGGCCGCCATTGCCTATTTCTTTCTTTGCTATTCGGTGGTCTGGCTGGCGTTCGATCTTTACAAGGCGCGGGTGCGCACCTTGAAGCGGGCCATGAGGTTTTTTCCAAGACTACTGGCAGGTGCCTTGCCCATCATCGTTTACAAGGTGGAGCTCAAACACTGGCTCTTTATTCCTCACCCCTGGGCAAAAGACTCACCTTGGACCAGGCTGGCCGAACGCGGATTTACGCAGGCTTTCATGCAGGGGATCGCCGCAAATCTTCCGGGTCAACTCAGCCCCTACTGGCTCTCCCTTCTGGTGCTGCTGCTCGGGGCCGCGACCATCTTCCATGCCTTCAAGCGGCGCCCCGAAGCCTTTGCTCAGGGCTGCCTGCTTTTTCTCATGCTGTTCATCTGTCCCATCGTCCTCTTCATCTCTGCGGCCCAGAGAAACTATGACCTCTCTGAACGACATTGGGTTTTTGAAGTGCCGGTCGTGATCTGCACTCTGGTCTATCTCTGGAAAACGGGCGGCGCAATTCTTCGCAAAGAGTCTATGCTCAATTCGCGTCCGGGCCTGGGTAAAGCAGTGCTGGCAGTCCTGGCCGGAACCATGATTTTTGCGGACACCTTTTCGGCACTCACAAGCTTCGCTGCGTCCCGAGGCGAGTCCACTCCTGCGCGAGTCACCTATCCTCTGCTGGCCTGGCGCCAGGCCTACCTCGTCCTGCCAGGACGACGCGAGCTGGTTATCATCGGTTCGCGCCCCGACGAGTACAGCGCAGCCAGCGATCAGGGTGAGTATCGGGCTGGCATCATGAAACATTATACCGACGAGTTTTCACCGCTCTTCTACAGCGTCCTGGGCAGCTTTAACAGCGAAGGCAAGCCGGATAAAAGTGTAGCTGAACGCGTTGAAGCCCACCCGGCTCATTACGACTTCTTACTCTTCGATAACGTTGAGAAACTTCAGAAAATGTTTCCACGGCTACCCTGGAGCAGCTGGCACTGCACTGCGCTTCGTGGCGGCAGTCCCTTGAGCTTTTGCCGCATCTAGAGTAAAAAGCTCCCAATGGCTAACGCTTACTGGCTGCTCAAAACCGAACCAGAAACCTACAACATCGATCGCCTGCTCAAAGACAAGCACACCAACTGGGATCATGTGCGCAACTACCAGGCTCGCAATTATCTTCGAAAAATGGCCAAAGGCGATATCGCCCTCATCTATCATAGCGGCGACGACAAAGCGGTAGTCGGAGTGGCCAAGGTTGTGCGCATAGCCTATGCCGATCTCGATCCCGAAGGCGGCGACTGGTCACAGGTCGATGTGGAATATGTGGCTAAATTTGCGCGCGCGGTTAGTCTTGCTCAAATCAAAGCCACCAAGATGCTGGGCGATTTGCCGCTCATCAAGCAGTCGCGGTTATCCGTCATGCCCATTACGGAAGCGCATTACCAGACGATTCTTAAGCTTGGCAATTAGCCCTATTCGCAGCGCCGTAAGGCAAGACAGATGATTTCACGTTGTTCTTCGGGCAACGCCTTTATATTCTCGATAAACTTCATCGCATTCTGAAGTATCTCCGGCGAAAGCTCGGACACGAGCCGCACCAGCGAAGAGCCCTTGTATTTCGGCTTGTCGGTTTGGGCCAGCGTAAGAAAACCCAGCTTGGTCTTCAGCCCGTCCCCACCTTCGATGTAATTTCCGAAGAAGGACAGCTGAAAACGCACGATCTTTCCCCCGTATTCAACCAGAAACAGCTCGCAGTTGTTACGGCCACGAAACAGCCGGGGCTGACCATCGGGCTCAGCTTTTAAAATAAGCGCGTTTACCTCGACCAGCTCTTTGGCCGCAAGCTCGACACTGAAGAAGCGCAGAATCTCGGCCTTGAGGTTTGAAAACTCGGCTATAAAGGCGCAGCCCAACGCCAGCTCTGACGCATGTGCCACTCGCAACGTGACTGGAAAACGGCCATCAGGGAACACTACGCTGGCCGAAATAATATCACCCTTCAGTGGCAGCGGCATGCCGTCACAGGGGTTTGCGCCAATACCCGATGCCGAGATATTCGACAGATTCAGGCCCTTTTCATCGCTCACACCGGTGAAAATCTTTAATGTCACGTCATGAAACGGAATAACCTCCACGCGGGTGGCGCGTGGAATGAGCTCACTGGTTTTGCGCTTTTTTTTAAACAGTCCGAGAAATTTATCGATCATCGAGTGGAATTCCCAAACGACAATTATCCCCTATTTGACCGCTATTGGAAAGGCGCTGGGCGATATCGGCAACGACTGAGGTTGTGGGCAACTCGCAATATCCTGAGAAGCTCGGGCTGCCGCATTCCGCTTCCGTTGCTCATCCTGACCAACGATACTGTCTACTGCCCATTTGATCAGCGGATAGTAAGCCAGCGTGCGGCCCATGCTGCTGTCCAGTGAAACATCCCCACCCTCGTAGGTTTCCTTGTTTGAAAAAGACGTTCCCATGCGAGTGCCGCTCAAATCCTTCCAGCTGGGCTTGGTGCCCTGATAGGACGAGATAAAGCATTCCGCGACAAGCCGCTCCGAGGTCGTCTCGCCCTTGCTGTTTTCGCTGCTGACCTTATCGGCATCACAGGCAAAAGTAAGGCGCTTCATTCCGCGCGCTTTCGCGATCGAGCAAAGCTGACTTAGTCTGAACTCAAAGGCCATTACGCCCAATGAGCCGCCCTTCGGGCGCAGTTCGTGCGGAACTTTTTCCTGATACTCCTGATAACTCCATTTTCCGTCGCCGCCGGCACCGAAGCTCTGCCGCATCTCGTACGACTTCCAGGCCACAAAGGTATTGTACTCCACCGCATTCTGCACGTTCTCGATATGCGCGCTTGGCGTTGCCAGTCCCAGAAATCCCTGCGCCTCTACGCGTTCGCTGTAAGCAAAGGTAATTCCCTGGCAGGCATTCACCGTGCCCTTGGGAACATTCGTGACCAGCTTGGGCCAGGGCACCAACTCGTCGGTGGGGCCATCGGCCCGGGCCGTGGTGGAAAGAGCCAGTCCCAGCGCCACAAATGCCGTAATCATCAAAAATAGTCTGATCATAACTTGCAGCCACCTTTCGCTTCAGTCAATCCGTTCGCAAAACTCGCATTAAGTAGCTTCGCCACCGTGCGCGCGCAATAGGGCACATCACCAGCCACCGACTTGAACAGCTCATCAAGCGCGCTATCGCCAAAGCCGGCTTTGCACGGCCACAAGCCACAGGCATCCAGGCCCGCATCGCCCTTGTTGGCTACACGCGCGGCCTTGAGATTCATTACACCAACCGCCGCAACCACCAGCTCGCTGTGCACCCGCTCGCGCCGGTCCATCGTGCCGATACCGAAGCTACTCGGTACGGCGGTAACCAGATCGACGTCACTGGAGGTTTCTGTTTTCATCACCGCGATGTCACTTACGGCATCAGGCATTTTGCGGCCCAGATCGGCAACCATGCAGCGCAAGGCCAGCCGGTACTGTTCGGGGCTGCCCAGCCAGCCGTGCCGCTGAAACCAGGACACTCCGAGCGCGTAAGATTTGGCATCAATATAGACGCCCTTAATGACATGATCGGTTTCCTTTAACGGCGGCATTCCAGGCAAGGTACCGAGACAGGCCGCGATGGCCCGCACTCTTTCCGCGCGATTCGCGCGCTTGAAAGACGGAAAGGTCGCGCTCATCATACTATTACCGAAAAGCTTTCCGCCGGCACGCACCTGGTCCCAGTCCCGCGACTCGCTGCTTGAAATCCCGCAGGACATCTGAAAAACGCCTTTGTCATTATGGGTGAAGGCCGCGAAAACTTTTCCGCCCGAAAACTTCTGCTCTTTTTTTAGCTTCTCAAGAGTAACCATGGCCGCGCCCATATCCGCGAACTGCCTCAGGGCGTCCGCCATCTCATTGCCTTCGATGCGCGGTGATGCGGCAAAACCGATCGACTCCTCGCCCGGCACCGGACTCAAGGCAAGAAAAAATGCCTCAAACGGATTCGTCGACTCAATGTGCTCGAACATCATACCGGTCATATCCGCATCAAGCTGGTCGGCACAAAACACCGACAGCAAAAGACAGCTCACAATGCTGATTAAAATTGGGCACTTCATTTCGTTCTCTCTCTGCCAGTAGGAAAAGCAACATTCCTGCCAACCAGCCCGAAAAATCGCCCTATGGATACGCGATGTTGTGCCGCCTGCCGCGGTCTACTTTTGAGAACACCGTCTACGTAGTCAGCAACGCGCAGAATACTGACATTTGACCGCGGCGGAGGACTAGCAGAAAATGACTGGAATGCTTGTGACGTTACTTTTCATTTTAGCCGCCGCTCAAGCCGATTATCAGCAGTGCAACGCCAAGAACGACTACCTCGAAGCCCGGCTTTCGCCGCGCGGGGCCTTCGTTTTCTGCGCCGTTTGTAATGTTCCGAACTCCACGGCCACTGAGCATTTTGATGATTTCAGCCGCATCCACCGCGAGCTGACGCTGCCCCCCGCCTGCGTGCTGGCCAGCCTCGAAAGCACCCCCGATCATGTCTACAAGTTCGGCGTCTGCGACGACGGCACGGGCAAGATACGCACGAAGAATGTCGAGAAGCCGTGTATTTCAGAGAGCTATCATTTTCTGGCCTATCTCAGCTATCTCGAAGCCATGACCTGTCTGGGCATCGATCCGCGCGAAATGTTCGGTCTGCTCAACCTGGAGTCGAACTTTCAAACGAATATCGGCAGCTTCTCGGGTGCCTGGGGCGTGGGCCAGCTTACGGGCGTGGCCGTAGCAACGACCAATCAGTTCAAACGCCTCGCTCCTTATGCCCAGCGCAAGGAATGCGAGCCGTTGAAACGCTATTTTGAAGCGCCGATGTCTGATAAAAACGCCTGCGAATGGATTGGAGTACCGGAAAATCCGGCTCGCAACTTTCTTTACGCCGGCATCACTTATCTGACTTTCAAGAAACTTGCGGCAGTTGAAGTCGCGAAAGCATTGCCGCTGGCCAAGCTAAAGCCCGCCGAGCGCGAGCGTGCAATCTTCGACATCACCGCTTACATGTACAATGGGGGCGACGGTGGCGTACGCCAGGCGCTGCGGGTATTTCTCGAAGAAAAAGGGCCCGCGCCGCTGAGCTACAGCGTTTTTAAAGCGGAGTTCCGTGACTACCTCAGGGAATATTTCGGTAGCAGCATTCCCTATTACGCCGCCCGACCCGACGCTTTAGCCGGCAAACGCCGCGAGGTCTCGATGTATGTCGGCGGAATCGAAAGCCGGCTGGCCAAAGTCGAAAAAGCCGCGGGTGTAAAATGCTCACGTTGATCCTGGCACTGCTGCAGCTGACCTGCGCCCTGGCTCATCAGTCTGGCGAGGCCGATCTGCTTGCGAAAGTGCAGCACACCAAGGCCGCGATCCTGACGTCGCGCACCCAGCAAGCGAAGCTTGACCGGCTTGCCGAGCTCAAACACTATCTGGCTACTGACGCCGAAAGACTTTCAGAACGCAACCCCGCCGCGCAAAGACGCCTGCGCTTCACCGTTGAAGGCCTGCGACTCTACCTGGACTATCTCGACCCCGACGAGCTAGCGGCGGCCCGCTGCGCGCGCGTCCGCAGCCAGCTGCTGTTTTCAGCCGATCCCCGAGGTATCGGGCCTGAATCGCTACCGGGCGAAGCCCGCGAGGCACTCGAGATTTTGTCGCTGATCTGCCCTAAAAAATGACGCGAAGAACTTGAAAAATCCCCCCGTTGATGGCCCACTGTTGTCATGAGTGTCATCGACCCGGCCGCACTGGATGTCCTTCGCGAACTTCAAGATGCAGACGATCCCAATATGCTGAAAGACCTGATCGTGATGTTTCTCGATTCCACGCCTGAACGCATGAAAAAAATCAAAGCGGCAATTGAATCCCAGGAGTCCAAGTCGCTACTGCTCGAAGCCCACACCTTGAAATCCAGCTGCGCGAACCTTGGTGCCAATCCCATGAGGGAAGTCTGCCTGCAGCTCGAAAGTCTCGGCAACGCCCAAACTTTTGAAGGCGCAACCGAGCTTTTCGAGAATCTTGAACGGCAATTTCACCTGGCGAAGTCTGAACTTCAGGCCTGTCTCAAATAATCAGCGAGTCGTGCGGCTGGCCGCCATATAACGATTGATCAGAGCGTTCTGCGACGACTTCGTACGATAGTGGCTGGCGCCTGGACCGGTGGCCCGAATTTCGGCTACGACCGACTGCCCATTAATGGTGGCCGGCAGCCCGCGATTGGCCTGACTTACGGCATGCAGCAGCTCGGCGCTCGAAATACTGAGTGCGGAAGCCGCCACGCCAATGCCCGGCACAGGTGTCGGAGTTGGAGTTGGAGTCGGTGTTGGCGCCTGGATGAACGGCGTCAGATTGCTGCCAATGAAAATCCCACCCGGTGTCGTGCCATTGGGACCGAAGAACTGAAATCCCAAAACCACGCGGCCCTGCGTATCATAAAACGTATAGCCGATCGTGACGGGCGGAAAGCTGCCGTTAATCGCATGAATGACGCCGGCCACGCCGACGTAAAACTGCGTCTTGTCGCCAAAGTAAAAATGAAAATCCACGCCGTTCTGATTCAAGGCTTGCGAGGTCACATCAACCACGGTGCCGGTCAGCCAGCCTGGAAACGGCGCCCCCGTGGGCAACGTTGTCGTTTCCTTGAAATTCACCCAGGTGCTTTTAAGAAACGCGGCCGTATTCAGATCAAGCTGAAAGCCAAATCCCGCCGCCGGAGTTTCGGGCACCAGCACGATGGTTCCCACGTTTTGCGGCAGCGTAAAACTGCCGCCCAGGCCCAAACCGTATTTTTGCGTCAAATTGGCGTCGAAGCCAATGACGTCGGGCTGCGGAAATGTGACCGAGAAGTTGACAGGGCTTGGCCCCTGCACGCATCCGGTAAACGAGACCGCACACAAGGCAGTTGCCAATAGCGCAGGGCACTTGGACCAAAAGATATTGTTCATGAGTACTCTCCCAACTGTTAAAGTTTCTTAATATTAATTAAAGTTGACATAATGAGTCAACTAATTAAACTTAGCCCGTGGTTTCAAGGTGTTGCCACGTTAAGTTTTATTAAGAATGTAGAATAATTCGGCGGACGGCTTTAGTTCGCATTCTCCCTGTTCCACCGGGGAGAGCACGTCAGACTGGGCGGTCCAACGCGCATGACAAAGGTTCTAAGTTGAATATTAGTGACCTTCGCCGAGATGAAAAGTCGGTAGGAACTGCCGGGAATTTCTAGCCCCTCTGCGGGCCTCAGGCAGTTTGATCGACAGGATAGCGTACTGATTTCAGAGCGCGGGGCTGTGAGTCTCTTCTTCGTGATCGGACTTGTCCGGTTTCGATTTGCTGGAAGACTTTGCAGCCGGTTTCGTTTTTGACGTGACTATCGACTCCGACGCTGTTGGTGCGGCATGGTGATTTGCGTCGGCATTGGCACCTTCGGTGGCATGTCTGTGACGGGCCGCTTCGGTATCAGCTACCGCCGCCAAGGCATCCGAATATTCATTCCAGCGAACAGCATTCTCCAGCTGCGCCCTATGGCGAGTTTCTCTCACCGCCCGTTCAGCCTCTTGCACCTCCAGAGCGGCAAGAATCGCCTGCCGATTCGTGCTCGCCTGATGATCGGTGGGAAGAGCAACTGGGGATGGTGGGCTACCGGCATCCACGGGTGCGCCGCGAACTGGGGGCGGCACTGGCGGTGAATATCCCTTTTGTTGGGCATGGGCGGTCAAAGTCATTAAGACTCCGATAGCCACAAAACCGAACACTTGCCCAGACGACTGAAAATTACAGTTGGTCTTCATAGGAGCCAATTATATCATGTTTCTTCGAATACTGCATTTTGCTGCAGCTAGTCGTTATTACAGAAAAAACTGACCCGCCAGTTACGGATTTTCAGAAATAATTTCGCTAGGCGGCTTGAGTGCGCAGTGAGTATGATTAAAAAATGGAAGAAACGATGAATTGGCGGGTGTTTACACATCTGATTACACCGGTTTCGCAGATGGCGTTAATCCTTACAATCGCGCTCGGTGCCACTGCGTGCAAGAAAAAGGTGACCAGAGCAACATCTCATCCACCCGTGAATCAGGTAAATCCCAGTCCCTCTCAGACTCCACCGCTGGTTTCCGGGCAGC
>JBBRLF010000048.1:0-20762 GCA_038231515.1 candidate division WWE3 bacterium
TCGAACCTACGACCTCGCCCTCGAACTCTATGGCCAATGCTAAACCATCAAAGCCAAGTACCACCTCAAAGACCAACTCAGCCGGGCCAGCCTAAGCGTAGTCCTCAACATCGCCGAAGGCTCAGGCAAGCCAACCCAAGCCGACAAGCGAAAATTCTACGCAATCGCCCTCGGCTCACTCCGCGAAACCCAGGCCCTGCTCCAAATCACAAACAGCAAAGCAAGCTTCGAACTCTCTCACCGTCTGGGTGGTAACCTCTACCGCCTGGTCTATCCCCGGTAACCCGAGTCCGGTGTCCTGTGTCCCGTGTACGGTACCGGTTAACTGCACCGGTACCGGAACCCGTTACCGAACCGGAGTCGGAGCTGGCGCTCGCTGCAACCGCTCGAATACAGTCTTGAATGCCGCAGGAGAAAAAAGCATTCCAACATGCCCGATATCGGGAATATGAATCGTTTCCTCATTCGCCGAAAAGACGCGCGGAACAATAATATTATCCGACCCAGCCACAATAGAAGTGAACTGAACCTTCACAGCACTTTCCCGCGAAGTTTCCAGCCGCTGCAGCAACGCCGAATCAGGCCGTAGCTCACGACCCACCCGCGACGCCACCCAATACGCATTATAAGTACCCTGATGCGGCGTTCCCATCGTAATACATTGATCCACGCGGCGAGCCCCGCCCAGTTCTTGAAGATAGACGCGCGCAACCAGCCCACCCAATGAATGACAAACCAGATCAATTCGTCCGCCGCGCACATGCTTGCGCAAATACTCCTTAAGCTCCCGCGCTCCATTCTCAATTCCCGCGGCGGAACGATAGTTAAATGAAAGTACCTGATCGGCACCACGCGCGCGCAGATAAGCGCCGAGCAGCAGCAGCCCAGAGCGGTTGGCCATATAGCCATGAATCAAAACCACCGTACGCTGCCCACCTTTGCGAGTGGTTCGTCTGGAAGACCGCTTTATTCCAAAAGGAAAGAGTACGCCGGTCACGGCCATTGAAAGCAACTCGCGACCAACCAGCTGCCAAACCGGACGCTCAGAGGGTGGAAAATCCTTTATCGCCATGACCTCTCCTCGATTCAAGCTTCGCTTGGAACTTCGCCAGGCCGCACGATCGCGACACTCTGCGACTCCGAATCATAAAGAATCTGGGCATCACCTTTTTCAAGCTGACGGCGAATCTGCGCAACTTTGGCCGTGAGCGAAACCTCGCGATCGCCGTAGTCCGTACCCTCGCGTAAAACAAATGATTCGATTACGCTCACCAGCACTTCTTCGCTCAGCTGTTCAAAAGGAATTCGAATGCCCATAAGGGGAGTTTGTACCAGTTATTAGAGGTTAGTGATAGCGTGAGGTGGTGAAACCCATTCTGCTTACCAAGCGACCTGATCACGTGGCTCTTATCACCTTTGATTCCCCGCAGAAATCGGTCAATACCCTCACAAACGAGTCCATTGATTGTCTTGAAGAAATTTTGGATGAGGTGTCGCGAGATTCGTCGATTCGCGCCTGCATCCTGACCAGCGCCAAAAAGGACAGCTTCATCGCGGGCGCCGACCTTGATGCCCTGCATGCCGTTACGACGGCGAAAGAAGCAGAACGGCTTTCGCGCAGAAGCCATGCGCTGCTGAATCGCGTGGCTCAGCTGCGAATACCCATCGTCGCCGCTGTGCATGGCACGGCATTGGGCGCCGGGCTGGAAATCATGCTGGCCTGCGACTACCGGGTGGCCAGCAACGACTCCAAAACCGTCTTCGCCCTTCCCGAAGTTCAGCTGGGGCTGTTGCCGGGCGGCGGTGGCACGCAAAGGCTCTTTCGACTCATTGGCCTGATCGAAGCCCTACCCATGCTGCTTACCGGAAAACGCGTGCGCGCCAAAAAAGCACTTGAGCTGGGCTTGGTCGACAAATTGTCCGATAAAGATGCGCTCATCGAAACCGCTGCCACGCTGGCACTGGCGCACTCCAAGAATCGCCGCCGCCTGAAGCGCGGACGTCTTTCAATTTTGAATCGCGCCTTGATGTTTCCGCTGGTGCGTACCGTACTGCTGCGACAAGCCCGCAAATCGGTGCAACGTAAAACCCTGGGCCTCTATCCGGCTCCACTGGCAATCTTGAAATGCGTTGAGACCGGTCTGCGTCAGGGCCTGCACGCCGGCCTGGAAAAAGAGTCCGAGCTTTTTGGGCGACTCGTCGTAAGCCCCGAGGCAAAAAACCTGATCTGGCTCTTTCATGCCACCCACGAGCTAAAGCGGGCTGCGGGCAAGCCGACGGTAAAAACCTTGGGCGTGCTGGGGGCCGGCCTCATGGGCGAAGGCATCGCAACGATCTCGCTTCCCCTGAATGCAGTGGTGCTCAAAGATGTGTCGCCGGAATCCATGAGTCGCGCAAAATCGCGCATCGCAACCTATCTGGCCAAACGCGCGGGCACGGCTTTATTGGAGCGACTCACCTGCACCACTCAGATGAAAGAGCTGGCTGCCACCGAGCTGGTCATCGAGGCGGTTTTTGAAAACCTCGAGCTGAAACAGAAAGTTTTGGCCGAGGTTGAAGCCGCGATTTCGCCTACCACTGTCTTTGCCTCAAATACGTCCGCCTTGCCCATAGGGCAAATCGCCGCTCAGGCCAAACATCCCGAGCGTGTTTTGGGCATGCACTATTTTTCTCCGGTACCGCAGATGCCGTTGCTCGAAATCATCGTTACTCCGGTAACTTCACCCGCTGCTCTTGCCACTGCGCAGTCTTATGGTGCCGCCCAAGGTAAAACCGTAATCGTGGTAAAGGATAGTCCGGGGTTTTACACCACTCGCATTCTGGCGCCGCTGCTCAACGAAAGCATGCTCTTGCTCGAAGAGGGCGCCTCGATCGAAGCGGTCGACAAGGCGATGAAGCTTTTTGGATTTCCGGTGGGTCCGATAGCCCTGCTCGACGAGGTCGGCATCGATGTCGGCGCGCACGTGGCCAAAGACCTGGGCAAGGCGTTTGAAGCACGCTCGGGCGGCGCTTCGCCCGCCCTAAGCCGGATGAATGAAGCCGGTTACGCCGGTAAAAAGAATCAGCGCGGCTTCTATCTGTACTCCAAGGATAAAAAGAAATCCGGCAAGAAGCTGGTCAATACCGAGGTTTATGACTTCTTTGGCGGTCCCGATCGCAAGGCCTTCGCGCCCACGCTAATTGCCGACCGCATCGCGCTGATGATGATCAACGAAGCCGTCTACTGTCTGCAAGAGCAGGTCATTCGCTCACCGCTCGATGGCGACGTAGGCGCGGTGCTTGGCCTTGGCTTTCCGCCATTCCGCGGCGGGCCGTTTCACCACATCGATACCGTGGGCGCGGCAAGAGTCGCGAGCCGGCTGACCGATCTTGCGCAGGCGTTCGGGCCCCGCTTCAAGCCGGCCCCACTCTTGCTCAAGCTGGCGCAGTCTGGCGCTCGTTTTTTCTGAATCCGCCCGGACTCAGGCTTTCTTGCACTTCAAAGACAGCGTAAGGATAAAACGTGCAACCGGCTCCTGGGACTCTTTCGGGCAGATTGCCACGACGTGAACGCCCAGATTTTCACGCTCGCCCGAGGCCACGGTTTTTTTAACCAGCTGCTCAATGGCCGCACCGTCTTCACAGACGAAATGCACGTCGCTCGTGGGGCGTTTGAGAAACTCAGCGTGGAAGTCTTTAAAAACCAACGAGATCTTTTTTTTCTGCGCATCGATCAGTTTCATGGCCATGATGCCACCCGCGCAGTCGGCACCCGTACAAAGCACGCCAAAGTACATCGAGCCCAGGTGGTTCTTCGTGCGGTAGCTGAGCGGAACTTTCACCACCGCCCGCTTGTTGCTCAGCTCGAGCACCGAGGGTTTAACGAAGAAAATTAGCGGAATCTTGAAGGCTCCGAAAATTCTCAGATATGCGGTTTCTTTTAATAGTGCCATTTGTTCAAAGTCTATCATGAACGAGCGAAGCAGCAGCAGCCGACTTCAAACGCTGCGGTGGGCCGCAACTTGCGCCAGAGTGCGACCCGCCGGCTATTCGCCATAGACCAATGTATCTGAGCTGTTGCAATGGCCGGCACCCCTCGGTCGGACTTGCCGGGTGACACTCCCGAAGTTTTTGTTAAACTCAGGGGCATGAAGTCGGCGAACCTCGCAGCAATGTTCTTCAGCATAATGAGTGCCTTGAGTGCTCATGCTGCTAAATTTGAGCCGGCCTGCCCGTTGCCCTTCTCGGATATCGCCCTCTCCCACCCAATCGACGCTCAGTGCGACCGCGCCGGTACCTCCACCGATCCGCGCACCGGTTTTCAAGACGTGATCAAAAATAATTTCTGTGCGCCGTTACCCGCGGCTCCAGTCGCGCTGGCACACCTGATCAAGCTGCAGAGTCTGGTCGAGAAGAAGCGCATCGCATTCGGAAAAAACAATTTGCCGCAGGACCGCGCGCCTCTGGAAAATATTCTCGACGGCACCTTGGGCGAAGGTAAGGTTGTTTCGCTTGCGGGCTATGTCGTCAGCGTGCGGGCGGGCAATGTCGAGGACGGGGAAACCGCGAACTGCAACCTGTCCGGCGCGGAAAACAATACGATTCAAATCAGCGTGGGTTCCGAAGCGAACGCCCCCCTTTGCGAAACTGCCTTTGCCGAAATTTCGCCGCACTTTCGCCCAAAGGGCTGGGAGCTCAATGCGCTCACCACGCTGCAAGCCAAAAAGCTGCCCGTGCGAATTACCGGCCAGCTCTTTTTTGATGCCGCGCGGACCGCCTGTAAAAACGACGTGGCGTCCACCGACGGAAGCCCCGCGCGACTTGCGCTTTGGGAAATTCGGCCGGTCTATGCCATAGAGGTCTGCGCTGAAAAAGATGTAAACCTTTGCGGCGACGGAAGCTGGAAACGATTGGCTTTGTCCTCGAGCAAACACATCATCCGGCGTGCGATTTCCAAGGCGGCGCATTAAGGTTCACAGCATGATGAAGTTGAAAGAATGGATCAGACTGGCTCGCGAGCGCGGTGGACGAGGACCTCGAAGAGCTCGCACAAAAAATAACGGACGAATAGAAGCTCAGTGCATCACGACGTTCGCGTCGCGCATGATTTTGCACTGGTTCTTTTGATAGTCCTTGTCTGTTTCTGACCTGTAAAAGTTAAAGCAGCATAGGGGCAATGTATTGTTGACGTCAGGCTCCTGACCGTGGGCAAACCCCATCACGTGCAACATCTCGTGCACTAGAATAGCCATGCGCTGCTCGCGTGAGGCGTCCTTGAAGTTCTCGGAATTCAGCGCAATAGCCGGAAACTGCTTATTGTTGCAAGGTCCGGTCGCACGGGCGAAAGTATCGACCATATTCCACGCGGTGGGCGCTGGCGGAAGCTGCGGGCCACTGGCCCAGCCACGCGCCAAGGCTGGTGTGTGCAAGTCCGGCGGCGACTCCTTGCGGGCAGGGCTACAGGTAGCGCTCTCGCCTTCGCGGTCCATGGGAACGAAGTTCCATCGGTCTTTGAAAGCCGCCAAACGCCGCCGAAACGTATCGGCGCCAGACTTATCGCCTGCCGCGTCGGCGGCGGCGGCCTGATTTGCGAGCGCAGTCGCGGCAGTGGTTTCAGCCACGGTGGGCAGCCGTGTGCAATACAGGCGCAGATCCCTGCCGCGCGGACGATTTCCAAAAAGAAGCAGCATCTTAGCTGCCGTCGAGCTCATGTTCGCTCGCGCGGGATCTTTCATGCACTGAACGGCGCGATTAACGCCTTCAAGCAGCAGAGGCTCGATTTCAGATGCGCCAAGTCCGGCGCGGTCACAGCTGGAATCAAGCACCGTATTTCGCCCGATTCGAGTCGTGCTGCAAGGTGCGTCGCCGCCTAGCTGTCGTACTGCCGCGGTCACGTCATCTGGAATCACCACACCCAGGCCTTCGCCTTGGACACTGAAACAGCCCTCTTTGGGATTCAGCTCCGCGGACCAGTCCAGTGAAACGACCGAGGTGGACACGCTTTTTCTTCCGCCGCTCCACGACGTCTGGTGTTGGATAACTTTGCCGCTCTTTTCCACTCGCTGTGTTACTAGGAGGTGCTGCGGCTGAAATATTTCTTTAGACCAGAAGCCAGGCCCGTATATCTCGCGCTGACCCAATCTTCCCAATGCTGAAAATTCTTCGATCACCTTGGGCTGTGCCGACTTTCCAAACCGGGCCCGTACCCGAACGCCGGTGGTGGTGTCGGTATAGGTCACCCAAACCTCGGACTTGTGATTCTCGGTGGTAACTTCATAGCCTAGCTGCGCGGGCAGCACGCCGTCATGGGCGAACAAGGCACCCGAGGTCAGCATGAACAGACTGAAGCTCCATATCACTGTGCTGGCCATCGATATCCCCCATCGGTCATTATACCTGGCACCCAGGTTCGGGGGAATAGGGCAAAATTTCACCTTGCTTGCGGCGGACTATAGGTTCTCTTCGACGTCTCGAAGGAGCTTCTCGTGAACCCGCTTCAGTTGACCGTCCATGATGCTTTGCTCGGCCGGAGAAGCGACGTGCATTTTAGGCACATCAAGAATGGCAAAGCCATTATTTCGCTTAAAGCAAAAGCGCAGGATATAGTCGGCCACCTGAGCCTTTAATTTCATGAGGTCAGGGCTCTGGCTTACTTTGGGAGTGTCTTCGTAAGTCAGATCTTCCGGACATTGCGTGAAATCAGGAAACAGATGCTCGGGGTTTTTGGAATCAAGAATAGCCTTGCCGACGCGCGCAACCTGGGCGGCATCAAGACGACCGGCCTCGAACTCCATAAGCGCCACATCGAACGCCGTGAAATATGGTGTTACACCTTCGGGCAAGGGCCGGCCGGTCACGCGATGAATGTACAGGGCGGCCGCGCGGTCAGGATGAGCCACGCCAAACTCGCTCAAAACATTCGGATCTTTTTCCGTATCATCGCCCAAGGCGACAAATGGCATCTTTACCTCGGCCGCGAGCGCCTTGAACCCCGACGATTTAAAAGTGTAAACGTCCTTGGTCTTGATCCAGTCGCGAAGCAGAAAGCGGCCTTCAGGAAACTTACGATCTTCGACCAGCATATCGTGAATCTCACCTTCCAAAACCGGCGGCGAGCCACTCATATATACAACAGGAGGATTCATTGAGCCGGCGGGAGTCGCGGCGGCCTGGCCGTTTTTAGCAAGCTCCTGATAGAGCTCCGACATGCCCGTAAAAGTTTGCTGACCGAACAGGCCGTTCTTGACGGCGCTGCCAATCGACAAAACGTTGGTAATCTTGATCGTGTCGTCGATGTCGCTAACCACCAGAAACGGCGCCTTCGCTTCGTCAGCATGAGCGGTTGCTGCGAGGGACAGTATCAGGGCGACCAGGGCCAGACCGATCAATCTTCTTTCAAGCATGAAGGCATTGTCGCATACTTGACTTCATCAGTTAAGTATTTTATTATGTAATTTTAAGTGCTTACGATTTTTCCAGGTGTCGACATATAAGACACCGGGGCATGAACGGCAAGTGTAAGTAACTTAATTTGTAGCGTAGGGTCCCGGGGCGCAGGCGGTAGTGGCATTGTCCCACTGCTGCTGCACCACATAGGTGCGACTGGCGGTAGTGAGCGTGGTGTTGACCTGCGCGCACAAATCGCCGATCTCCATGCCATCGCTGGTGTTCCACGCCTGCGGGAATGCCGGTTTATCGCCCGGGGTTGGAAAGCCATCGGTAACCGCTTCGAGCAACTCATGAGAGGCAATCGACGTCGAGTTGTTGAACGCATTACCATCGCTGCCGCAGCCAAAGCTGCAGGCTCCGGAAGCAACGTCGGGAAGAATCGCGTAGAAGACATCAGAGGCGGCCGCGGCATCGCTGAAGCCGTCATGGTAGCCACAGAATCTTTGACACGAAACCGAGCCATCCGAAGCCACAATCGTGATGTCGGGCGGAAAGTGAATCATGTAAATCGAATTGGCGTCAGGAGCCGGAAGCTTCCGGTCGGCGATCTGCTTTGCCAGCTCGTTTCGAACATCGGCATCTGAAACCCGCTTGTTGGAGTTGCCAGGCGTTATCATGACCGCGCCCGAATACGAACCACGGCCAATCTTCTGATGGGTGCCGTCACGCCCATCAATGGCTCTAAGATTGGTATTGTACTCCGACATCCAATCCATATACGTGCTGTTGACCAGCTGGGTGTAAAAATCGCTTATTCCCGCCTGCACATCCGCATTCACGCCTTGGCCCCAAAACACGGCCGTGACTTTGACGTTACTGATAACCTTGCCGCCATAATAGAGCAGCTTCTGCCCCTCGGCTGACGCCAACCGCTGCGAAAACATGTCGCGAATTGGAGCGGCGCCACGCACGGCATGCGCGGGATTGGTAAAGGAAAGGCTGGTCAGGATTAGAGCGGAAATCGGGACAATGGCCCAGCACTTCACGTGATACCCCCAGTATTTCGATATGTGTGTGTGTGAAGTAAATTAACTGGTGGCTCTGACTCTTGTCAATAAGACCGGCTTGTTTTCTAGAACTGTCCGCCGACTCCGACGTAACCGGGTCCGATATTCATGTCGACGTGCGCGCGCTGCTTGTCCTGCTTCGCCGCGCTCGACCCATGCTTGAAGAGTTTGTAAAAACCACGTCCGATCTCGATGGCACCACCGGCGGCCAGAACCCCCCAAGCCAGGCGATAGGGCAGACGCTGGCCCTCGCTGTTGATTCCAAAATCATTCCACGCTTTGACGGTGTCATTATCAGGATTTTTGGTGAAGAGGTCTTTACTGAAGTCGATCCAGGCACTGGTGGCCACGACCAGCAGCAGAAGTTGCAGATGCTTGTTCTCGGGATAAAAACCAGTCTCAAGTGCGGCCGTATACGCCGCCATCACCGTCAAGTCGGTGATCTTCGGCGCCATGTCGACAAAGGCGTCTTGCGCAGGCGTAAACGTGCCCTGCCAGCTGGTTTCACCAAATCGAATGCTGCCGTTGTACATTTTCGGCACCAGGTCCATGCCGGTTACCTTGCCGCCCACCATAATCACGGCCAACGCATGCGACCCTTCGTGCTTGGCCACGCCAAGTATATATTCGGGTATGCTCATCGCGACGCCTTCGAGAATCAGCTGCAAGGCGCCGGGTTCCTTTTTAACAGGTGGAACCACGGTCAAGTTTTCAAAAGTACCGGTTAGCGCGGAATCTATTTGAGGAGCCACCACGTCGGTGCCAAAAATCATATCATCGTCGGCACGGCAAAAAGCCGGTGCCCCGAGCGTCAGCAACAGTCCCACGATGATCGCCGGTAAAGCATGCAGCTTCAACGCGCTCATATTGCCCCCTTACCCAGATCAAAAAAAAAAGCCCCCTGGAATCGAGTGGGATTCCAGGGGGCTCTCTTTAGAATTTAATTACTTCTTAACAGCGAGCATGCAAACGACGTTCAAAGTCGTCTGGTCCTTCGAAGACGCAGGAGAATCAAGCGTCATCGTGAGCTGAGCTTCCATTTCAGCAGTGACCAGAGCGATGGTCTTGCCAACCACACCGCGTTCAGTCGCGACCTGGATGGTCACTTTGCCGGTCTGGCCCGTGTAAGACGCCGAGTAACCGACGCCCCAACGGGTCTTGTCTTTCGTGCCCGAAGCAGCAGCGGCAATGATCGGAGCGGTAAGGGAAGGGCCCTTAACCGACATCGAGTCTTCAGCGGTCACAACATCATACGTGCTCTTGCAAACCAGGTTATACTCAGGGTCAGCGGCATTAGCGACAGCAGTGAGTGAGAGGCCGAGAACCAGTACCGACAATAAATTTTTCATAATCCAAATCCTTCTTTGTGATGGGTTGACAATTCAGTCCGAGACTCAATTTAATGCAGTGTATAAATCAAAATGACGCAGCAAGCAATAACTAAGTAATACGATCTACAATTATGGCCGTTTTTGGTGGTCCTTGAATCGTAACATATGTAACTGATTGATACCAAACGGCTTAATGGGCTATATGTGTTTGATATATCCGACAAAAAAGGTTATTGCCTATAGCGTTAATTCATGGTTTTCTAGGTACACTCTGACCTTCTGCTGACATTTGGGAGCTAACGTTGTCTTCGACTAAATCTCACTGGCCCTTATCATTACTTGGCGGCGCCGTTTCGATGCTGAACGTGTTCCTGCCTATCTTCCTTGTGAAGACTTTGGCGCCCGAGGCAATGGGTCACTACAAGATTTTCTTTCTCTACCTTGTCCTCATGCCTTTGATTTTTATGGCCTCGGGCATTATGAACGGCCTGAGTTACTGGGTTGGCCACGACGAAAAGAAAACAAAGGCGTTCCGCAGCTCATGGACCATACTTCTTTTAATCGCAACCACGATGCTGGCAGCCGGAGTCATCGCTTATCCGGCGTTGGTAACAAAGCTCGCCTTGAACCCGTACCATTTGCGCCTCTTGATCTGGAGCGCGTATGTCCAAATCCTTTCCACGTTCTTCGAAGAGGCAACTGTTTCGCAAGGCCTGATCTGGCGTGGGGCCTTGTTTCAGTCAGGCTTCGATTTTGCGCGAAACATGAGCATGCTCGCAGCGGTATTGATATTTAGAACCATCGAAGCCGTCTTCTGGGCGAATCTCATCATTGTTACCCTCAAAGTCATTTGCGGCATGATAGTCGGGTACCGCGAAGGCTTTCAACGGCTGAATTGGGACTCTGACGTACGTATGGCCGTCTTACGCTATGCTTTTCCGGCGTCACTGGCGGGCGTTTTGCTGGCTGTCATGAATTATAATGACCAGCTTCTGCTTTCGAGCATGATTCCACCCGCAGAATTTGCGCTATATGCATTTGGATGCCTGTCTCTGCCACCCCTGATGTTGCTCGAGCAGGCCGTGAATAGAGTGATGATTCCAAGACTTTCCAAATCGTTTGCAACCGGTCGCACTGGCGAAGCCAGACAGCTGCTGCGCGAAGCGACCAGTGAACTTTCGTGGATCTTTATTCCCTCAGCTACGGGACTTATCGTTTTTGCCAAGCCAATTATTCTGCTGCTCCTTACTCCGGCTTACCTTCCCGGCGTGATTTTTCTCAGAATCAGTGCACTCAGATACATCACGCTGTCTCTTCCCTTTGACGCCGTGGCAAGAGCCCGCGGAAAAAGCGGTTGGGTGCTGCGGCAGTTCTTAACTTTCGGCCTGATCTCCACATCGCTCATCTACATTATGACTAAAAACTTTGGAGCTGTTGGCGCTGTTACCGCGACCGTCGTTGCAGGATATATGATGCGAATAACCGCAATTTCCTCGATAAAGAAGTCTGAAAACTGGAAGCTCAAAGAGCTGCTGCCGTGGAACGATTGGTTGCGCTACGTAATATTCGCTCTGATTGGCACTGGCGCAGCCCTCCTGATCCGTCCCTACGTCGGCAACGGCGAAGGCGACCGCAGATGGTTCATCGTAGGTGGTTTGCTCTTCTCGGTCATCTACATGGGCGGTACCATGAGTACGTTTCTGCGGCGGCGACTGGATTCGGCCATCCCACCCCATGTCCTTTATCTGACCCAGTATCTGGGTCTGGGCGGCCTGGAACGCATGATTCTCAATTTAGCGCGCGAAGTGAAAGAAGACGGTAAATGGGTTCCGTCGGTCCTGGTCTATGATGACTACCCCGATCCGAACGTCGTCACCCTGCACGGCGATTTCGAACAAGCTGGAATTTCGGTCATCAACCTCAAGAAAAGAAGCGGCCTTTCTCTTAGAACGGCCTACGATATTGCCAAGGTGGTCATCAAGAGAAAGATTTCGGTTGTGCACAGCCACGACCTGGGAGCGCTGATCTATGGCGTGCTTGCCAAGTTCATAACCCTGGGTGCGATTCGTATCGTTCATACCCAGCACACCTTCGTGCATCTCGAAAAGAATCCACGCTACAAGTCCTATGAGCGGTTTTTCACGCTCTTCGTCGATCAGCTGGTTACCGTTTCAGAAGCGCTCAAAACTCAATATGGCACCCTGGGCGTCAACACCAAGCGAATCGTCGTTATCCCTAACGGCGTACAATTTCCGGCGGCTCCGCTCGTCGATCACGCGGCCTACCTGAATCTGCGCAGAGAACTCATCAGTAAAGCCACCGAGTCGGCTGCCATCCCCGGGCTGCAGAAGCACCTCGAACACACCTGGGTGCTGTGCATGGCCCGCGTGCATCCCGGCAAGGGCCAGGATCATGTTCTCGAAGTTTGGAAAAATCTGAATACTGAGACCCGATCGAAAGCCGTTCTGATCTTCCTGGGCAGCGAAACCCAGGACGGCGCGATTGACACCTTGAAGGGTCATATGGCGGCCATGAACAATCCGCCGGAAGTAATTTACGCCGGATACACGCTGACGCCCACCAAATGGCTTACCGCCTCGGATATCGCGGTATCGGGCTCGGAGTTCGAAGGAATGCCACTGGGGCCGATAGAAGCGCTGGGCTCAGGGCTGCGGGTGGTCGTGTCCGACATTCCGGGCCATTCCATGCTGCCGGCCAGCGTGGGTCGCTATCCACTCAATAACAAAACTTTAGGTGCGACCTTACTCACCGCCCATATTGTCGCCACCCAGAGCGATGCCATGGATGCGCGCCAGCAGGCCTGGAAAGAGAGCCAGGGCGCCCGCCAGTCGTTCGGTATTGCAGGTATGGTGCAACGCTACCAGGACCTGTACAGCAAGGCGCTTTAAGGACACAGACCGGCGTCAGCCGACCACGAACTCGACAAGACGCTGCAGCAGCTCCCTGCGTTCGGCTACCAATGAAAACGTGTGGTCGGATTCGCCGTAGAAGCTATAGCTTAAGCCAGGGTGCGGCTTGAGCTTGGGAAACATTTCCCAAAACTGATTCTTATTGTTGAAATACTCGGGTACGCCCGCGGTATAGATATAGTAAAGACGCCGGCCTTCATTTAAAAATTCGATGATTTCAGACTGGATCCTTCCGGCATCCGGAAAATCCCTGACTACCAAACTTGGCGGCAGCTGGCCCGGCTCCTGGCCCAGCCCAAGCTTTCGCTTGATGACGTTTTTCCAGCGGCGGGCCGAGGTGACTCTCATCAGATGATGATTCAGATGGTAGGACTTCGTCCGATAACCATAACCATCAATCAGAACGGCGCCCCGAATACGCGCATCCAGCTTGGCCGCGGGATGTGCCTGGTCAGCGCCCGAGCAAAGACCCAGCACGATGAACTGTCGTTTTCCAAATTTTTCTTCGAGATAATTCAGCGTCTCAAGCAAACATTCCACGCCGCGCTCGTCCAGATCAACACCCGACTCGGCCGACAACGAGTCGCCCAGTCCCCGAATATCGAACCTGAGCGAGGGAATCTTTTTCCGAGCCAGCTCGCGCGCGACGTCCACCCAAAGGCGAAACGGACCCACCCGGTGCAACACACCTGCATTGAACATGATCGCTATCGGAGCATCGGCGGCTTCACCACCGCACGAAAGCACCCCGACCATCTGGCTGTCTTTTCCGAACTTTACGATTTCCTCATTCATATCGATTCTCCGAAAAGCACGCTTAGAATCTTGCGAATTACGTCGGGACTCATCCAAACCTGCTCAAGCCTTCGATAGTCGCCCCAGCCCACTGCCGCGATTGGCGAGAGGGCTACAATCTGTGATTTTTCATTCACCTTGATGCCTTCCATCTCCCGTACCCATTCGGTGGAACGCAGGCAACCCAGCAGCTCCTCCTGCTCGAGGGTCTTGATGGATTTTTTCTTGAAAGGATGGTTCGACCAGCGTCTATTCTGCGTCGTTCGCAGCCCATCCAGATATTCCCTTCCCGATAAGATGGGATCAACGACGATAACTTTCGTGCATAAACCCAACCGCTCCCGAACCTGATCGACAATCAGGCCAGCTGCCCGGAATGCGACGATCTTTATTTCACGCACTCCGGTGCGAGCCCTAAGCTCCTCGGCGGCCTCGACAATACTGTCGCAAAGATCGCCCAGACGCGCGACCTCCGGAGTTCCGGCCGAGTCACCCTGGCCATAAAAATCAAAACGCATGACCGGCAAACCCTTGCGATTCAGCGCCGCGCAGATATTTCGCGTCATCCAATGCGTGCGCATGTACTCCTGCCCCAACGGTGGGCAAATCAGAACGGCAAAATTCGCGGACCGGTGGCCTTCATGCATGAAACCGAATTTCTGCTTGCCCGGGTCACCGAAAAAGAAGGGTTGACCAACTACATCGTGCGAGCCGTCACTGGCCTCGGCGGCAACCAATGCCAAATTCGCGCCCAGGTCAGTAGCAAGCTCTTCCAAATTCTTCGTCAGCAGCAGCTTCGGACTCAGCTGCGTGCCGCGATCTTTCTTGATGCGATGAGCTGCCTTGATAGCCAGAAACTTGCTGCCGCCCAGGTCGACGAACTGGTCCTTCTTACTGACGCGGCTTACTCCGAGCAGCTCAGCCCAAAGCCGGGCCAGATAAATTTCGCCGTCGGTTTTAGGCGGCAAAAATTCGTTTTCGCTGCTGGCGCCTTGCGCGAAGGCCTCGGGCTCTGGCAAAGCTTTGACGTTAACCTTGCCGTTATTGGTCAACGGCATTTCGCCCAGCTCCATGAAATAGCCCGGCAACATATAATCCGGCACGTGGCCCTTCATGGCGTCTTTGAGCTCGGCTGGTTTGGCTTTTTTTCCTGGTTTGAGGCTGTAATAGGCCACAAGCTGCGCGTCGCCCGGCGAGGTGTTCTTAACCACCACCACGCACTGTCTTACGCTTGGGTGCTGTGCCAAAGCATATTGCACTTCGCCCAGCTCGATGCGGTAGCCACGCACTTTAACCTGAAAGTCATTGCGTCCCACGAACTCGATACGTCCATCCTGACGCAGGCGAACCAGATCGCCCGTCTTGTAAATATTGCCTTTGCCGGTAAACGTATTGGGCACAAAACGCTCAACTGTAAGGTCGTCACGTCCGAAATAGCCATCAGTAACTCCGTCGCCGCCCAGCCAAAGTTCGCCAACCACTCCGCGCGGGGCCCAGCTGCCATTCGCATCCAGAATATAAGTCAGCTGATTGCCCAGGGGCTTGCCAATGGTGATCGGCCCCGGACCCACCTGATCAATCGTGGACCAGACCGTCGTTTCAGTTGGACCATAGACGTTCCACAACGTACCAACACGGCTGAGAATCTCGTCGGCCAGCTCTTTGGGTAAAGCTTCGCCGCCGCACAGAGCTTTGAGCTTTGGGTCGCCTGCCCACTCCGAACACAGCAGCAATCTCCATGTGCCTGGGGTGGCCTGTATAAACGTGATTTTCTTTTCCTTCACCAGCTTGATCAAGGCCATGCCGTCAATCGAAGTGGCACGGTCGACGATCACGGTACGCGCGCCGCTGATCAGGGGCAGCCAAAGCTCGAGCTCGGCGATGTCGAAAGAGATGGTCGTAATGGCCAGCATATGATCAGCCGCCGTAATGCCCGGTCCCTGCTTCTGCATCGAGCAGAGAAAATTCACCAGGGTGTGCTGAGGAACCTTCACGCCCTTGGGCTTGCCGGTCGACCCTGACGTATAAATCACGTAGGCCAGATCTTTAGGGTCGCGAATCACACTCGCTGCGATCGCAGTCGACGCGGTGGCCAGAATCTTGGCGATATCCAGGTAGTCCACGCCTTCGATTTGCAAGGCACCCATATGGATGTCCTGGCTCAGCACCAGGCGAATCGCCGAATGCGTAACCATGTACTGCAGTCGATCGAGTGGATACGCGGGGTCAAGCGGCACGAACGTACCACCGGCACGCCAGACGCCCAGCAAAATCGAAACCAGATTCTCGGTCCGTTCAACCATTACGCCAACCAGCGGCTTGGGACCCAGCCCCGCGCGCAATACGGCATTCGCAATCTTTCCAGCCCGCGCCCAGATTTCTTCGTAACTTAGAGAGATGTCGCCGTACTCGACCGCCACGCTCGTGGGCGTGTTGCGCACCATGCGTTCAATAAGCTGATCGACGCACACACCGCGCTCAACCTGCATCTGCGTCGAATTCAACGCGCGGTCCATGTCCTGAATCTGCCTTGTGGTCAAAATCTCAAGTTTGGCCACGGGCAGCTCAGGCGCCTCAGTAATGGAAGCCATCAGCTTTTCAAACTGCAGCAGCCGCTCGTGCATTTCCGCGGCATCAAAAAGATCGGCGTTATAGGCGCACTCCAGCACCATGTCACCATGTTCCACCACGGCATTAATCGCGATTTCAAAAGTTTCAAAGTTACGGTGATTGAAAAAGTGGTGTGCTTTCAGATCTTCGAAATGAAAATCCGAGGCACTCATGCCCGGGTCGAAGCTGAAAATAACCGATACAAAAGGCACGCGCGCGGGATCCTGGCGCACTTTAAGTTCGCTCATCAGCTCGGGCATGCTGATCCATTGGTTTTCATAGGCGGCAAAAAAATTCTGCATGACCCGATTCGAGTAAGTCTTAAAGGTGTCGGATGTTTGCAAGAGACAGCGAATGGGCATGATGCGCGCGTCATGCCCCAGCAGCTTCGACTTGCCGCTGATGATCTGGCCGGCTGAAGGCACGCCAACCAGGTGGTCGTCCTGACCCGAAATCCGGTGCAGATAAAGCGCGAAGGCCGCCAGTAAAGTTGCAAACTGGCTGGTCCCGTTCTTTACGCCCAGGTCTTTGAGCCTCTCGTAAACTTTGCGGTCGATCTTGTAATCTTCACGGCGGCAGTTGTAGGTGCGTTCCTTGGGGCGAGGCTTGTCGAGTGGCAGATCCAGCACGGGAACTCCGTCTGAAAATACGCGCTTCCAAAACTGCTTTACCGAGGCGGACGTTTCCTTTTCGCGCGCCACGGTTGACGTAAGATATTCCACGAATGAGGTGACTGGTTCAAGATTAGACTCCGTCTGTCCGGTAACCAGAGCCGTGTAGAGCTTGGGCAGGTCGCTTAAAATCGTATTGAGCGACCACCCGTCCACCACCGCGTGGTGACAGTTGAATACCAGGGTCCATTTGCGACGCGAGTAGCGAACAAGGTTGCTTCTGAAAAGCGGGCCCCGGACCAGATCGAAAACGTGCGCCAGTTCCTGGCGAATGAATCTATCGTAGGAGCTCTGCTGTTCGGACGCGGCCACCGCCTCCAGATTCACGACCGGCATCTCAAAACCAACACCTTCTCTTATCCTGAACTTTTCGCCATCGGCAGAAAAGGAGCCTCGCAGCGCCTCGTGCCGTTTGAGCAGATTCAGCAGACAGGAGTAGAGCGCATCCACGTCCAGCTTGCCTTCGAAGAATATGGAAATACAATGATTGTAGGCGCGCGAGGCGTCAGCATCGAGCATCGAGGCGGCGAAAATTTCGCGCTGAGCTTCCGAGGTGGCAACCACCGTTTTTTCACCGAACAAAGTATCGGTGTCGCAATTGGCTGGCACCCACACCGGCTTACGGCGCGTGAATTTGCCAAGCAAGGACGGCTTATCAGACATATTTCAAAATCTCGTAGCGCTGGGTCTTCGCATCATAACGATACCAGGCCTCGTCGCCACTCGGAGTTTTTGCCCGAAAGGCGCCGGCAACTGGCGGCTGCGAATGCCGGGCACGAATCAGGCGCTTGAGCAGCGATGCGCCCTTAACCGGAGCCGCCGCAGGAGCGGCCTGCCGACCCGTTTCGTCCGCAAGACCGAGCTGCGCTTCGAGCAGCTGTCTCAGCTCGTTTAACTGCTTGTACACAACCTTTGCGACGTCGGTTGGCATGGGCTGCAACGCCGCTGAAGCCAGACCAGCAATCGGCCCTGCCACTGCAGCGGCCAGGCTTGCCTGTGGTTCGGACTGAGGTACGGCAGCAATGCGAGCGGGGCGTTGCTTTTGAACCGCTTTTGGAAGCTTGTCTGCCGCTACAACCTTCATTATGTGCAGCGTAAGAAGATTCAAGGAGTTGTGCTTGCCCATCAGATCGGTGAGTGAAACCGAAACGCCATACTTTTTGCCAAGCTGCACGCCAATTTGCATCAGCACCAGCGAGTCAAAGCCGGTTTCAAAAAAAGTTGCCGCGGGTGCATCGATTTCGAGGCCGGAATATTCGCTCAGCAGCGTGCCCAGCTCGGCCTTCAACAGCTCTTCGATGGCCGGCCCGGCTTCGGCGGGCGCTTCTGCTTCCAGAATGGCTTCAGCCGGCGCCATGGCTTCAACCACCATAGGCTGTGCGAACTGTGCCTGAATGGTCATGAGCTCAGGTTTTCTATTTTCTGAAAACCGGAAAGTTTTCTTTTCGAAAGGATAAGTCAGCAGAGGAACGCGGCGGCCGCCAGACCAGAGATGGTTCCAGAGGAGCTCCCAGCCGTTACTCCAAAGCTTGGCCAGCGCCGTACCCAATGCCCCGACTTCCGAAACAGGATCGGCGGTTTCGCCCAGCATCGCAATCGCGGTGCCTTTGACGCCCTTCAAATGCTGCAAGGTAAGGCTGGTCAAGGTTGTACGCGGACCAACTTCGAGAAAGATGTTTCCGCCTTCTTCGATGCTCTTCAGAAGCGCCTGGCTAAACCGCACCGTGGCACGCAGATGATTGGCCCAGTACATCGGATCAGTGGCCTGCCCGTCTGTCATGCGTTCGCCCGTAACCGTCGAGATGATCGTGAAACGGGGTGGCTGGAATTTGATTTCCTTGGCGATCTCCAGAAAAGGCTCGACAACCGGAGTCATCATGGATGAATGAAAAGCATGCGACGTGTGGAGCAGCTTGCAGGGAATTTCATTTTTCTCGAGCAAGGCCTGAATTTCGGCGATCTTTTCGTTCTCGCCGGCCAGCACGCAATGTATCGGGCTGTTTATCGAAGCCATATCGACTTTGCCTTCGGTTACCTTCAGCACCGACGCCAGCGGGCCACGCGCCGAAAGCATCTTGCCTCTTGGCAGTGAGGCCATCAGGCGGCCTCGTGCCGAGATTAGCCTGAGCCCCTCTTCGAGGGTAAAGACACCCGAAAGATGTGCAGCAGCGAACTCACCGATGCTATGGCCAATCATGGCATCAGGAATGATGCCCCAGCCGAGCAGCATTTTTCCGAGCGACACTTCAATGGCGAAAAGTGCGGGCTGAGTGTACTTCGTATTCTCGAGTGTTTCCTTGTTGGCGGCATCGAAGATGAAAGTTTTAAAGTCCAGCTCCAGCTCGCGATCCAGCACCGCGCAGCACTTTAAAAAAGTGGCGCGAAATTCCGGAAAGGCGTCGAACAGGCTCTTGCCCATCTGGATGTACTGCGAGCCCTGGCCCGGAAACATGAAGACGAGCCGTGGGTCTTCCATGGTCTGATCGGTCTGCACAACCAGGTCCTCAGCATCGATTCCGAGGAACCTCACGCGGGCGCCGCGCGTTTTGAAACGTGTTCGGCCGTTCTGCAGCGTGAACGCCATATCGCGTGCATTCTGCTTAAGCGTGGCCAGACCGGCAAGCAGCGCGTCGCGCTGGCTCTTGGTCTTGGCCGAAACAGGAAGAATTTCAAAAGGACGCTCGATGCGCTCCACCACTTCCTCGGCAAGCACTGGAGCTTCCTCGATGATGGCGTGTGAGTTCGTGCCGCCGATTCCAAACGAGCTTACGCCGGCGCGGCGAGGGCCTTGTTCTTTTTTCCATTCGGTCAGCCGATTTGCCACGTAAAATGGTGAATTTTCAATATCAAGACCGGGGTTGGGGCTCTTGAAATAAAGAGTTGGCGGAATAACCTTGTGCTTGAGCGCCAGCACCGTCTTGATAAAGCTGGCTACGCCAGCCGCGGTAGTAGTATGCCCAATATTGCTCTTTACCGAACCCAACGCGCAGAACTGCTGCTTCTGGGTATGCTTTCTGAAGGCCTGCCTGAGGCCTTCGAGCTCGATGGGGTCGCCCATCGGGGTGGCCGTACCATGCGCTTCCACGAACTGGATGCTGCCGGCGTCGACGCGGGCATCGGCCAACGCGTCAAGAATACAGGTGGACTGGCCCGAGATGCTCGGTGCCGAGAAAGAAATCTTGTCGCCACCGTCGCTGTTTACCGCGCAGCCTTTGACCACGGCGTAAATCGTTTTCTTGTCGCGAATGGCGTCCTTGAGTCTTTTGAGTACGACCATGCCGGCACCGTCAGTGAAAATCGTGCCTTCGGCATCCTTGTCGAATGGACGGCAGTGACCATCAGAGCTGAAAACGCCGCCTTCTTGAAAATAGTACCCATCGTGCGTCGGAAAATGCACTGCCGCGCCGCCGGCCAACGCCATGTCGCATTCGCCGTAGCGCAGGCTCTTGGCCGCCATGATAATGGTCACAAGCGAGGTGGAGCAGGCCGTGTGAATACTGACTGCCGGCCCTCTGAGGTCCAGCTTGTGCGCGATTCTCATGGCCACGAAATCTTTTTCGTTACCAGTCATGACCGAAAAGCGGCCAGCTCTTTTTTCCGCTTCCGGAAACGGCTGAATTTCTTCGCGGTAATAGCTATTGTCTTCGACGCCGGTGAAAACACCGATCTTGCCGTCAAAGCTTCCCGAGCAATGCCCGGCGTTTTCCAGAGCTTCCCACGCGGTTTCCAGCATGATGCGTTGCTGCGGATCGATCAGCTTGGCTTCCATGGGGCTGATGTCGAAAAAAGCCGCATCCATTTTATAGGGGTCGTCGATAAGACCGCGGGCCTTCACGTAACGTGGGTCTGACTTCAGCTCTTCGGGAATTTCAGGGCTCAGCTCTTCATTCGTGAGCATCGTGATGGAGTCTTTGCCTTCGATAAGATTCTGCCAATACTCGTCGACGTTTTTCGCGCCAGGAAATCGACAGGCCATCCCGATTACCGCGA
>JBBRLF010000049.1:0-20660 GCA_038231515.1 candidate division WWE3 bacterium
CAAGCTGATGATGCGACTGGGCGGGGCTGAGGCGATTGGTCCGATTCTGGTCGGCATGCAAAAACCCGTGAATGTTCTGCAGCAGAACTCCGATGTTGAGGACGTTGTTAATATGGCGGCGATTACCGTGATTGAAGCGCAGCAGGCCAGGCACTCGAAGAAGAAGTAGGACGAGCGGAACCTCAGTTCAGAGTTCGAGGGTGGGATGAAGAAGTCGAACAACTATAAGCCACCGTTACTTTTGAAACGACTATTCCAGCTGCTTGGCCTGATCGCCTTAAGCGCAGGGGTGGCGATGTTCTACCTGGAGAACTCATTTCCTTCACACCAACGTGTTCCGCGACCCGAGTGGGGCTGGACTGTGGCCTATCCCTTTAAGGGGGCGGTTTTTTACATTACGCCGGACGAGTATTTTTGGATTCGGCTCATCCATTTCGTTTTTACGATAGGCGTCGTAGGTGGGCTCGGCATAGGGATATACATCTGGGCAAAAAAGGGCTTTCCGGCGCGGGGTGTGAGAAATGGCGAAGGGCTGTAGACGTACCGAAAAGCGTTTCTGCGCCATAAAAACCGTGAGATATTGATCGAGCTAAAATATTGAGTAAACGTAATTGGGGCCAAGCTCTTCTCCACAAGAAAGGTAATGATATGACCAAGCAAAAAGAAATCCGCACCGACCGCGCTCCCGCTCCTGTCGGCCCCTATTCGCAGGCCATCGAAGCCAACGGCATGGTGTTTTGTTCGGGCCAGATCGCACTTGATGCGGTCAGTGGTCAGATGGTGGGCGAAACGCCGGCGGCGCAGGCCGAAAAGCTCATGGACAATGTGCGCGCCGTGCTGGAAGCCGCGGGATTAAGCATGAGCAACGTGGTGAAAACGACGATTTTTTTGCTCGATATGAAAGCGTTCGCGGAAGTGAATGTGGTTTACGAGCGCAAGATGGATGGGCACAAGCCCGCCCGTTCGACAGTCGCGGTATCCGCGCTGCCGAAGGGGGCTTTAGTTGAAATCGAGTGCCTGGCCGTTCGTTAAAGAGTCGGATTACTTGGCGGCAGGAGCAGCAACAGTCGGCGCCTTGTAGCGACGAACTGGTGGCTTCGTAATTACGCCGCTCTTGATGCAACGGGTGCAGACGTAAACTTTATGAGTTGCGCCGTTGGTGAGCGTCTTTACTTTTTTGAGATTCGGCAGCCAACGCGTGCGGGTCTTGATGTTGGAGTGGCTGACCTTGTTGCCCGTCGTCGGGCGCTTGAGGCAAAATTCACATACACGAGCCATGGTTAGATCCTTTGCAAAGATTTGTAGAGACTGAGTTAAATACTTAAAAATTTAGACTTTTGCAACACCACAAATCTGGCTAGGCTGCTACTCATGCGAAGACTCCGGCTACGGCTCCCTGGCCAAAAGCCAAATCAGCCCGATTCCGTCCGCCTGCCTGTGCTTTGGTGGGCCGTGGGCTTCATTTCCGCGCTTGTCGTGCTGCTTCTGACCACCCTTTGGATGGCCAGTGCCGTGTATTCCGAGCTGCCAACGCCTGCGCCACTAGGTGCGAGTTTTAAGGCGGCCGATGTGATCGTCTGCCTTACGGGCGGCCGGGGGCGCATTCGTAAGGCCTTGGAATTATATGAAAAAGGTTATGGAAAGACCCTTTATATCTCGGGTACCGACCGCCAGGTTCAGATGCGCGAAATCTTGCGAGAGCTGCGCTGGATGGGCCCGGTTGATGACAGCCACATCATTCTTGAGAACGTTTCGACCAATACGATTGAAAATGCCAGTCAGGTAAAGCGCTTCGTGAGCGAGCAGGGCCTCAAGCGCATCTTGCTCGTAACCAGCCTGTATCACGTGCGCCGGGCCTACTATATCTTTCGCAAGGTATTGCCGCCTGATGTGAGCATTGACGTGGCCTGGTTCGAGCAGCTGCCTTTTGAAGGCACGGTGTGGTGGACCAGCTGGAACGGGATCTGGGTGACGGTTACCGAGTTTTTTAAGTTTTTTTATGCGTATTTGCGGCTGGTCTCGTGACCTTGGCGTTCAGATCGGCGTAAAGCACGGTGCCGCCCACCACAGCCAGAGGAATGTACACGATGCTGGTAAACGGCAGCATCATCAAGATGAGGAGAAAGCTGCCAAAGCCAAGGCTGACGGCCGGGTGACGCAGCGTGAAGAGCATCACCGGTGCAAGGCCATCAGACCGGTGTGAGACCGGATAGCCGAAGTATTCAAAGGCCAGCAGTGAGGCGCCCAGCATCAAGGCCGGGATCTGGAGCAGGGGAATCAGGCCTATTCCAAAGGCCAAAGCCGCGCCAATGATGAGGATGAGCACGCGTTTGAACTCAAGCCACAGCGTGGCGGGCAGAGAAAGGCGTAGCGAAGGCGTGGGAAAATGGGCGCCACTCTCTTGCAGGCGCAGGTGCATGGCCGCCTTGCTGAGGTAGTCGTTAAAAGGCGCCGAGATGATGCCGCTGACCAGCGTAAAGGTAAGCGCGGCAATTACGGCGAGCACAATCCAGCTCAGAATTTTGAGGAGAAACGCAGAAATACTCAACGCCCAGGCCGGCAGGCTGGCCGCCAGGCGGGCGTTAAAGCCAATCACTGCTTCGTCCAGATAATGGGCCCCGTAGTGAAAGAAGAGAATATAAAGGCCAATATTTACGCTAAGCGGCACTATCACCAGTGAGAGCAGGCGGGGCGAGGTGACGATCATCTTTAAGGCATGCAGAGGGGCCCAGAAGCCGCGCCAAAATCCTTCAATCATTCCAAACATATAGGTTTTCCCAGTTTGGGGGATACCCGTGAAAAAATCAAACTCGAATCGGCCCGCCATCTGTGATATGACGCAACACATCAAACAGGCGTTTGTTTACAGGAGATTTTATGAAGACCCCATCGATTTTCGTTCTTTGCACCCTGCTGGCTGTTGGCATGGCTGCCGTTGCACAGGCTGACCCCGTAAGGTCGGGCGGCGAAGCCGTCTGCGACCGTTCGTTGACCAAAGATTCCATGACTGCCGCTGAAATTACGAAGATGAATAAAGAAGGCCAGGCTGATCGCTTTGAAAAGCAGAGCAACGGCTGGTTGCGCGGTTATGTTTTCGCGTATGCCGACTATGACTCGGAACTCGTGATGGGTGTTTACGCAAGCTGCGGCGAACACAAAGGCAAGAACGGCTTGGGCGACTTCATCAACAAGAGCACGATGCTCAGCCCGGCTGGCTCGAACCCTTTTCAGGTGTTCTACGAGCAGAGCGGATCCTGGGGTTTTTCGGGTGGACAGTACACCGTCGAAAACACGATCAAGGCTGAAAAGGGTGGCTACATTCTGAACACCAAGCTGATCGACTCGTCGGATGCACATTTTTCGCCGGTATACGCCGACGGTTATATGCGCGTCGTTCCTGACGGCCGAGGCGTCTTCGTCGTGGCCTGCAACTACATGATTCCGCGTGACGGCGGCTTTGCCAGCGGCACGTACAATGGCATGTCCAAAGATCGCCTGATCGCGAGCGGCAAGAATCTTTTGAAATGGGTTAGCCGCGTTTCTCAGAATTCGGGCAAGGCGGATTCCTATCGCCAGAAGCTGAGCGCGCTGCCAGGCAAGTAATTCGAAAAGTAAGCGACAAAGTAAAAGATGAAGGGCGTGATTTCCACCACGGGAGTCGCGCCCTTTTTTTTTCGGTAACCGGGGTCCCGAGTGCGGTGAGCGGTGTACTGCAGCTGTGAGCTGAACCGGAGCCGGTACCGTTACAGTTACAGTTACCGTTACCGTTACCGTTACCGGAATCTGTTTCCGGTGCGGTTCACGGTTCACCGGGCACAGGTCACGGGTTACCGGTGGTTTGGGCTTAGGTTTTGACTCGCTCGACGTTGATGACGCCTTTTTTGGATTCGAGGGCGCTTAAGACTCGTGCGAGCTGCTCGATATTGCTGACTTCGATTTCGAACATCGAGATGGCTTTGCGGTCTTTGGTGGTGCGAATGTTGGCCTGCGAGATGTTTACGCCGCAGCCCGAGATGGCCTGCGACATATTGGCCAGGATTCCGGGCACGTCGTGCGACAGCACGCGAATCTTCACGTGGCGGCGGACGGGCACCGCCAGGTTCCACTTCACATCCACTTTGCGTTCGTTTTCGCTCTCAAACGACTTGGGGCAGGCGGTGGTGTGTACGGTGACGCCGCGTCCGCGCGTTACAAATCCAATGATCGGGTCGCCGGGAATGGGGCTGCAGCAGCGGCCAAAGCGAATAAGAATGTCGTCGAGATTCTCGACGGTGATGGCGTTTTTGGCTTCGGCTTTGCGCGTGGCGCTTTCAAAAATCTTTTTGATGATCGAAGGCTCTTCGACCTTTTCGGGTTCTTTTTGCGTCAGCACTTCACTGGGCAGGACGGCGTGCGCGACGGTGGCGGGCGAAAGCCTGCCGTAGCCGATATAGATGCAAAGATCGTCGAGCGTTTTGGCGCCGCGCTTTTTGAGATACTCGGTGAACATCTCGGTCTTCTGCAGCTTGCCCAGGTTTTGGGCGTAGGTGCGGAATTCCTTCTCTAACATCTCGCGGCCCAGCTGCATGGCGCGCGAACGCTCCTGGCTCTTGATGTAGAGACGAATCTTGGCCTTGGCCTTGCTCGTCTTGACGATCTTGATCCAGTCCTTGCTGGGCGTCTGGGTGGGGCTGGTGAGGATCTCGACGGTATCACCCGACTTGAGTTTGTGTTTGAGCGGCACGATCTTGCCGTTGACCTTCGCGCCGACGCACGAGTTGCCCACGTCGGTGTGCACCCCATAGGCAAAGTCGAGCGGCGTGCTGCCGTAGGGAAACTCTTTGACGTCGCCCCGGGGCGTGAACACGTCAACGTCTTCGGCAAATAAGTCGATCTTTACCGTCTCGAGAAACTCGGTGGGGTCTTTAAGATCCTTGTGCCATTCCAAAAGACGATTCACCCACTCGACGTCGCCCTGGCCGCCTGAGCCCAGCTTGCCTTCTTTGTAGAGCCAGTGCGCGGCGATGCCGTTTTCGGCAACCTGATGCATGTCGTTGGTACGAATCTGAATCTCAATGCGCTCGCCGTGCGGGCCGATAACCGTTGTGTGCAGCGACTGGTACTTATTGGCCTTGGGAATGGCGATGTAATCTTTAAAGCGACCTGGCACCGGCTTATAGGTGGCGTGAATCACGCCCAGCGCTTTGTAGCACTCGGTGATGTTGTCGAGCACGATGCGAAACGCGATGACGTCATGTACCTGCTCGAAGTCAATGTTTCGGCGCTCCATCTTTTTATAGATTGAGTAGAAGTGCTTGGGACGGCCCGTGACCGAGCCGTGCAGATCGTATTCTTTAAGCTTCTCCTGCATCAGGGCCGTGACGTCTTCGATGTACTTCTCGCGGTCGCGCTTGGTTTTGGCCACCTTGGAAGACAGCTTGTAGTAGATGTCCGGATGCAGATAACGCAGGCAAAGGTCTTCGAGCTCGGTTTTGAGCGAGGAGATGCCCAGGCGGTTCGCGATCGGCGCGTAGATGTCGAGCGTCTCTTGCGCGATGGCTTTCTGCTTGTAGGGCAGCAGATGTTCGAGCGTGCGCATATTGTGCGTGCGATCGGCCAGCTTGACCAGGATCACGCGAATGTCCTTGGCCATTGCGATGATCATCTTGCGAAAGTTTTCGGCCTGCTTCTCTTCGCTCGTCTTAAAGGTGATTTTTGAAAGTTTGGTGACGCCATCGACCAGATGGCCGATCACCGGGCCGAACTCCTTTTCGACGTCGGCCAGCGTGGCGTGCGTGTCTTCGACGGTGTCGTGGAGAATCGCGGTAATCACGCTGGGCAGATCAAGGTGCAGCTCGGTCAGAATCTTGGCCACCGCGCGCGGATGCACCATATAGGGTTCGCCGCTGTGCCGCTTTTGGTCGCCGTGCACGCGTTCGGCGAAGTCGTTGGCGCGTTTCAATAGATTTACGTCGGCCTCGGGATAATAAGCCAGAAGCCCGTTGATCACATCGTCAATGCTGACCGGCGCCGCATTCTTAGTCAAAGACACTGCTCCATTTTCAGCATCTTTTCCAACGCCAGATAGGTTTCCTCGAGCTCGTGATTCACGATGCGATGGTCAAAGGTGGGTGCGGCAAGCATCTCGGCGCGCGCGGTTTTCAAACGCCCTTCAATGGCCTCGGGGCTATCCGTCTTGCGATTGCGCAGGCGCAGCTCGAGCTCTTCCATGCTGGGGGGTAGAATGAAAACCGTCACGCAGCGGTCGCCAAAACTTTTTTTAAGTGAGGCGGCGCCCTGCACGTCGATGTCAAAAAGGACGTGGCTGCCGCTGTCGAGCATCTGCTCGACCGTGGCGCGGGCCGTACCGTACCAGCTCTTGCCAAAGACGTGTGCATATTCGAGAAACTGGCCGCGGGCGATGAGCTCTTGAAACTCCGCCTCGCTTACGAAAAAATAATGCGTGCCGTGCTTCTCTTCACCGCGCGGGGGGCGCGTCGTATACGAGATCGAAAGTCTGATCGTGGGATTGCGTTTGAGCAACATCGACGCAAGCGTGCTCTTGCCCGTGCCCGAGGGGGCTGAAAGAACAATGAGCTTGGTCTGCGCGTTGGCGCCGGTGTTATTCGACATTGGCCAGCTGCTCTCGAATGCGTTCGAGGATTGTTTTGAGCTCAATCGTACGCGAGGTGATCGGGGGGCTTTGCGCCTTGGTGCCAAGCGTGTTGATCTCGCGCAGAATCTCTTGTTGAATGAATTCAAGCTTTCGGCCCGAGGCGTCGCCCGAGGTTTTGTGCGTGAGCAGATCGCGGAATTCTTTAAGATGCATGGCCAGGCGCTCGCGCTCTTCGTCGAAGTCGCGCCGTTCGATCCAGAACACGGCTTCGTCGCGCAGGCGGGTGGAGAACTCCTCGCTTGCGGGCTGCTGGCTTAGGGAATGTAAAAGTTTGAGTGTCTCTTGCCCGCGATCCACGATCTGCTTGCGGGCGCGTTCCTTTTCCGGAATTTCGAGCTCTTTGATTGCCGCGACGTGGGCATCCATTTCGTCGAGGTGCTTGAGCAGCATCTGACAAAGCTTGGTGCCCTCGGACTGCCGGGATTGCTTAAGCGCGCGGAGTGCGGGCTCGACGACCGACTTCATGATTTCGGCGTCGGTGGCGCCGCCCAGAAACTCTTCCGGCGGGTGATTGCCATTGCTGCCAAGACTGAGCACGCCGGGCAAGCGCAGTAACGCATCCAGGGTCAGGGCGCTTGCTGGCAGTTTGAGCTGTTTGGCCAGGGCGCGGGCGGCTTTGGCATAGGCTTGAGCCACTTCGGTGTTGATCGAGGCCGCGACGGTGTCCGGCGTCTCGCGCTTGCTTTCGACGGACACGGTGATTTCGACGGAGCCGCGTTTGAGCACCTCGGTGAGCCGTTTGCGAATCGTCATGTCCAAAGTCATGAGATCGGAGCGGGGGAGTCTGAGCTTGATATCGAGAAAGCGGTGGTTGAGCGTGCGTACGCGACAGGTCACCGTGGTGTCGCCCAGCTTGGTGCGAAATTCGCCGAAGCCTGTCATGGATTCAACCAGGGTGGGCGACTTGGCGGCGGCGGTCACGGCGCCTCTTTGCTTTCTTCAGCGGCGGTTTCCTTTGCGGGACGCACCAGCGCCACGTCGCCCATGTGGCGAAATTTTTTGTGGCGAGCCGCCAGCAGCTGCTTGGGCGTGAGTTCGACGAGTGAGTCGATCTGCTTGATCAGGGCCTTTTTGATGAGCTTGGCTGCCGCCGGCCAATCGCGGTGCGCGCCGCCCTTGGGCTCACGCACGATTTCGTCAATCACGTTGAGGGGCTTGAGATCTTCGGGCGTCATCTTCATGATTTTTGCGGCTGTTTCGTTCATCGCGCTGTCCGACCACAAGATTGATGCGCACGACTCCGGCGAAATTACCGAGTAGATCGAGAACTCCTGCATCAGCACGCGGTCGGCCACGCCGACGGCTAGCGCACCGCCACTGCCGCCTTCGCCAATGACACACGAGACGATCGGCGATTCGAGGCTGAACATTTCCATGATGCAACGGGCGATGGCCTCGGACTGGCCACGCTCTTCGGCATCGAGGCCGGGAAAGGCGCCAGGAGTATCAATAAAGGTGATGATGGGCAGATGAAACTGCGCGGCCAGCTTCATCACGCGCAGGGATTTGCGATAACCCTCTGGCTTGGCCATGCCAAAGTTGCGTTCGATTTTTTGCTTGGTGTTGCGGCCCTTCTGGTTGGCCACGACCACGACCGGTCGATCGTCCAGCGTCGTGAGTCCGGCCACGATGGCGGGGTCGTCGCTAAATAACCTGTCGCCGTGCAGCTCGACAAAGTCACCGAAGATGAGTGGCAGATAGTCGGAGGCATATGGCCTGTTGGGATGGCGCGAGAGCTGAACACGCTGCCAGGGCGTGAGCTTGCCGTAGACCTCGTCGATTAAGGAGTCCATTTTGGTCTCGAGAGCCTTCATTTCAGGCCCAAAATCGACGTTTTCGCTCTTGGCCAGCTCTTGGAGCTCGCGCAGGCGTTTTTCGAGAGTAACAATCGGTTTTTCAAATTCGAAGAATGCTTCCATTGAGCGCCTAAGGCTAGCAAAACGCATGCAACCGGGCAAGGGTTCTGAGCTTTAACCCAAAGCTTAAATTGACCATTTGCGGATTTCCCGGCTTCCCGTAAACTAGGGAAACGTATGAGCGACGCCACCCCAACACCCCCACACGACCCCCACGCCAAGGCCGACCATGAAGGCTCGGCCGGTGACCCCCACGCCAAAAGTGGCAAGGAAAAGGCCGCCGCCGCCGCCGGAGCCGCCAAGGATGCCGCAAGGGCCGGTCTTAAAACCGCAAGTGCGGCCCTGGGTCGGGTTTTTGGTGGGGCTAAAGGATCCGTTATTGCCTTTATTACCTTGCCGCTCTTGCTTTTCAAGGGCGACCTGGCGAGCCGCATACTGACGTTTGGCTTTATGGCGAGTGTACTGCTTCTCGTTATGACGTCGAGACAGCTCTACGAGCGCTTCATTCCTCAGCACATCAAGACGCCGACCAGCGAGGCCGGGCAAGGCGTAACCAAGTTTCTCGAAGAGGAAAAGAAACTCGCGATCATGACGGCCAACGTGCTATTCCTGGAACGCTTCAGCGGCTCCCTCGATTCCGGCCCGGGACTTCCCGGTGTTTTTGAACTCGAGCTGTATGTTGAGGCGGATTCGCCGGAGAGCGCGGCAATCCTGCGCGCTCACTTGCCGCAGGCCCGCGAGATGGTGAGTGGCGTGATTCAGGGGCGCAAGTACGAGGCGCTCATGACCGACGCAGGTAAAAACGCTCTACGGCAAGATATTCTGGGCGCCGTAAACCGCACTCTGCGTCGCTGGGCGACCAAGGGTCAGGTGAAAAAAGTCTACTTCACCAAATTTGTAATGGGATGAGCAGGGCAGTATTATGGAAAATCCGAAGTTTTTGGGTGGGGTTGTCAAGACCACCGATCTGGTTGCGCTTTCGTTGGAAGATTTGCCGCGAGTGGCTTTTGCGGGCAGGTCCAATGTCGGAAAATCTTCGCTGCTCAATGCCCTGACGCACTCGAAAATCGCCCGCGTCAGCCGCGAGCCCGGCAAGACACGCGAGATGAATTTTTTTCGGTTTTGCCTGACGCGCGACCCTAAAGACGTCTTGCTGCTGGTCGATTTGCCGGGGTACGGTTACGCCAAGGTGGCGCGCACGCTTCGTGACCAGTGGGGACGCGAAATTACGACCTGGCTAAAGAGTGACTCCTATCTTGGGCTGGTCGTGGCTCTGGTCGACGGCCGTCATGGCTATCTCGATAACGATTTGGAGCTCGTTAAGTTTCTGGTCGATGCCAATCTGCCCTTCATCATCGCGTTTACCAAGATGGACAAGTACAAGTCCAATAACCAGCGCAAAACGGCAGAAAAGCAGCTAACCGACGCGTCGGCCAAGCTGGGCGTGGATCGCTTCATTTTCGTCTCGGCAGTCTCGCGTGACGGAGTGCGTCCGCTCGATAACGTTCTCAAAGAGATATTGAAAGACTCTCAGACGATAGGGTAGCCTTGGGCGTGCTCTTCAACATCGTTCTAAGTCTGACCGCTTTGGCGGCGCCGCCCACGATTCTACCCTGGGGTGGTGCTACGCCCGCGCCGACGCCGACGCCGACGCCTTATAAAGGCCCGATGCGAGCCACCCTGGCCTGTGCCGAAGGGGTGCGCAATTTTCCATTTCTTAAAACGTGGGTGGCCAAGCTCGACAACTTTGTTGCGCCGACCGAAATCGGCAGCACCGAGGGCTCGCTGTTCTATGCCATCGGCGCAACTACGGTGGGTAAGAATGCGGTGGAAGCCTGGAAGACCGATGCGTTTACCGCCCCCGTCGATTCGAAGGGCAAGGGGGGTTCCATTGAGTCGGCCTGGCTGGGCGAGTGGACCGCCGGCACTTTGAAAGTTGAACCTGGACCTGGTTTTTCGCGCATCAAGGTTGGGAACAAGGGCAGTGATACCTCGCAGATGGGCGGACGCACCAATACCGGTTTGAGGCCCGCGGATCCGGCGATACAAGGCTATGCTGCCAACGCCATTGGCGAGACGGGCAAGGCCGGGGCATTTGCCCGGCTTTGGAGTCAGCTGCATTCGCCGGCAGAGCTTGCACTGCTTGAGGCGTGCGGGCTTTCCCGATGCATGATCAAGTTCAATGACGAAGAGCTTAAGACGATCAATGGCGCGAGCCACCAGTATCGCCTGACCCACTTTAGAGCCTTGCTTGAAAAGCGAATCGACGAGTACCGCAAGGTGGGTCATATCTGGGCCTACGAGGGCACCCATGCGCCCATGGATTGGCAGGACCTGCCCATAAGTCCGGCTTTTCCGGCCAAATTCGACACCCATTTTTGGGAACCCGCCAACCGCACGGCGTATGGCTATGAGGTGCTTGATGCCGAACCCGGGCATCACAAACCTGTGACCGGAATCTTCAGCCGCCAGTGCGAAAAACGGGGTCAGGGCGCCCAGGCCTTTACGGCCTGCACGGATATCGTCGTTTATAACAATCATTACTTTGATTTCTGGGCCCGCCTGGTCTTCTTCTTTCCCTGGTGTGATGTGCAGGTGGCGCTGGTTTACGAGACGCTCGATATTGACCAGATTAAGGAAAGCCGGGTGGTCCGTGTCCTGTTTGGCGGCGAGATGCGCAATCTCATGGCGCAGCTTCTGGAAACTCGATTAAAACGCATGCATATGTTAGGGTTTTAACCCTGCATGACGCGCCAAAAGCCAGCCTTGAGCTCAGAAGTTCTATTCTTTCGATACAGCGCCTGGCTTGCTCGCTGGCACCTGGTCATTCTTGGCTTAAGTCTGCTGGGAGCCGTGGTGGGCGGCTTCTATTCGGTTAAGCTTTATCAAAACCTGCGTACCGATATGGAAGAGCTGCTGCCCGCTAGCGCTCAGAGCGTCAAGGATCTTAAAGCGGTTACGGGCCGGGTGGGCGGCCTAAACCACATCTCGGTCATCGTCGAAAGTGCGGATCACGAGGCTGGGCATCGTTTAGAGCTGGCCGTGGCCGCGGGCCTACGTGCGCTTCCGCCCACGCTGGTGGCGCGAGTCAAAGACAGCATCACCGACGAGCGCGCTTTTTTTGAAAAAAACAAAGCCCTCTACATCGACACCGCAGATTGGCGGGATGTCGAGCGCTACGTGCACGAACGCATTCGCCACGAGAAAAAGCACAAGAATCCGTTTTCGCTGGGGCTCGACGACGAGGACGACGCCAAGCCGGAATTCGACTTCGCCGCTTTAAAGAAGAAATATGCCGATCGGACGTCGGGCACTGACAAATTTCCAAATGGCTACTTTGAGTCGCGCGACGGCAAAACCCACGTTGTGCTGGCATTTTTACCAGGCAAGGTGACTGACATCTCGAGTAATGAGCGGCTTTCGGTGGCGGCTCACGAGCTGGTCGAGAAGCTTAATCCGAAGTCTTATGCGCCAGACATGACGGTAGGGTTTAGTGGCGACGTCCAAAATATCGTAGAAGAACAGCGCGGTCTGGTGGCCGATCTGGTGAAGTCCTTTGTCATTGTCACATTGCTCGTGGGCATTGCGATGATCGTGTTTTTTCGCAGCTTCATGGGCGTGTTTTCGCTTTGTGCTTCGCTTTTTGCGGGCACCGCGTGGACGTTCGGCCTGAGCTACGCGCTGGTGGGTTATCTCAATGCGAACACCGCTTTTTTGGGCTCCATTGTGCTGGGCAACGGCATCAACTTTGGAATCATCTTACTGGCCCGCTATCTGGAAGAGCGGCGGCACGGCTTGGCCGGGGCCGAAGCGCTGCCTCGCACGCTGGCATTTACCGCGCAGGCGACTTGGACTGCGGCGATTGCCGCGGGGCTGTCTTATGGCTCACTGGTCATTACCGATTTTCGCGGCTTTAATCAGTTCGGCATTATCGGCGGCCTGGGCATGCTGCTATGTTGGCTGTCTTCTTTCACGACACTCCCTGCATTGCTGATCTGGAGCGAGAATCGGGGCTGGCTGCAGCCGCGCCTGGGTGGGGCGCGGCCGGTGTTTGCGCGCCTGATTTCGCGCTTCGTGGTGGCCGCCAACAAGCCGCTGACGCTGCTAACGCTGGTAAGTATCGTTGCGGCCGGCATCATGGTTTCGCGGCTTTCAAAAGACACGCTGGAGAGCGATTTTTCGAAGCTGCGAAATAAAGAATCGATCTTGCACGGCTCGGGTTTCTGGGGCGAAAAGGTGGACGCGGTTTTTGAGCGCTATCTGACGCCCACCATCGTGCTGACGACCGACCCCAAGGACACGGCCAAGGTGTCTGAGGCCTTAAATGCGCTGAAAAAGCGCGACGGTGACAGCTCGCCCATCTCAGATATCAAGCGAGTTGAAGATTTCGTGCCCGTGGACCAGTCGCATAAAATCAAAATAATCAGCGACATCAAAAAGCTGCTGCCACCCAAGGTCGTGGCGAAGCTGTCCAAGGAAGACCGACGGCTTGTCGACGAGCTGCTGCCCCGAGGCCCGGACGAGCTCAAGCCGCTTGTGGCCAGTGATTTGCCAGAGGGAATCCTATCCAACTTTCGCGAACTCGACGGCACGCTTGGCCATATGGTGCACGTCTATCCCAAGCTGCCCGTGGCTGTGGCCGCCAAAAAGGGCGAGCCTGCCGGGTTTTGGGATGGCAAAGAAGTTATTCGTTTTGCCCAGGGCATTCGCGAAGCGGTGAAGATTGCCGGTGTGGGCGCGGCAATTGCCGGGCAGCCGCCGCTTTCGGCCGATATGATTTCGGCCATTGCCAATGACGGGCCCAAGGCTACGGCTTTCGCGTTTCTCGCGGTCATGCTGCTGGTTGTGGTTATTTTTCCGAGCTGGGAGCTGTCGCGGTCGGTACTGGGAGCGCTGGTGCTGGGCGTGCTGTGGATGGGGGGCGTGATGGGCGCCTTTAATCTGAAAATCAACTTTCTGAATTTCATCGCGTTGCCTATTACGTTTGGAATTGGCGTGGACTACGCGGTGAACATCTTCAGCCGATATCGGCTCGATGGTAAACGCTCTATTGCCAGTGTGATTGAAAACACGGGCGGTGCCGTGGTGCTTTGCTCGTGCACGACGATTATCGGCTACAGTTCGCTGCTTATTGCCGGCAGCCAGGCTTTTGTGAGCTTTGGCGTGCTGGCGGTGCTGGGCGAGCTTACCTGTATTACGGCTGCGATTATCGCGTTTCCGGCGATCTGGGCTTTTTTTGACGAGCGGGCGGCCTCTAAGGCCGCGGTTGCGTCAAACGACGTTTTTGCCAAACTCGACTAAGGTTTCTTCGAACAGGTCCATGCCCTTGTCCAGCTCGGCGCGCGTGATGCTTAGCGCAGGCTGCAGGCGAACCGCTGGAGCATAGCTCATCGTGAGCACGCCCTTTTCGACGCCCAACCTGAAAAGTTTTTCCATTTTATCTTTGGCCAGCGGCGCGCGGGTTTCGCGGTCGGCTACGAATTCCAGAGCCAGAAAAAGGCCCTTGCCACGGACTTCGCCAATGAAGTTGAATTTTTTCTTCCACGCTTCGAGCCGCGCGAGAAATATTTCGCCCATGGCGCGCGAGTTACCGGTCAGGTCTTCGTCGACGATTGTCTGTACCGACGCCAGCGCCGCAGCCGAAGCCAGCGGGTTGCCGCCGTAGCTCGATGAGCTGCCGCTGGGAGCGGCGAAGGGTTTGGCCCCCGAGATCTCTGCGCGCGCGGCCAGCGCCGAGAGGGGAAAGCCCGAGGCAATGCCCTTGCCCAAAGTCATGATGTCGGGCGTGACGCCAACATTGGGAGACGCGAACAGGGTGCCGGTGCGTCCAAAACCCGTAATCATCTCGTCGGCAATAAGCAAGGCATCAAACTCTTTGGCCACACTGGCAATTGCAGGTAGCCAGTCATTGGGCGGCGGAACATTTCCGGCCGTGCCTTGCATGGGCTCGACCACAATCGCAGCCAGGGCGCCCGCGCCCTGGTGTTTGATGGAGTCGCGCGCAAATTCCACGCACAGCAGGCCACACGACGGATACTTGAGCTTGAACGGACAGCGGTAACAGTTTGCAAAAGGCGCTGAAAGATTACCGGGTGGAAAGGGTCCCAGGCCTTGCTTGGCCGTGGTGCCCATCATGGCCATGGTGCCCATGGTTTTGCCGTGAAAGCCGCCCCAGAAGCTGAGAAATTCCCACTTCTTGGTATACGACTTGGCCATGCGCATGGCGGCCTCAACGGCTTCAGTGCCGCCCGAGTAGAGCTGAATGTGCTTGAGATGGCTGGGTAGAACCTTGCCCAGAAGTTCGAGCAGTTTTACGCGAACCTCGCTGGTGAAGCTGCCTACCGTGAGCCGTTCGGCCTGCGCTTGAATCGCTTTTACGTATTTCGGATGGCAGTGGCCCAGGGCATTGACACCGATGCCACCGATAAAGTCGATGTACTCGCGGCCTTCGACGTCCCAGAGCTTTGAGCCGCGACCATGGTCCATAGCCAAGCCAGAAAGTATGGCGAAGTGCTGCAACCCCGGCGTGAGATGCTCACTCTCGCGGGCGCGCAGGGACTCAGACGTAGGTTTTGGTTCATTCATTTACGGCGTCCTCAGCTGCTTCTTTGGATGGAAACACGAAATAGCGGTGCAGGGGATAGTTCCAGGCCCAGCCTACAGTCAGCGCCGCGATCGCTTTGCTGAGGAGATACCTCAACTGGCCGAACTCAGTAAAGCAAAAGACTAAGCCGGTATTGAGTAGCAGGCTTCCGGCTGAAACCACGAGGTAACGAAATCCCTGTTTGCCCGTGGACCCTGCTTTGGCGTCGAAGGCCCAGTACTTGTTTAGCGTAAAGTTGAGCACTGCGCCCGCGGCGGCCCCGCAGGCCGTGGCGATGACATAGTAGACATGGGCGAACTCCACCAGGCAATAGAGGGTTGAAAAGTCGATGACCGTGGCGGCCAGCGAGGTGGCCGTCGCGCGAGAAAAGGTGCGTTTGTGGGCCAGATACTGCCGTCTTAGCCAGCTCGCGCTAATTGGAATTACCTGTTTTCTTGGTCGCTTCCAGCGCAGGTGAAGGCTTGTTCTTGAGCGCCTGGTATAGCGCGACAAAACGGTGAATCGCGGTGGCGTTGGCAAAAATAGCGACGAGCATTACCGAGAACAGTAAAGGATAGTGGAGGGGCATGGGGTCGCCCGCTTCAAACCAAACCGTCACGATGGGACTTAGAAAGGCGCCGCCACCCAGATAAGCCGCACGCTCGGGACGACGCATCCAGCCTTTGGGAATGCTGACGTTCATCGCCTCGGCTTTGGCCTGCGAGTAGCTGACCATGAACGAGCCCAGGAGCGCGGCCTGCACCAGCACCATGGCCCACGGTTCGTGGCGATAATAGATGCAAAGTCCTGCGAGCAGAAAAAACTCGGTGTAACGATCTATCGCGGCATCGAGCACTTCACCGGCGTCACTGGCAATGCCTCGCGAACGGGCAACCATTCCGTCGAGCGTGTCAAACAGTGCCGAAACAATGCAAAGCCCGCCGGCCAGCGGAACCATGCCCATGGCTGCTGCAACGCCGCTGCCAAAACCCAGGACCAGGCAGGTCCATGAGAAAAGATTCGGCGAGAGCTTCAGATAAGCGGCCAGACGGCCAATTGGTGCCAGTAGCCAGTAAGCAAATTCCATCGGAAAATGCCCCAGAAATGGGCTGGAGCCCTGCTTTTGAATCCGGGCACTGCTCACATGTCGTCCCGAGAAAATATCCCGGCACGCAAAGGTTACCATCGCCAGAGCAGCCATGGTTAGCAGCCAGAGTTGCAGGTACATGCAGCTAATCCCTTCCTAATGCGGCTAAATTCCGGTTTTACAAATGTGCTGACGGATTGCTCAACTCGTCCACGCCGTAATACGTCAAACCCAGATGGTTAATGATCTCTTCGCCACCGAGAAAGCGCAACGTATTCTGCAACTTCAGCTGCTGCACGAACAGGTCATGTTCCGGCTGCAAGCCCTGCGCCGCCATTGGGCATTTGAAGTAGAAGCTGAGCCACTCTTGTATGCCACCAAACTCTGCGCGTTGTGCAAGGTCCATGAACAGCGCCAGGTCGAGCACGATTGGCGCAGCCAGGATGCTGTCGCGGCACAGAAAGTTCACCTTGATCTGCATCGGATAGCCGAGCCAGCCGAAGATGTCGATGTTGTCCCAGCCTTCTTTATTGTCGCCACGAGGTGGGTAGTAGTTGATCTTCACGACGTGGCAATAGTCGCCATACAGGTCGGGATTTACTTCGGGCTGTAGAATCTGGTCGAGCACCGAGAGCTTGGTCAGCTCTTTGGATTTGAACGATCCTGGATCCTCGAGCACTTCACCGTCGCGATTGCCCAGAATGTTGGTCGAGTACCAGCCAGCCAGGCCCAGCATGCGGGCCTTGAGGCCTGGAGCCAGCACGGTCTTCATCAGTGTCTGACCCGTTTTGAAGTCGCTGCCGGCGATTGGCACGTTGCGCTTCTTGGCCAACTCTTGAAGAGCAGGGAGCTCGACCGACTGGTTAGGCGAGCCGTTGGCGTAAGGTACGTTTTCCATGAGGGCGGCATAAGTGTAGATCATGGATGGCGCAATACCCGGATCGCTGTTGCGCAGGCCGGCTTCGAATTTTTCAATCGTCGAGTGCACATCGCCCAGTGTGATGTACGATTCGGTGGAAGCGCACCAGACCATCACGACGCGCGTGAGATCGTTTTCGCGGACAAAGTTACGGATGTCGGCGCGGAGCTGATCCGCGAGGTCCATCTTGTTTTTGCCTTTTTTAACATTCGGACCGGTGATGCGTTTGATGAACTCCGGATCGAAAACAGCAGGCATTGGCTTGATTTTTTCGAGTGCCGGACGCAGCGCTTCGAGCTGAGCGGGTTCCAGGACCTTGGCATTTTTTGCGGATTCGTAGGCGTTATCCGTGTAAATATCCCAGCCGCCGAAAACGATCTGCTCGAGATTCGCGAGTGGCAGAAAATTTTTGATATCAACTAAGCGATTCTGACTGCGCTTGCCGAGACGAAGTTTTCCCATCTGAGACAGTGAGCCGATGGGCTTTGCGGAACCACGCTTTATGGCTTCAACGCCTGCGATCATCGTGGTCGCCACTGCTCCGAGACCGGGCGTCAAAATGCCCAGCTTTCCGGTTGCTGGTTTAATCTTCGAACTCGTATTTGTCTGCATGCGTAATCCTTTCGAATCTTGGTCGGCGTTTAGTCCGCCCTTGGCGGCAAAACGTCGCCGCCATTCTCTAAATATCTAAGATGGATAACCGTATCCCAATATCGAAGTTGAGCGGATTTGTCTTGTCCATTTTGTCGGTTATTTGTGGTGTCAGTGTGGCCCCAGACCGGGCGTGATTTCGCTTCCGATCGTTTTGGAGAGTTCGGCCCAGCCCATATTGACTCGATAAACGGCTTCCCAGTGGTCTTGCGCCGTTTTCGCGCGCGCAATATAGGCATCGACCAGATTTTTAATCTCGGTCACGCCAATGGAATAACCCATGGTCTCGCTGACCAGCCACCGGCGCCCGATTTGAAAGGCGTCGCGGCTTGCGGTCAGGCGATCGCGGGACTCATTCAAGTTGGCGAGAACTTTTTTGAGCTCCATCCGAAAGCCCGCTTTGGCGTAAATTTCCCGTTTTTCAAGCTCGTCGATCTCGACGCGAATCGCGGCCTCGTTGGCCAGCGTGGTTGCGAAATCCCAGGTCCACTGCACGCCCGCGCCGACGCCGCCCGTACTGCGATTATAGGGATCGTAGGCAAAGGCGGACTGCTGTCCGGTGCGCACGTTGGAGTAAGCAAAAGTGAGCATGCCGCCCACGAAAAATACGGGAAACTTGTTGGTACGTTCGGCCTCGAGTAACGCGCGCTTGGCCAAAATTCCATTGGTGAGCTGGGCGAATTCCGGCCGCTGAGTGGCCATTTTTCCAACCAGCTCTTCTTCCGTAGGTAGTGGTGCTTCGATCGGGGTCAGCACGGTTTCCTGAGGTACGGTTTCTTCGTTGGGATCAAAACCCAGGCGCAGGGAGAGGGCGTGACGGGCCAGGAAGCGCAGCTTGTTGGCTTCCATGAAACGATAGTTGGCCTCGGCCGCGAAAATTTTCAGGCGATAGTAATCGCGCTTGGAAATCGTGGGCCGCTTCTTTTTCTGGTCTTCTTCTGTTTTGGTGACGATGTCATCGACTTCTTTTTTTCCGTCCTCGAGGAACGTGGAAAGCTGTTCGGTAAGTACGGCGCCGTAATACAGCTCTTTTACGTCATAGATGAGCTCGCCGGTATCTTTGCGGGCTTCTGCGCGCGCGACATCAATGCCGCGCGCCGCAGCCTCGCGCAGGCTCGAGAGCTTGCCCCAGGCATAGACGGGCTGCAGAACCGTGACCGAAGTTTGCAACCAGGCACCCCAGTGGTGCAGGTCATTGTTGGAGTGGAGCGCGTCGCCCGTGGCGGAGTAGATGGGGCTCAGGATAGCGGTGCCAGTTACTTTGGGAAAGCTGGCGGCCTCGGCCTGCTGACGGCGGGCATCCGCAGCGCTAAGCACCGTGAGCTTTGCCAGCAGATCGGCATTGTTGTGGGTCGCAAGCTCGATGGCCGAGCTGAGCGTGACGGTGCGCCGTTGCGGTTCGGGTGCGGCACTTGCCGTGGTGGCCACGGTGGCTGTGATCGCCGCGATTGCCGTGATAATCGTGGTGGCCGCAAGGGCGGCGCTCAAGAGAAGGTAATGCGTTGGTCGTGACATTCGAGCTAGTGTTTCTCTTTAGGATGGGATTCGAGCTCACCCAGCCGCTTTTTCATTCTTGTAATCAGGCCGGAGACGCCTTTTTTTGCGATGAGTTCATCGAACTGGTCGTGTACGTTTTCAACCCAGCGTTCGCCTTCGATGGCCAGATCCACGACGCGGTAGCCGGTGTTTTCTTTGGCCAGCCAGTACTCGACGGTCGAGCGTTTCTCGGCCTTCGTGATGACCGAGGTGACGTGCGTGCGCTGGTCGGCCGCATTTTCTTCGGCCGTGAAATCGATTTTTACGTCACGAAAAAACTTCGGTGCTTCTGGATAGATGGTCTTGGTGATGATCTTGCGCAGCAGCTCTTCAATTTCATGTTTCTGAGCGCCAGAGGCGTCGCTTGCCCGATTGCCCAACGCATTCGTGGCCAGGGTTTTGAAATCCACCAGGCTTTCGATGGTACGGGCATTGTCGGTGTAGGTGGCTTTGTTGTCGAGATGCCGCGCCCGTTCAATGATGGTTTCGACCACGCCTTTTGCGGTAGTCGGTTGCTCAACGGCGGATGCCTGCATGATCGCCAACAGCACTAATAGTATTTGCATTATGCGGGTTTACTTTCGTTCGGACAAATATGCAAGAGGCCCTCGGACGGGGGTGTGTAACCCTTGTAACGGGGTGAGGGCTATGAGTCTGGCACCGGGTTAGCTTGTGAATGTCGGATGTTGCTGTCGGTGGTGGACGTGGCATAGCGTGGTGAGATTTTCGAGCGTGTTGGCGCCGCCTTTGGCAACTGGGGTGAGGTGGTGGTGCTCGAGCCAGCGCTGAGAATTACAGCGGATGCCTTGAGAATCTTGCTGAGCGCAACGGCTGCCGTCGCGGAGATTGAGCTGGTGGGTGGTGTGGGCCGGGGTTGGCTTTCTTTTAGGCGCGTTTTGAGATGTTGGACTGCTTCCGGACGGGGTGCGGGGAGTTGCCTGTGCCAGACTTGGATGTATCCGATTTGATGTTGGGTTGGCCTGTCTTGAGACAGGTTGCACCGCATTAGGTAGTACGTTAGGTGGAGCTTTTGCTTTCTCAGCCTTGCCCGTGATTCTTGCCGCCCGGCGAACCGGGTCATGCTTTTCGAGGTAGGCGTCCACCGCAGCCCGCAGTGCGTCTTCCCGATCTGCCGGGCGTTTTGTCCGCTGCGACTCCAGGTCCTGCACCCGTTTAAGCTGCTGCATGAATTCGTGAGACACGCCAAGCCGAAGCGCAATGCGATCGCCAGTGACGTAGGTCGCTGACTCCGTGACTCCAGCTTTGGGATTTACCCGGGCGACCTCACGCTCCAGAACTTTGCTTGAAACCGTTTTTCCAAGTCCAAGCCAATGGTCTTGATTCGCGGGCGTGATAACCGAGCACATCTTGCG
>JBBRLF010000050.1:0-20564 GCA_038231515.1 candidate division WWE3 bacterium
AAGGCCTGCTTTTCAAAGCACCCGACGGCGCGGGAACCTACGACTTCGATACCATCACGTCATACCAATACGTCGGCCAGCAGATGGGTTTCAATGTCGGCGGTGCCGGCTACAGCTCGGGTACGGGCGGTAGTCGCGACGATCAGTTTGCGTTTGCCGACGGACTTTCGGGAATACGCACCTTGGGCGCCCTTGCGCTATCCGACCCTGAATTTACAAGGGGCGTGTCCTTCCTACAAGGTTCGCCGCCACCCGTAACTTTCGCCTGCTATCCGAGCGCCGTGGATTATATGAAGGGCGAATATGCCGGCGCCGAGCCCAAGCCTCATTCCGATCCGGCTCTTTGCGGCACCTCTGGTGTTCGCAACGTTCGTTACACACCACCGCAAGCCTCTGGAGTCGCCAACCCATATATTACGTTTGGCGATCGGGCCGCCTGCCTTGATGCCGTACGCGATCGAATGAAGAATTGCGGGGCACTCAAGGCTATGTCGGATTCAGCGGCAGCCAACCCCAGCTGCGATACGTGCATCGAAAGTGCGCAGGCCAAGTTTCTTAAGGATTGGGAAACGTCGGCCAGCAGCAGCGCGATGCCCGCGGCGCTGCTAGCCAACCAGGCCGCTTGTCCCGCGGCAAAATAATTTAGCGCAGACGAACGATCTTGGTGTTGTAACGAAACGGAGGAAAGCGACCTGGCGTCAGATCGCGAACCTGTTCGATGAAAAGCTTTGCGCCGCCCAGGCAGCCGCGCAGCTGGCAATGTTCAATCGTGATCGTGAAGCGGGTGAATTCGCCCGAGGTCTGCTGAACCGTGGCTTCGGTGATCTTGTTGCCAAAAGTAGCGAGCTCCGCGAAGTCGCGCGCATTGGCAGCCAGCACCGACATGATGCTCACGCTCTGGGGCGAAAGCTTTTGAACAGGTCCGGACTCAACCACTGGGCCTGCGGCCATCGCCGATGCGCTTACCAGTAAAATTCCGCTCAAAATCAGGTAAATCTTGGTCATACGTCTGTCCTTTCAAAAATGTTTACTACCGCTCAACTTGCGGCAAGTCATAAGCGCTAGCCGTTTCGTTTGTCCAGCGCTATGCTCGCAACATGTCTGGAAAAATACTTGTCGCCGGCGGTAGTGGATTCATTGGATCAACTATCGTTACCAAGCTCTGGAGAGCCGAAAAGCCGGTCGTGGTCATGACCCGCCGCACGCTCGAAGCCCGCCAACGCCTGCGCGACATCGAAGTGGACTATATTAAAGGCGATATTCGCGATCCGAAGACCTTGCCCAAGGCTCTGAAAAATATCGAAACCGTCATCTGTTGCGTGCAGTTTCCCAACCACCCGGTCGAAAACCCGCTCAAGGGCTATACCTATAAAAAGTTCGATGGCGAAGGCACCCGCAATCTGGTGGCCGCCGCACGCGAAGCAGGCACCGTGAAACGTTTCATCTACCTGAGTGGCGCAGGGGTTCGCGAGAAACGTCCAAATCTGGCACATGAACCCTGGTTTCGCGCAAAGCTCATGGCCGAGCGCGCGATCGTCGAAAGCGGAATTGCGTACACTATCTTTCGCCCCTCGTGGGTCTATGGGCGCGACGATCGCAGCTTGAACAAGTTTATCTCATTTGCGCAGTCGCTGCCGTTCGTGCCGGTGATCGGCGACGGTGGTAATCGCGTTCAACCCTTGTTCATCATGGACCTGGCCAAACTCGTCACTGCTGCAATCGACAATCCCAAAGCTGAAAATCAGACCTACGACGTGGGTGGTCCGCAAATTCTGACCATGGATGAAATCGTGAGGACGATTCTCGAAGTGCTGGGCAAGCAGAAGCGAATCGTGCATCAGCCCAAGTGGCTCATGAAGCTGGCATCGCTACCCATGAAGGTTTTGACCGCTCCGCCGCTGAGCCCGCAGGCCATCGATTTTATCACGATGGAAGAGCTCGTCGACAATACGAAGGTGCTCAAGGATTTCGAGCTGAATCTCACACCTCTCAAAAAAGCCCTGGCTACGTATTTGAATCCGGCTGAAAGTGAACAGTAAAGCCCCGGGGTAGGCCAATTCCCGCAGCGTCGAGCGCCAGCATCATCCGGCTGCGAATTTCACGCGCTACGGCCCAGCGGCTGTGCGGTTCGGTCCGCACCGAAATTTCGACAAGCATATGGTCTGCTTCAAACTTTACGATGCCTAAAAATTCCGGACGGCTGCGCAACTCGTCTTTCAGCTTGGGGTCGTTCTCAAGCTCGCGCGCCACTTCGGACAGCACTTTTACCAGCTGCTTCAGATCGACCTGATACGGCACGGGAAGGTCGACCACGGCATTTGCAAACTCATAGGTCATGTTACTGACCGACTTGATCTCGCCATTGGGGATAATGTGCAAAGTTCCATCGCCGTCACGTATGGCGGTCACGCGCAGCTCCATGCGTTCGACCGAACCAGCAAGTCCACTATTGATCTTGATGACGTCACCCACGCGAATCTGGTCTTCGACCAGAAGGAAAAAACCCGAAATCACGTCTTTTACCAGGCTCTGCGAACCAAATCCCAGGGCTACTCCTGCGATTCCCGCCCCCGTCAGAAAAGGCGTGATGTCCAGTCCCAGCTCGCGCAGCAGCATAAGAAACCCAAAGGCAAAGAGCATTACCCGCAAGGTCGTGTCGATCAGCTTAACGACAGTTGCCAGCCGCTTCTCGCGCTCGTAGGCATTCTTGTGAGTGCCCTGTTTCGCTTTATGCGCCGAAGCAAGTATCCGCTTGCTCAAAACATGGATGAGCTTGGCACATCCGAACACGACCGCTATGATAAGTACGACCTTGGTGCTGCGTTCGATGAGCAGCTCAAGCCATGGGTATCGGCTAAAGAGAGTGGTGAGATGGTCCATAAAAAATTTCCTCTGCCCGTTTTTGCTTTTCTACCATGGGTTACGTTCTGGAGCCAAGGTGGTTCCGCGCTTCCGGACTATGCCCATCTGCGAATTGGCATTGCCACCGACACTTCGTGCAAGCAGATTCAGAAGGCCTTTACCGCAACGCTCGTGCGCACGCCGGAATCGCGGGCCAAAGGCCTGGGTGGCCGCTCCACGCCGCTCAAGCGCGATGAGTCGATGCTGTTTATTTTTGATCAGCCCGAAGCCGTTAGCTTCTGGATGAAAGACACGCTGATTCCACTCGAGCTGGCCTTGTTCGACACGAAAGGCAAGCTCTTCGAGCTTTTTGAAATGCCCGTGGAAGCCAACCCCGACCAGCCCGAAAAGCGCTATACGGCCACCCGCCCGGCACTGATGGGACTCGAGCTTCCGCCACGAACACTGAAAGCCCTGGAGCGCAAGCATGTTACGCTTTGCGTCAACACGCTCGCACGTTGAGTGTCTTCAATTTAATAAGGATGGGCCGGACGCGCAGTCTGGCGCATCGTAATCGCTCCGGGCGCCGGACAGACCAGCTCGCAAAGATTGCAGCCGACGCACTCCGGCTCATGCACAATCGGCGCGCGCCTAATTTCGGGCTTCACCGAGATACACTGATGGCCGCCGTCGTCGCAGGCTACGACACAAAGATTGCAGCCGATGCACGCTTCGGGATGAATCTCCGCAACGTGGTGATAGCTTTGATCGAGCTCGCCCCATTCCTTGTAGTTGGGAACAGCCTTGCCGACGATTTCCATGGGAGTGCGAAAACCCTTGGCGTCCATATAGTCGGACATTCCTGCCAGCATGTCTTCAATGATGCGATAGCCGTAATGCATGACCGCCGTGCACACCTGCACATTGCCCGCGCCCATGAGCATGAACTCAATGGCATCGCGCCAGTCAGAAACTCCGCCGATACCCGAGATCGGAATTCCCACGGCGGGGTCCCGGGCGATGGAGCCAACCATGTGCAAGGCGATGGGCTTCACCGCCGGGCCGCAGTAGCCACCGTTGGTGCTCTTGCCCGCCACTTTTGGCAGGGGCACGAAGTCGTTGATATCGACGGCGATAATGCTTTTAATCGTGTTGATGAGCGATACCGCATCGGCGCCGCCTCGCTTGGCGGCCTGTGCCGGCCGCGTTACGTCGGTGATATTGGGCGTAAGCTTCACGATCACGGGTACGCGCGCATATTCCTTGGCCCAGCTGGTAATCAGCTCCAGAAGTTTTGGTTCCTGGCCAACGGCTGAACCCATGCCGCGTTCGCACATTCCGTGCGGGCAGCCGAAGTTTAGCTCGATGGCATCGCTGCCCACGTCCTCGACTTTGCGAATGATGTCTTTCCACTCTTCACGGGTTTCGACCATGAGTGAGGCGATCAGCGTGTGCTTGGGAAAGCGGCGTTTTGTTTCAGCCATCTCGCGCAGATTCACGTCCAGCGGGCGATCGGTGATGAGTTCGATGTTGTTAAAGCCGGCAACTTTGCGTCCGGCATAGTCGATAGCGCCAAATCGCGAGCTGACATTGGTAATTGGCTTGCCCAGCGTCTTCCAGACGGCGCCGCCCCAGCCCGCCTCAAACGCGCGCATCACCTGGCCGCCGGTGTTTGTCGGTGGCGCCGAAGCCAGCCAGAATGGATTAGGTGACGTGATTCCCAGAAACTTTGTCGTCAGATCAGCCATGAGTAAACCCCTCGTGCATCGCAAGCGCCGCGCGTTTGCCTTCGGCCACCGCGTAAACGACTTCCGTTCCGCCGTTTGTAAGATCACCGCCGCCATATATTTTTGGATGTCCCGTACGGCTGGTCTTGGCGTCGACCACCAGACAGCCCGCTTCAAACTGCAAACCGCTCATCTTTGAGAGCAGCGTTTCAAGCTTTTCCTGCCCCGTGGCCACCAGGACAAGATCCGAGGTGAACGTCAGGCTTGGAACGTCGGGTACCAGCTGGACTTTATGATTTGCATCGACCCTCGTGCGCTTGAGCGTGACCTGAACACCCTCGCTGGCCTGCTCCACGCTGCCTGGAAGCGTATTAAACCAGAACTCCACGCCTTCCTGACGCGCCCACTTGAACTCATGCCGGTAGCCCGACATCTCATCTTCGCCGCGACGGTAGCTGACGACGACGTGGCCCACGCCCAAACCCTTAAGCTCGCGGCAGGCATCCAGCGCGGTGTTTCCGCCACCAATAATCAGCGCCGTCTTCACCTGCTTTAGCCACGCCAGCTCGCTGGCGGGCGCGGTTTTCATCTTCGCGATAAAATCCACCGCGCCAAAAACTCGCGGCAAATTCGCATTAGCAGGCACGGGCCGGCTATCAGCACCCAGACCCATGCCCAGAAAAACCGCGTCGTAATCCTTTACGAGCTGCTCAAGCTGAAGGTTGCGACCCAGCTCTTTGCCGTACTCGACTTTCACGCCCATCTTCATGATGCGTTCAATTTCGCGAAGGCTGACTTCGGCTTTCATCTTATAAGGAGCAATGCCCGTCGTATTCAAACCGCCGGCAATGTCCGACTTCTCGAAGATAACAGCCTCGTGTCCGTGAATGCGCAGCTCGTGAGCCGCAGCAAACGAAGCGGGACCGGCGCCGACCAGCGCGACACGTTTGCCCGTGGCCTTGCCCGGCTTATAAAACTCCATCTTGGCGTCATAGGCGGTTTCGATCGCAAAGCGCTGCAGCTTGCCGATCGTGATCGGCTTGTGATTCAGGTCGTTGTAAACACAGGCGCCCTCGCAAAGCGTTTCGACCGGACAGCACTCCGCGCACGAGAGCCCGAAAATATTGGAATCGAGAATAGTCTGCGCGGCACCCTTCACGTGATTCGTGCCGATACGACGAATGAACTTTGGAATATCGATGCCCGTCGGACATGACTTGATGCAAGGGGCGTCGTAGCAGTTGATGCAGCGTTGTGCCTCCTCGTAAGCCTCGGTCTGACTGAGCGCCGGCTTGAAGTCGGTAAACTGCGTCTCGATACGGTCGGAAGTCAGCTTCTTTGTCATTAGCGTACCATCTCGCTGGTGCCGGTAAATCGCGCACGTTTTATGAACTTGCCCCAGCCCTTGGGAGCCACGGCTTTACCGTCTTTAAGCAGCCACTCACCCCGACTAAGAACGCCGACGGAGTTGCCCTTGGTCTTGAAGCCTTCAAAGGCCGAGTAGTCACAGCGGTGCTTGGAGGTCTTCACCGAAATCGTACTTTCCACATTCGGATCGAAGAGCACGATATCGGCATCAGCGCCCGGCGCCAGCGTACCCTTGTGCGGGTACATTCCGAAAATCTTCGCCGGATTCGTGCACATGATCTGAACAAAGCGGTTGAGCGAGATGCGGTTGTGCAGCACCCCATACGTATACATCAAATTCATGCGATTCTCGATGCCCGGAGCGCCGTTTGGAATCTTGGCAAAGTTGTCTTTACCCATCTGTTTCTGAGTATGGAAATCGAACGGGCAATGGTCAGTGGCAATCGTCTGAATGAACCCATCGCGAATGCCGGCCCACAATGCTTCCTGGTCGCCAGCGGTGCGCAGCGGCGGTGACATGATCCATTTGGCGCCCTCAAAGCCCGGACGCTCGTAGTACGCACGGTCGAGTAAGAGATACTGCGGACATGTTTCCGCGAATACCGGATGCCGATGGCGCGTCAGGCTGTCTTTCACGTGATGAAGCGCTTCATCACAGGTCAGGTGCACGATGTACGTGGGATGCCCGGCCACGCGCGAAAGCGAAATGGCGCGATTCGTGGCCTCCCCTTCGCCAATCGCGGTGTGCGCAAGCTCGTGATAAACCGGCGCGGTCTTGCCCTCTTTGAGAAACTGCGGCACCAGTGATTCGATCAGCTCGGCGTTTTCGGCGTGCAGCGTGACGATGGCGCCCAGCTTCTTCGCGGTCTGCATCAGACGAAACAGCTGGCCATCATCAACCATCAGCGCGCCTTTATAGGCCATGAAGCATTTGAACGAGGTGATGCCACCGTCGATGATCGACGGAATTTCGGTTAGGGTACGCTCGTTCAGATCGGTCACCGCCATGTGAAACGCGTAATCGATAACTGCTCTTCCAGAGGCTTTTTCATGCCAGACCGCCAGGGCTTCCTTCATACTCTTGCCCTGAGTCTGAATCGCGAAGTCAATAATCGAAGTGGTGCCCCCCACTGCGGCTGCGATGGTACCCGTCTCAAAGTCGTCCGAGCTGGACGTGCCCATGAAGGGAAGGTCGAGGTGAGTATGCGCGTCAATGCCGCCCGGAAAAACGTACAGCCCCCCAGCGTCGATTTCTTCGGCGCCCGTGGCCATCGCTTTGAGGTCCTGACCCATGGCCACGATCTTCTCACCCTGCACCAGAATTTCGCCCACGAAATCCTCAGTGGCGGTAATGATGCGACCGCCGCGTATCCACTTCGCCATCACGCCCTTGGAACCCGCCATGCGCTAATACCCCATCTTCTTTTCGACGGCCAAAATCGAATCGCCCAGAATTCTGACGATATCCTCGGCGTCTTTTTCGGTGATGCACATGGGCGGCGTCACACGAATCACATTGCCGTACATTCCGCCTTTGCCGATCAGCAGGCCACGCTCGCGTGCCTCTTCCATCACCTCCAGTGTCTCATCGGTCGCATACGCCTTGGTCTGCTTGTCCTTTACCAGCTCGATGCCGATGAGCAAGCCACGACCACGCACGTCGCCGATTATCTTGGATTTCTTCTGAAGCTCGCGCAGCTGGCCCATCATGAGCTCGCCGAACTTGGCAGCCTTTTGCGTAATGTTCTCTTCTTCAAGAATGGCCAGGGTCTCAGCCGCCTGCATCGTCGCCCACGGGTTCCCGGCATAGGTATTGAAGTGAATCTTGCCCTTCATCGAATCCGCGATGTCATCGCGCGTGACGATGCCACCAATCGAGGCGCCGTTGCCGAAGCCCTTGGCCATGGTCATCATGTCGGGCACGATGCCATTGTGCAGAACGCCGAACCAGTGGTTGCCCGTACGGCCCACGCCGGTCTGCACCTCATCGGAGATATAGATGCCGCCGTATTTTTTCACGATGGCATGGATGCGTGGAAAGTACTCTTTCGGCGGCGTCACGAAGCCGCCGACGCCCTGAATGGGTTCCACGATCATGCCGGCGATTTCGCCCGTTGTGGTGGTCTTGATCGTCTCTTCGACGTCGTTGGCGCATTCGAGGGCACAGCTCTCAGGTTTGGCCCCCCACGGACAACGGTAACAGTTCGGCTGCGCTGCATGTGAAATGCCAGCCAGGCCCGGTCCGCCCCATTTCCAGGTGTGCTGAGCCACGAGCGACATCGTGCCGATGGTGCCCCCGTGATAAGCGTGCTTGAGCGCAATGATCTCGGTGCGTTTCGTGTACTGACGTGCCAGCAGAATCGCCATCTCATTGGCTTCGCTGCCGCTATTCGTAAAGAAAGCCCGCTTCAAACCGGGTGGCGTCAGCTTGGTCAGACGAGCAGTCAGCTCGGCCACCGGCTCAGAGAGATAGAACACCGTGGTGTGCTGCGGACGATCTTCTGCGATCCACTGCTTCATACGCGCCTTGATGCGCGGATGATTGTGGCCGGCGCTGATGGTCACGATGCCGCCAAAGGCGTCGAGATATTTCTTACTCTCGACGTCCCAGACAAACTGCATCGACGCCTTCGAGATATGCAGGGGCTTGCGGTAATAGTGATTCACCGACGGCAACATGTTCTCTTTGCGAATTTTTAAAATGTCTTCGGTCGACGGCTCACCTGGACGCGGTGGTGCAACAAAGTCAGTCATTTGGTAAGGTCTCCATAGGTTTCCGGACGACGGTCACGGTAAAATTGCCACAGGTTACGTACTTCCTCGATCATGTCCAGATCCAGCTCGGCGGTAAGCAGCTGGTTCTCGGTGGGCGAAGCCTGCGCGATGATCTTGCCGCGCGGATTGGCGAAGTAGCTGGAGCCGTAAAACTCTCCGATATTCCAGGGCGCTTCGCGACCCACGCGGTTGATCGCCGCGACGAAGTAGCCGTTAGCCGCGGCGTGCGCCGGCTGCTCAAGCTCCCAAAGATACTGCGACAGACCCGCCACGGTTGCAGAAGGGTTGAAGACGATCTCGGCGCCATTCAAGCCCAGAGCGCGTGCGCCTTCGGGAAAGTGACGATCATAGCAGATATAAACACCAACCTTCGCGTAGCGCGTCTGAAATACCGGATACCCCGTGTTGCCGGGCTTGAAGAAGAACTTTTCCCAGAAGCCAGCCACTTGCGGAATGTGGTTCTTGCGGTATTTACCAAGGTAGGTACCATCGGCGTCGATAACCGCCGCCGTGTTGTAATACACACCGGCCATCTCGCGCTCGTAAATCGGCACCACGATAACCATTTTATATTTGCGAGCCAGGTCCTGCATGAGCTTCGTGGTGTGTCCGTTTGGAATCTCCTCGGTCAGCCCGTACCACTTGATGTCCTGCGAGGGACAAAAATAAGGCCCATTGAACACTTCCTGAAAGCAAAGAATCTGCACATTCTGCTTGGCGGCCTGTTCGATGAACGGCAGATGCGCCTCGATCATCGCATCGCGAATTTTTTCACAGGACTGATTCGTGTCGATACAGTTGGCGACCTGAATAACGCCGGCTTTTACGATTCGAGACATTTGAAGCTCCTAGTAGATGTTCGTTTTACGAACGACCGTATTGTAATCGATGTAGATTGTTTTGATTTCGCAGAAGAACTCGGGTCCGGTGCTGCCCATTTCGCGGCCGCCCATGCCCGTGGCCTTCACGCCGCCAAACGGTGCCTGAACTTCACTGCCAACCGTCGCTGAGTTGATATGCAGCATGCCCGTCTCGATGCGATCGGCGTAGAGCATGATACGCTTGAAGTCATTGGTGTAGATCGACGAGGTCAAGCCAAACTCGACCGCATTGCCCACTTCGATGGCCTGCTCAAAACCGTCCACTGGAATAATAGCCAACACGGGACCGAAAACCTCTTCGCGCGCCAACTTCATCTCAGGTCGAACATCGTCAAACACCGTGGGCGTGATGAAATGGCCGCCACCCGGTGCCGTGCAGGGTTCACCGCCGCAGACCAGCTTGGCCCCATCTGCTTTGGCGTCTTCAATCGCCTTGAGCACGGACTTGTATTGCTTGATGTCCACCACCGGACCCATCGCCGTCGGGTTGGCGATGCCATCGCCCACCTTGATCTGGCGTACGCCCGCCAAAAGCTTCTCGGTAAATTCCTTGTGCACCGAACGGTCGATAATCACGCGCGAGGTGGCCGTGCAGCGCTGGCCCGTGCTGCCAAAGGCACCGTTGATCGTGGCTTCAACAGCATGGTCAATATTGGCGTCGGCGCAGACGATGACCGGATTTTTTCCGCCCATCTCCAGCTGCACATGCGCCAGGCGTTTTGCCGCCTGCACGTTGAGTTCAACCCCGACTTCATTCGAGCCGGTAAACGAAATACCGCGCACGCGCGGGTCGTTCACAATCGCATTGCCCACAACCGAGCCGCTGCCGTAGACCAGGTTTAAAACGCCGGCAGGCAAGCCCGCCTCTTCGAATGTGAAGACGATCATCTTTGCCGTCGCCGGCGTAAGGGTTGCGGGCTTGAAGATTATGGCATTGCCCTCGAGCAGTGCCGGCGCGATTTTCCAAATTGGAATACAAACCGGAAAATTCCAGGGCGTGATAATGGCAACAACGCCCAAGGGCGAGCGAGTCGTGTAGATCATCGTATTGGGCATCTCAGAAGGAATCACGTCGCCAGTAGGGCGTCTTCCCTCGGATGCGGTAAACTCCAGTACGTTGATCGCCTTCTGAATTTCACCACGCGCCTCAGTCAGGTTTTTGCCTTCTTCCAGCGTAAGGGTCTTGGCAAACTGCTCCAGACGCACCTTCATGAGCTGCGCGACCTTTTCCAGAATTTGAGCACGAACGGGGCGCGGACGGGCCGCCCATTCCTTCTGCGCTTTTACTGCGGCATCAACGGCCTTCGCAACGTCGGCGGGCGTCGAACGCGTCGACTTACCCAGCACATCATTGGGACGGGCGGGATTCCGGTTCTCGTCCCATTCGGGGGTGCTTCCCTGCTTCCACTGACCACCAATAAAATTCAGATAAACGTCGTCGCTGTTGCGCGACGCGTGACTCGTGGGGTCTGCCATTTTATTTCCCTCGTAAGAAAATTGTCCGCAAAAAAAACGCCGTGACTTCGAATTGCGGTAGCTAGAGTTTTATCATCTGCTCTGCGGGGTTTCAAAGTGCTAAATTCAACTATTGCTCTTTACAAATATGGAAGGTTAAATGCCGGCTTATGCGGATATACACGAATGAAGATTTAGCGGCAGTCGCTCCGGCCGATCGCCATTGGAATACTTGGAATTTTGCAGCGCTGTGGATCAGCATGAGCCTTTGTATTCCCACCTATATGTTGTCGAGCTCACTCATTGAAGGCGGCATGAACTGGTGGCAGGCAATATTGACCGTCTTCCTGGGAAACACGATCGTACTCATTCCCATGGTTTTGAACGGACACGCCGGTGCGCGTTATGGAATTCCTTTTCCAGTATTTGCGCGTGCAAGCTTCGGCATTCGCGGCGCCAACTTTCCCGCCATTCTGCGCGCGATCGTCGCCTGCGGCTGGTTCGGAATTCAAACCTGGATTGGCGGCTTCGCGATTTTTCAGATCGTAAAACTTTGGATTCCCGGCTTCGGCAATCTGCCGGCGCTTTTTCCCGCGTGGATGGGACTGGAAACCGGACCGGCCATTACGTTCCTTCTTTTCTGGGCACTCAACATGTTTGTTGTTTACCTGGGTGTCGACTCCATCAAGAAGCTGCTCGTCTTCAAGGCGATTTTTCTGCCTGTCGCAGCACTCTCGCTGCTGGCTTGGGCGATTGTCGCAGCCAAGGGCCTGGGCCCGATTCTGAATCAGCCCTCAAAGTTCGAAACGTCCGGACATTTCTGGACGTTTTTCTTTCCCGCCCTGACTGGAATGGTGGGCTTCTGGGCCACACTATCGCTCAACATTCCCGACTTCACGCGCTATGCGCGCTCGCAACGCGATCAGGTGGTGGGTCAGGCCATCGCCTTGCCCGCATCGATGACCATCTTCGCGTTCATTGGAGTTGTAGTGACCAGCGCCACCACCATTGTCTTCGGCACCATGATCTGGGACCCGGTGGTGCTCGCGGGTAAATTCGAATCACCGCTGCTCGTAACTTTTGCCATGCTGGCCGTGGCGATATCGACGCTCGCCACCAACATCGCCGCGAACATCGTGAGCCCGGCAAACGACTTTTCAAATCTGGCTCCGGCCAAAATCAATTTCCAGGTGGGCGGCTATATAACCGGCGTGCTTGGGATTCTAATCCTGCCCTGGAAGCTCATCGCCGATCCGACAGGCTATATTTTCAACTGGCTCATTGCCTACTCCAGCCTGCTTGGCCCCATTGGCGGCATCCTGATCGCGGACTATTATTTTGTTCGAAAAAAAGAGCTCGTGGTCGAAGAACTTTACCGCGAAAACAGCCGCTACTGGTACAGCAACGGATTCAATCACGTCGCCATTCTCGCAATGGTGCTGGGCATCGCGCCCAATGTTCCGGGCTTCCTGACCAATATCGGATTCATTCCAAAGGATGCAATCTGGCCCTTCGTGAATTCGCTTTATCACTACGCCTGGTTCGTCGGATTTATCATTTCGGCTTTGGTCTACTTTGGACTAACTAAAGGCCAGCTTCGGAATGTAGCTGTAGCGAAGGCTTGAGGTATGCCCCGTCTTCTCTAATTAAAGCACCCCACGGCGAATCTGATCGCGTTCAATGGATTCAAATAACGCGCGAAAATTTCCATCACCGAAGCCATTATCGCCTTTGCGCTCGATGACTTCAAAGAAGAATGGCCCGATCAACGGCTGTGTAAAAATCTGCAGCAGATAACCTTTTTCCGAGCCGTCCACCAGAATGGCGTGCTTCATCAGCTCTTTCATATCTTCAGCCACGTTCGGAACCCGCTTCGGCACTGCTTCGTAATACGTGTCGGGTACGTCCAGAAATTTGAAACCTTGAGTCTTTAACTCTTCGAGGCAAAGCACGATATTGGACGTATGCAGCGCGATGTGCTGAATGCCCGGGCCATGAAAGATATCCAGGAATTCCTGAATCTGCGATTTCGAGGTGGTTGGCTCGTTGAATGGCATGGTCACGCGACCATTGGGATTGCGCAGCGCTTTTGAAAACAGCCCGGTCTTGTCCGTGCTGATGTCGAAGCGGCGCACGAGTGAGAAGCCAAAAAGATCTTCGTAGAACTTCGCCCAGCGTTCAACCTGGCCCTTTTCAACATTGACCGTAATGTGATCAATCGTCTGAAGAAGTTTGCCTTTATGGGTGGCCAGCGACCGGTGCTCTTCGGTGAACGAATCTTCAAAACGCCCGTTGCCTTCATACGAGACAAACGAGTTGCGAACGTCGCCATACACATGAATCGCCGAACGGTGCATTACGGAGTCATTCATGCCCCGCAGTGACTCGACGCCATGTGCGCCTTTGGCGCCCTTTTGACAAGTCAGCCGGTACGCTTCCGCAGCGTTGTCGACCTTGTAACCAACCGTCATCACACCATCGCCGTGCTGGCGGCTAAAATGAAACGCCGGGTCGTTCTCAGAGCTGCTCGCCGTCAAAACAAAACGCGCATCGCCCTGCATGTAAAGCTTGGAGCGGCGGTTTGCTTCAGTACGAAAACCCACGCAGCCAAACCCGAGTCTTTCAAAATTCGATGACGCCTTATCGAGGTCACGAACCGCGTATTCGACATACTCGACACCCAGCAAATCAACGTGTTTTTCACTCATTTTGTTCTCACTTTCACTTCTTAAACCACATCTTTGACCTCTTACGCAAGACCAGCTAAGACTCTAAAGATGAAGAATGTAACGGTATATACCATGAATTACTGCCCCTACTGCACTGCAGCCAAAAAGCTACTCCAGCAAAAGGGAATCGCGTTCGAGGAAGTCTTTGTCGCCGAGGATGATGAAGCCACATGGAAGATGCTGGAGAAGAAAACCGGCTATAAGACGATGCCTCAAATCTTCATCGACTCTAAATTTGTCGGCGGCTTCAGCGAGCTTACCCGGATTGATGAAAGCGGAGAGCTCGACGCACTGGTAAAATGACCGAACTTTACTCGATCGCCAAAGGCGACAAGAAAAATCCGCCTGTTATTTGCATCCACGGACTGCTGGGCTCTGCCCGCAACCTGTACCGCGTGATTGAGGCCATCGCCGACGCCGGCTTTTATGTTCTGGCCTATGACCAGCGTGGCCACGGCCATAGCCCTCACTCCGATGATTACTCGCTCGAGGCCCTGGCGGGCGACGTCTTTACCTTTATGGACGGCCACGGCATTTCCCGCGCGCAGCTTGTGGGCCACAGCCTGGGCGCCCGAGTTTCACTGGCAGCCGCCGGCAGCCAGCCCGCGCGCGTGCAAAGTCTGACCATGCTCGACTCGGGAATTACAATCAGTTCGAAGCATCTCAAAAACCTGCACGAAATCATTGACCGCTTGCCCGCCAGCTTTGCCAACCGTGCCGCGGCTGAAAGCGCACTGGCGAATCATACAACGGTCATGCGCCAGTTCCTGCTCGCCAATCTGCGAGCTCAGGCCGAAGCACCCTATATTCTGCATTGGGTCTTTGATCTTGCCGGCATTCGCGACGAGCTGCTCAATACGATACAGACAAATCAAACCGAAACGTGGAAAGCGATTCAGTGCCCCACGCTTATTGCGCGCGGTGAACTTTCGGACAGCGTATCGGCCGGTGAGCTGACGACGATGCTGGCGCTCAACCCTCATGCCCGCGGCGCCGTAATCGCCAACGCCGGGCACTGGGTGCACGTCGATAATTTTCAAGGAACAGTGGAACTCGTAACCCAATTTCTGAAATCGGTGAAAAAATGACACTACTCATGAGCCTTGGCCTGATCTTACTGGCAAATACGAACGCGCGGGCGGCGGCGCAGGCGCCCGACTTTACGGTAACCACCAAAGCGAGTGCCAGCCGGCTCGAGGTCGTCGCAACTCCGCCAGCTGGGCACCACATCAACATCAAAGCTCCCATGGAGCTCGAAGATTTAACGGCAAAAAAACACATCAAGGCCTCGTCGGCTCAAGAGCACCGCACGGTTTTCAAATTGCCCGGCACGCAGCCCCGCGATCTAACCGTGCGCCTGTTCTTGTGTGACGACGCCAACAAGTACTGCGAACGCCATGAAGTGCATCTGAAATGGGATGGCAAAGAGGCGGCGGCCGAAGCCGCAGGGGCTCCGGCCACCAAGGCCGCCACCACTTCCCACGCGAAGGTGCCGGGCCCCGCAAAGCCAGGCAAAGGCGAGGATGGCTTCATTTTCAATGATCCGAAAGCGGCACTCGCCCAGGCCGCAGCCAAGCACCTGCCACTGCTGATTGATTTTTTCGGCATCTGGTGCCCCCCGTGCAATATGCTCGACGAAGAGGTGTTCTCGACGCCCGCTTTCAAAAAAGCCGCAGCGAACTTCGTAAAACTCAAGCTCGATGCCGACGCCGAAGTGTCGTGGGAGCTGAAGTCGAAGTACCGCGTGTCGGGCTATCCAACCGTGATCCTGGCCTCGGCGGACGGCGAAGAGATCAACCGCATCGTCGGATTCCGGCCACGGCCAGAATTTCTGGCAACGCTGACCAAAGCCTGGGAATCACGCAGCCAGTCCTACTCCCAGCTTCGTGAAAAGGCCGATGCCGGCGACACCAAAGCCAGCGCGACAATCGGACTGATTCATCTGCAGCGAAAAGAGTACGAGCTGGCGCAGAAGTATCTTGAAAAGGCCCGCGACCACCGCGAGCAGCTCTTCGAAGCTCGCATCGGAATTTTGGAATCCGCCACGGGTCCAGAGTCCACAGAATCCAAAGAAAAGCTCACCCTTCTGTTGGCCGAGTCGGTACGCGAATTTCCTGATACCGTCGAGTCGATCGAGCGCCGCATGAAGCTTGCCGAGGCGTACGAGAGCGCCAAGGAGTTTGAAAAGCAGAAGGTGCAGCTTGGAGCGGTAATCTTGACGGCAAATCTGCTGGCCGCGCAGCCCGAAAAACTTGTCGGCCATGATGCCCTTCCCGCCGATCTTCTCAGCGCCGCCGCTGACGCGACCGAAAAATTCGGTACTCCCGAGCAGGCTCGCCTGGCCTGGAAGCATGCTGCCGAAGAGTACCGCTCACAGCTCGCCCACCTGGGAAAAGCCAAGGCCGATTCCGAACGTGGCTACAATCTGGAACTCGCTTACTGCTTGTGGAAAAGCGGCAACATTGCCGCGGCCGAAACCCTCTACCAGCGCCTGGAACTGAAATATCCGCGCGAGTTCACGTTCTATTACGGCCACGCCCGCATGAACATGGAACTCAAAAAAACGCTGCCAGCCCGCGAGCTGGCCAGCCGTGCGTTCGAGTTTTCATATGGCGACAATCGCCTGCGCGCCGGCCAGCTGCTGGCTCAAGCTTACGTGGCTGAAGGCAACCCCAAGGCGGGCCTGGCGGTTGTACACCAGACTCTGGCTTCAGCGTCGCTGCCCGACGACAAGGCCAATCGCACCCATCGCTACGTGCAAAAACTCAAAGACCTCGAAAAGAGCCTGTCTCAAGGCTTATAAGGGCGATACGCCGGCGTACTATCGCTGGCAGCGGGCGCATCTTCGGCCTGAACGTGAGTCCACACATCCATACCGTGCACCTGCACGCTCGCAAGCGGGCTGGTCACCTCTTGAAGAAACTGCTGAGCCTCCGCGCGGCTCGCAGGGGAGCCCACGTCAAATGAAGCCAAGGTGATGTGCGGGACATAAACTCGAAAGCGTTTTTCCGGACGTGCTCCAAAGGAAGAGGCCCGGGCGCGCGCCTGATTGACCGTGACGGCTACTTCAGAATTTGGCGAGTAGGTCAGCGCGATCAGATTGGAGTTACGACCCATGATATGTGCACCGCCGCCTTCAAAATTCCAGCCCTCGCCCACGCCCTTAACCTCGGTCATGAGGGCGTCGATTCCTGTCGGGGTCATGCGGCCCAGAAACTGAATCGTCATGTGGGCATCGTCGACATTATTAAAGTGCAGGTTCGGAAACCTGGCCTTCCAACCTTCGATCGACTTGGCAAGTTTTGCACGGAATGCGGCCTGCGGCTGCAGGGTGAGAAACACCGGCTTGTCGGTCAGCGTTCCTTCCATATATGGAATCTTGCCCGAAACAAAACGAACGTAGTCATTGAGCTGCGGCAACGCTTCAAGCTTGGCGGCCAGCGCCTTGTCGATGCGCTTGGTAATGGTTTCCACGATGCGATCAAGCTTCTTGAATCTGATGTCGTAACGGTCCCGCACTTTGGCAATCCAGGCGTCGGCACCTTTGTTCGGAAGCTCGAGCCCGTGCTCTTCCATAATCTGTAACAGCTCTGCCTGCGCCTTGAGCTGGCCCAACAGCATGATTTCGGGGTCGTGCATCACGGCAAGAAAAGCCTCGCTCAGCACTTCCTTCGTAAAATGAGTCTGGTGCAGGACATTGTAGTCCTCAACCTCATCCCAAAACTGCAGCAGCGAAAAGACGCGCTTGATGATCTTGAGATGGTCGACTTTCTGATATTTCTTCATCGCATGCAGAATAGTCTGGTGAATTTGTTCGAGTGGCACGCTCGGCGAACCCTGACTCGCTTCCATGAGCAGCGACATGTCTTCGGGGTCCAGCGCCACGGTTGTTGCGCGCACAGGCAGCGACTCGCTGTGCCCATTCTTCGATATCCGCAGGCGCACCTGATTGTTGCCCACCTTGATTCCCAGGCGGTAAAGTACGGATGCTTCGCTATACGAGCCGGCAACCGGACTGTCGGGCAAACCCGGCACGGCCCAGTCGGCTTTTACGCGGGCATCTTCGGCGAAAACGTCAGCCAGGCGTACGATACGCTTGCCCTTGGCTTCAACCACTTCCTTATAGCCGCGGCGCACGTCTTCCAGCCACCACTTGATGCCCTTGCTTTCGCCAGTCTCCGCATCAAGATATTCGCCGGCCTTCAGCTCAATAAATCTGTAGTCGGGATGCTCACGCAAGACCTTCTCGACGTGCTCGACAAAGAAGGTCACCAGCGCGCGGGTCTCGGCGCTTTCAGGATTATGGAGATTTTCGGCATTGCCCTCGCTTACGTGCGCGATCATGATGCTTTCGAAGTCCAGATCATTGGCCACTTTGGAAACTTTAAGACGGGCCAGCGAGCCCGTAATGGCGCTGGCGATAATCACATCATTGGTGCTTTGACCGGCAAGGGCCTTGAGGCGATCGCGAACCACGGCGGCCTTCGGGTCGGCCTGTCCCATCGCAAGCTCGGTACCAACCATCCAGACCTGGCCGCCATCGGTTTCGATCATCTGGCCAGCAAACCGCTGGTTAAACGGCCCATTGCTCTGAACGAGCAGCTGGGTCATCAGCTCGGGGCTGCATTTGACGGGTTTATATTTTGGTTCGGCCGCAGCAGCGATGAAAGGAAGTGCAAGAACCAGAACTGCGCAGAGTAACGCGTGCGAGAGTTTGTACCCGGAACGATAACGTTCTGGATAGGAAGGGCGGGCTGAGTGGAACGTGAAGTCACCGTCCATTAAGTCCTCTCTCTCAAACAATACTTTCAAATATGCAACGCGTCGCATCATTATCATACCAAAGCACTTCGGCAAACGAGATAAAAATAAATCGTTTTTAGTTAATTAAGTCATGTACTTACATATGCGTGCTAGTCTCGTCTCCAATGTTTCTTCTTGATGGCTTTGCCTACGCTCTGACCCTGCTCATCGCTTTGCTTCTTTGCACTGGCGGCTTTCATTACTCGTCGGCAACGTTGAAGTTCGAGGTCTCGCAGATCGATGCCTTTGCCATTGCGCTGCTTGCTCTGCTTTGCATCAGAAGATTGGCGTGGCAGCGTTGGCTACCGCCGAAAATCGAGCGCAGCTGTGCGGTCGCTCTGCAGATATTTTCACGCTATCCGCGGGCAACTGTCCTGACCGCGACTTCAGCCTACATATTTTTCATGTCGTGGAATTCAATTTGGCGTTTCGATTCCTTCCACGCGCTCGCCTTTGATCTGGGTTTTGTCGATCAGTCACTATGGTCCAGCACCCGGCTGGGTTTTCTGCATTCGTCGCTTTCAAAAGGCCAGACCTATCTGGGTGAACACTTCTCGCCGATTCTGGGATTAATCGCACTGATTTACCGGATCTTTGACTCGACCTACTTCCTGTTCCTGCTACAAGCTTTTGTGCTGGGTGCCCCCGCGCTGCTCGTTTACGCGTTGGCTTTGCAAAAAAAACTACCGCGGCCCGTAGCAGTGGTGACCGCGCTTTGCTATCTGCTGTATCAGCCGTTGCGGGCGGCCAACGGCTTCGACTTTCGCGAAGACAATCTGTTCATCGGAATTTTTCTGGGTGCGCTGCTGGCACTGGAAAAAAAACAGCTGACTCTTTTCTGGGCTCTGTGCCTGACCAGCTGGACCGTCAAAGAGAACGCACCAATCTTTACGACCCTGATCGGCGCCTGGCTGATGCTGGACAGCCTGCGTGGACGCCTGCCCGCCTCGCGGCGCTGGCACGGCCTTGGGCTGGGCTTGCTTTCGATTGTGGTCTTTTTAGTCATCAACATAAAAATCACGCCGCACTTCGTAGGAACCGGAGTAGGCGCCGACACGATGCTGGTAAAAAGACTGCGCCAGTTCGGCAACACCAATAACGAAATTTTTGTCGCGATTTTCACCCATCCCTTCATCTTCATCAGGGAGGTCGTGCGGCCGTTTTTCAATTTTCATGCCCTCAGATATTTTCTCGACGTGACGGCACCCTTTCTTATTTTTGTCCCTGCCGCTCCGCTGGTCGGCATGATCGCGCTGGCTGGCATCAGCATGAATCTGCTGCTCAATCAGCCGACCATCGGCTTTCACTACGAATGCGTTCTCATCCCTTTTCTTTTCTATGTGCTGATCGCGGGTCTGAGCCGGCTAAATGAAAAAAACCAGCTCTCCGGTGCCAAAGTTCCGGCCTTGGTCGTACTGTCGTTTCTTCTGTTCTATGGCCGCAGTCCGGTGGAGTCCATTCGGGGCTATTGGCCGACTGCCCATCAGCGCTGGGTGAGCACCGAGTTGCGCAAGCTGCCCCCGGATGCCTCCGTGGCCACCCAGAGCGCCCTGTATCCGCACGTCGGCCATCGCAAAGACGCCTTTTTGTATTCAACCGGCGTGGCTGCGACCGACTACATTGTGGCTGACCTTTCGCCTGGTATCGACTTGTACGCAACCCCGAATCTCGCTGCTGACGTTGCCCGCATCGATCCGCTGCGCTACTCCCTGGAGCTTGATCGCGACGGTTTAAGAATCTGGCGCCGCAGATAAAAATAGGGCTGGCCTTCGTTTTGCGAAAGCCAGCCCATATAACTCGACTGGAACTGTAAGCCGGGTTCTGTCCTAGCAGCGGTCCGAAAACCACTGCCGAGATGACCATTCCTCTGGGCCTGCCGTTACCGACAGGCTCTAGCGATCTTACCCGAAAACGCGCCCATCACTTGTGATGATGAAGCTTCGGCGAGGCTGCCTCAAACGTTTCCCTATTTGATCTTGCTCCTG
>JBBRLF010000051.1:0-20257 GCA_038231515.1 candidate division WWE3 bacterium
GAAGCCTGTGCCAGCCCCGACAATACCAGCCCCAGAAACAAAACTTTTAGCTTCAAATTTTTCATTGTGATTCTCCTGAGGCGAAAGGAAAAGCACGATTCATGCCATTAAATATTCCGCAGCTGGAACCAAAAATCGGTAAACAGGCTCATCTTCCCGGGGCACCGCCTTGAAGTTCCCGAGGCAAAAAGTCCCGATACTACTGCGGCATGGTCAGCAGGTATATTTCTTAACTCTGTCCCAAATCTCATCAAGCTTCTCTAAAGAAGCGGTGTGCATGTCGATGCCCTCGGCTTCGCAAATTTTTTCGACCTCTGCAAACCGGGTCTCGAAGCGGCCAATGGCTTTGCGATGCGCATCCTCCGGCTGTACTTTCAAATGCCGCGACAGATTGCACAGCGAGAAAAACAAATCGCCAATCTCGTGTTCGATCTCTTCGGCGTTCTTGCCGTCAATCGCCTCGCGCAGCTCGCGCGTCTCTTCTTCAACCTTGGCCCAGGCGCCCTGCCAGTCCTTCCAGTCAAAACCCACGCGATGCGCTTTTTCACCGATGCGCGCGGCCCGCTGCAGTGACGGTAAATTCCTGGGCAGGCCCTCGAGCAAGCTCTTTTTGCCTTCTTTTTTCTTCAATGCTTCCCAGTTCTGCAAAACCTGATCGGAAGTCGTCGCGCTGGCATCGCCAAAAACATGCGGATGCCGGCTTACCAGCTTGCGGGCCATGCCCTCGCCCACGTCGCCCACCGTAAACTCGCCGCGTTCCCACGAAAGCTGCGCGTGCAGCACGATCTGCAATAATAAATCGCCCAGCTCTTCGCAAAGCAGGCCACGGTCTTTGGCGTTAAACGAGCCGTCGACGGGCACGAACTTGTCTTTCGGCGTGGCTTTAGCCAGCTGTTTGGCATCACCCGTCGCCTGATAACGATCAAGCACCTCGAGCACCTCGTATGCCTCTTCGATAAGATACGGGCGCAGGGTCAGATGACTCTGCTCACGATCCCAGGGGCATCCCAATGGCCCGCGCAGCCTTGTAACAAGTCCTATGGCCAGCTTGAGCTGCTCGGCCATGGCGTCAATGGCCTTGATGTGTGCGGGGTCGATGCCCGCAAAAATAGTCTCTTTTAAATTTTTGGGTAAAGATAAATCCATGCGGCAGGGTTAACATACCTTGCATGGGATTCAAAGGACGCGTCATCGCGCTCACTGGCAATATCGCCTGCGGTAAATCGACGGTAGCCGCGCTACTGGCCCAGTTGGGCGTTCCCATCATCGATGCCGATCAGGTGGCCAAAGAACTAAGCAGTCGTGGCAGCCCGGTGCTGCACCAGATCGTCAAAAAATTCGGCTCAGCCGTGCTCGATGCCAGGGGCAACCTGGATCGTCAGAAGCTGCGCGAGTCGGTTTTTCGCGACGAAGCACAACGCAAGGAGCTCGAGGCAATCCTACATCCCGCAATTCGTGCCCGCAGCGCCGAGCTGATCAACGAGCAGTTCGAGGCGGGCAAAACGGCGGTCATCTACGAAGCCTCGCTCGTAATTGAGTCGGGCAGGCATCAGGACTTTGACGGCATTCTACTGATCACTTGCAGCGAAGACAGCCAGCTGCAACGTCTTTTGGCGCGCGAGCCGGGCCTTTCGGCAGAACTTGCCGGGCGGATGACCGCAGCCCAGATGCCGCAGCTCGAGAAGCAGCGCTTTGCCACCTGGACCCTCGAAAACAGCGGCACTACCGACGAGCTCCGGTTAAAAGTTCGCGAATGGTTCGAAAAAAACATCGCCCGCCAAAGATAGTTTCGTTAAACTTAGACGATGCAGACTCGTTCGAACAATTACTGGCACGCGGCGCTTGCCGGGCTAACGGTTTTCTCGGTGGGCACGACGGGTTGTAATATGTTTGGGGGCATTGATCACCCGGGTGAGGCGCAGGATAAGTATACCGCAGCCGTGGCGCTGGCCAACGCCGGCCTTTGCAGTGATGCGGTTGATCTTTTGAGCACCATCTTCAATCCCAGCGACGATGTTTCCGTCGCGCTGGGCTGGGCTCAACTTTGCGTGGGTGGTGCGACGGCAGGGAACATCGCCACCTCGCTTTACAAGTTTTCGAGCGGCAGCAGCGACGTGACGTCGGTCGGCGTACTGGCTCGCACCATGCTGCCCATGACCGGCGATAAATCAAACGCTTTGCAGAAGGCGGTCGACGCCTTCAATGTAATCCAGGATTCCAGTCGCAAATCGGTCGAAGTCGCCATCGGTGACTTCGCGCAGGCCGCCGGAATTCTCGCCAACCAGTCCGGCAACAACAGCGTCGCCTCCCTCACTCAGACGGATATCGCGCCTGCCGGCTGCGAGATCGACTCGGCCAACTGTGCGGCCACCACCGTCGCATGTACAGCAACTCCCGGCATGTCCGATTCCGCCGTGAACAGCTTTATCTCCAGCATCAACGCCGCGGCCCAAAGCCTTCAGCTCAGCGGTTCCAGCAGTCTTACCGCTCTGGCCCTCGCTCTTAAGCTGGGCCTCGCGGTTGGCAACCCAGGCCGGTGCTACATCTACAACAGCGTGATACCGAACCCGTGAAAATCTTCCGAACCACGGCCCTTATCCTGACTTTGAACTTCCTGCTTACGAGCGCCACCGCGCTGGCGTTTGAAGAAGAGATACGCAACTTTCGCGGCATCCGCAGCGAGGGCATGGGCGGCCTGCTTACGACCACGGGTAACTATAGTGAAGCTCTCTTCGGCAATCCCGCCCGGCATTCCGAGGTCGACGTCTCAAAATTCACGATGCTCGAGTCGATGGTCGAGAGCAACACCACTTTTTTGTCCACGTCAGGCGACGTCGCCAAGCTCAAGAGCGCCTCGGGCGCCGGCACCATCGCCAGCGCATCCAACCTGATCGGACAAACTGAGCATTTGCTGCTGCAAGAGATGGTCGCCTACTATAATCCGAACTTCGCGGGCGATTTCGGCTTTGCCTTTGGCATGCTGGCGGCGGTGCACACCAACCTGGCCGTGAATTACACCACCGATATCGACACTCAGACCATCATCGACGCCGGGCCAAACTTCGGCCTGTCGCACTCCTTTCTGGATGGCGCGCTTTCGCTGGGCGTGAATATTCATATGCTCTATCGCGCGGGTGCGGACACGACTATCAGCTCGATCAGCCTGCTTTCAGGCGGCAAGCTTTCGCTGCAAAGCTTCGGCAAGCAGGGCATTGGCATCGACTCGGACATCGGTGGGTACTACCATATTCCCTGGGAAATCCCGTTCATGCGCATCTCGCTGGGCGCTTCGATAAACGGCCTGTTTAAAAGCCATTACGATGCGGTACCCGTGACCTTACTGACCGGCTTAGGCAATCGTCCGGTGAACAACGACCGGCTGTTCAACGCCGGCGCCCGCTTCGACTTTCCCGACTGGTGGTGGTTCACGGCGCCACTTTTTGCCATTGAGGTGCAGGACACGGGTGATGCTCAGAAGCGAATCTCCTTCATCAAAAAGCTGCACATGGGTGCCGAGGGCAAACTCTCGCGGGTCTTCTCGCTACGCATGGGCTTGAACCAGGGCTACCCAACCATGGGCCTGGGCATTGATCTGCCAGTCGTAAAAATCGATTTTTCGACTTATGGAGAAGAGCTGGCTGGTAATGCCGGTCAGCAAGAGGATCGCCGTCTGGCGATGCGGTTGGCTTTCGAGCTTTGAGCGGCTGGATTAGGCCAGGCCGCGAGTGAGCTTGGCGTCACCGCCCCGGTCGACGTTCTCAAAGATACCCTGAAAGCCGATCTCCAGCTGACTCTGCAGCTCGATGCTGGCCTGGCCAATTTGCACCAGGCTTTTCAACTTGCTCTCGATTACCTTCATCTCCGAGCCAATCAACGACGACGAAACCTTCAAGGCGGCAAGCTCACGGCCGATATCGGCCGCATCGGTCGATCTGGCGGCGATGAGACGCTCGGAATCTTGCACCGACTTCAAGATATCCTGATCTTCGGTAACCAGCTTGCTGCAAGCCGAAAGATTCTCGCGCAGCTTGACAGTTAGCTCGCCCATACTGCGCTCCACGTCGCCCACCGACTGCTCGATGAACGAGTAGCTGCGTTTGAACTGACCCATGAGCTGTGTGACATTTTCGGTGATCGTCACGACGTCGCTGGGCGTGAGCTCGCGTTTTGAGCCCAGAATACTGTTATTGGCGTTAAGTACCGTGGATTTTTCGAGCATCGAGTTGATCATCCGCTCGTTGGCCCGGATACGGCTTGAAATCTCTTCGGACTGACCAAGGCGCTCCAGACAAGACGAGATCATCGCGTTGCTCGTGCCCAGGCTTTTCTTTAGCTCGCTGCCCCGGCGGCGGATTTCGTCATATTCCACCCGCAGCGATCGAGTGCGCGAGTCGATCTGGCCCATGCGCGCGATTGTGGCGTCGGCGTGCGTGCGCAGGTCGTTTACCTGCTTGCAAAGGCCCAGCACTTCTTCACGCACCTGCTCCATGCGTCCATGCACGCTCTTTTTAAGCTGCGCCTCGCGGCTCATGCGCGTGCGCATGGCTTCGAGCTGGCGGGCCATGACCTCGGACTTCTCCTGAACTTCGAGCGAATGCTGCTTGAGCGCCTGTACGGCGTCGACGACCGGCTTGCGCAGGGTCGGTCCGGCCTCGGGCGGAACCTTACCCGCCTTGACGAACTCGATGGCCGTACGCACGCATTCCAGCTGTCGGTCGAGCTCTGACTCGGCCCGGCGGTTTTCATCGCGCAGATCGCGAATGTGCACCATGACATACTCGGCCTGATGGTCGGCGCCCAGCACGGGCGTGCAGATCGCCTGAATCGCAAGGCCGTCATCGCCCACGCGCATCAGTGCCAGCTGCGAGGTTTCCTTGTTCTCGGTAAACGCCTTTTCAATCGGATCAACGGCTTTGCCCTGAATCGAGGTGAACCGCAGCAGATTCGTATAGGTCACCGGCCCCATCTCTTCCAGGGCGCGAACGCGTCCCAGAATCGAAAGAGCGGAGTTCCAGAAAATGGCCTGTTTGTTTCGATGCACCAGCACGAACGGAACATTGAGCAGGCGCTTGACCAGAATGTCTTCTTTGCGAATGGAGTTCATCCGGCGCATCATTTTGTCGATCGCCTGAAACGCCTCGCGAAACTCGGCATCCGCTTCTTCGGGCTCGCTGAACCCCTCGGTCGTGATACTGCCACCGGGTGACAGCCAAGTTGTGAACTGCTGCGTGATATGCGTCGTGACTCCGGTCAAATGCCCCATGAAGTTCCGCAGCACGACCCAGTACCAGCCCATGGCGAAAAGAATGAAAAACAGAAAAGCCAGCACGCCCTTGAAAACTTCCGAGCGAGCCTCATTTCCGAACTGCATCATGCTCTTGCCCTGCGCCTCGTTGTATTTCTTGATGGTGCCGGCAAGGCTTTTGAGATCGTCCGTGCGCTGAATCTTGAGTTTCTCCGACCGCTGAATGGCGTCGGTGTACTGGCCAACCTGATTCTTGAGCGTGCTGAGTTGCGCGAACAGCTGCAGCTTGGAGTCCTGGCTCAGGGGTGAGTTGGTAATCAGCGAGCTGAGCGGCCCGATCTTGGAGTAAACGCTGGCCGCGGCTTTCTCGCCGGCATGATAGGGCAGATTGTCGAGATCGTTGATGAGCAAGCCGACGTTGTGGGCGATCATCATCCACTTGTTGGCCCAGGCCATGCGATAGGCGTTGAACGCCGTGGTTTTCAAATTGCGGTACTGCACGAACAGATCTTCCATGGCGTCAGACTTGGCGGTAATCAGCACATTGAGCGATTTGCGCGCATCATCCAACAGGCGATCCGGGTGCTCCTTGGTGAGGTTCTTCACGTCCTCGGACAACGCCACCAGCTTTTCGCGAAAGGCATCGTTGGCCTGCTCGCTATTTACCGAGCCCTGCGCCAGCTCGATAGCCGCCTTGACGCGAGCCTCGACCAGATGTCCTTGAATGACGTTACGCTGGTCACCTGACATCACATGGCTTGCGCTGTCTTCGTAACCTCGAAATTTATGCAGTATGTAGCCCGAGACCAGAAAGCCCGATCCGAGCGAAACCCCTACCGCGATAATAAGGCGCGTTTGAAAGCTAGCCCGCATGTTTATCTTCATCGATCTCCTGACTTAACGGACGGGGCCGAGCCGGCTGCTCTGTCGAAACCGCGCGCTGCTCTGCTTCGTTCTGCGCCTCGGCGCCTCCGTAAACGAGATATGCCGGGTTCAGCACCAGACAAAGCTCGTCGCGTGCCGGCTGAGCGCCCGGCGCTGTTTCGCTCTCGACCACGCCCAAAAAGCGGCCCTGACCGTTGAAGAGCGTTCCCAAGGGTTTCATGAAGCCTTCTTCGCGCTCCAGAACCTCGTCAAAAACAAAAGTTAACGTATGCGTCCCTGCGGCGATCTCGAGCAGGTAACGTCCATGGTTGGCCTCAAAGCCGGTATCAACCTCGACCCGGTTAATCAGCTCGTTGATCGCCCAGACCTTGCCTTGACTTCGGGAGTCCGAACCGATTTTTGTGCGCGAAACCACGGCCCACGACGGAATGCACATGCGGCGCTCGCCTACGCGCACCGGTATACTATAGAACGCTCCGACCCCGGTCGGAATGTGAAACCGCCAGGCCGACCACTGACCCGGCTTGCCTTCGAAGCTCGCGCGCACGCCAATATCCGCCAGGCGCAGGCCATGATCGGCTACGAGCGGCGGCAAAATGCCATTGCCATCGCAAAGCACCATCAGACGATAACCACCATCGAACGGTTTGACGTCGATCTGGAAGTAGGCCTTGGGCCGCTTTTTACGAGCCAGACGTTCCTTCGGGCTTTCGACGCAGTACTCCACCAAGGTCTCGAGCATCTCAAGAAAGATCGGCCGAAACTTTTTCAAGGTATCGCGATCAATCTTCACTTCGTTTGACTTGCAGTCCACGGCCACAGGCCGTGCCAGGCCCGAGGCAATGGCTTCAATCGACAGCACCGCATCGGCCAGCAGCGGCTCACAGGTTTCAAGCCGGTCATGATTGAGCTTCTGCACGAGCGTCTTGGTCAACGCCCCAACCCGGTCAAGCGACCGCGCCAGCAGGTCCAGCTCGCCGATGACTGCTTCGGATGTTTGCGCGCCCAAAGCCTTGAACAGCTCCTGCGTAACCTCACCTTGCATGAGTTTGCCTTCAAGCCTGCGCAGGCTCTCGGACAAACGCTTTCTTTCTGCAATAAGGTCGCCCGCCAGGGCTATCAAGTCTTTCATGGTTAGCTGAACATCAGAAGAAAGTCATCGAAGTGGCCCTTGAGCTTCGAACGCAGGCGCAAGATGGCCTGGGTATGAAGCTGCGAAACACGTGATTCGGTGACGTCGAGCACCTTGCCGATTTCCTTGAGATTGAGATCCTCGTAATAGTAGAGCGAAAGCACGAGACGCTGCTTTTCAGGCAGATCCTTGATCGAGTCCGCGATCATGCGCTTGAGATGCGCCACGTTCACTTCTGAAAACGGCGTCGGAGACTTGCCGTTTTCAGAGAGCCCCAGCACCGAACGCCGGTCGCCCTTGGACAGGTTGTTCAAGTCATCGTAGCTGAGCAACGAAACCGAGCGAACCTGGTTGAGCAGCTCGTGATACTCGTCCTGCGAGACTTTCAATTCCTCGCAAACCTCTTCGTCGGTCGCCGGACGCCCTCGCTCGTGTTCAATCTTGGCAAACGCCCGTTCGAGCATCTTGGCCTTTTCGCGCACCGACCGCGGCACCCAGTCCTGGGCCCGCAGCTCATCCAAAATCGCTCCGCGAATTCGAAACTCGGCGTAGGTTTTGAACTTGTTGTCGCGCGACGGATCGTATTTCTCGATTGCGTCCATCAGGCCAATCACGCCCGAGCTGATCAGGTCGTCGAGCTCGATATTGGCCGGCAGGCGGGCCGCAATTTTTTGCGCGATGTACTTGATCAGCGGCGCATACTCGAGAATGATATCCTCGCGTTTGCCCAGCGGCGGTCGCATTTCCTTTTCGGTGGCTTTGACCACTGATGCCGCCACCGTCGTGGTAGTGCCGGTTACGGCAGCCGGCTTGGTTACCAGGGCCTCGAGGTCAATATCAAGGTCATCGTCGTCGTCGTCGAGTGACGGCTGGTTGGCGATGCGGTCACTAGCCTCTTCCGAAATCGACACACGGTCGTGAAAGCCCCCCTCACTGGCCTCGGAGCTGTCATCGTTGTCGATCTTTAGGATCGGCTCGATATCCTGAGTGGCTTTCTGCTGGCGACGATACTTTGTTATTCCATCTCTCATAGGCTGACCTCATTCAAAAGTGTTCTCCAGAAGAACTGGACGTTACCCGTAAGCTCACTTTTCGCCGGGCTCTCGCGCAGCGTCTTGGCGACGGCCTCGAAGCAGCGCGCGGCCGGCGACTCGGGCCACGCCTCGCAAACCACCTTGCGCGCCATCACACTCTGGCTAACCTTGCGGTCATCCATGATGTGGCCCAGAAAATCGATGTGAATATTGAGAAAACGGTCAGACACCGTCAGCAGATTGTTGTAAACGGCCAGCGCCTCGCGGGCGTCGTCGACCATATTCACCAGCAGCTTGAAGCGTTTAACGCGATACTCCTGACTCATCACCTTCATGAGCGCATAAGCATCGGCAATGCTGGTTGGCTCGGGGGTGGCAACGACGAGCACCTCGGTGGCTGCGGCATTAAGGTACGCTACGTCCGAGTTGATGCCGGCGCCGGTATCGATGATCAGCGTATCGAAGGGAACTGGGGTTGCTTCGAGTCGCTCCATCAATATCGTTTTTTCGGCCATCGAGAGCTGAGTCATGCGAAAGATGCCTGAACTTGCCGGAATCACTCGCACGCCGTGCGGTCCGGTCAGAATGATATCGTTCAGGTCTTTCTCGCCCGACACCACGTCACTTATGGTGTGCTTGGCCTCAAGTCCCATGATGATGTTCAGGTTGGCCAGGCCAAAGTCACCATCGAGCACCAGCACCTGGCTGCCAAGCTTCTGCAGCTGGACTGCCAGATTGGCGACGATGTTGGTTTTACCAACGCCCCCCTTGCCGCTCGTGACCGAGATCACACGAATCGGTTTCATACTCAACGGGCGAATCGCCACCCTGTTGCTCATCAGTCTTCGAAGTGTTCCTGCTTGATCCATAATTCTCCCAGTTGTTATAAATCCAAAATTAAGTCAGCAACCCGCTCACGGCTGGCTGACTCGATATCTTCCGGCACCCGCTGCCCAACCGTGAAATAGGTCAGCGGAAGCCCGGTTTTCACCGAAACATTGTAGATGCATCCAAACGTGCTGGTCTCGTCGAGTTTGCTGAAGACGAGGCCCGTCGGATTGAAGATCTTGAAGCGCGTGATGATGTCGTAGAGCTCCTGATCGCGCGTGGTGGCGCTCATGATCAGAATCGGCCGCACCGAGGCGCACTCCGACAGCAGCAGCTTCATCTGGCTCAGGCTTTCGCTGTCGCGTTGCGAGCGGCCGCTGGTGTCGATCAAGACAAGGTCCAGGGGTTTGAACTCAGTCAACGCCCGATCCAGCTCGGCAGCCGTCGAGGCCTGACGAAACGGCACATTGAGAATTTTCGCGTAGGTTGCCAGCTGGTCCAGCGCGGCGACCTTGTAGGAGTCGACGTTAATCAAACCGACTCTGAGATTCTTATTCAGAATGGCCTGACTGGCGAGCTTCGCAATCGTGGTGGTCTTGCCCACGCCGGTGGGTCCGATAAAGGCAAATACGCGACGCTCGCTGCCCGCCTTGAAGTCCAGCGGATTGTCGATCTTAACGTTATTCATCATCTCGACCGCCAGCGCTTCGACGATCGCCTCGGGACTCTGCAAGCGGTCCCGCGAAAGCGTGAACGCCACCTGCTTTACCAGCGGCGTGGCGTAACGTTTGTCGATACCGTTTCGCAATAGATTATTGTACTCCGCCTGTACCTCTTCGCTCGATACCTCGGGCAGCTTGGCATCCGACATCGAAAGCTGCTCACTCTTTAGCTCTTCGAGCATCGACTTCATGCGCCGAATGTCTTCTTGCAGCGCCGAGACCTGGGTGCTGCCCTGGGGTTCCAGCTCCTGGCTAAGCTCGTCGGCCTGTGCGTCGATCTCTGCGTTGATGCGATGCTCGGGCGTGCCATAATGGTCTGCCCGATGCTCATTGCGTCGCTCGTGGCGCGAGGCAATCTGCTCGGACTGTGAATCGGCGTGAACGGCGCTTGAGGCGCGGCCGTTGCGGCCATAGCCCTTTTGCGGTGCCGGTGCCTCGAACTTGGCGGCCTCGTCAGCGTCGTCATCTTGAATGTCGATATAGCGCGGTGGCCCCGATACTCTTCCCGCCGTTCGGGAGGTGGCCTGGGCCGTGGCCGGAGAGCTGGCATTGGCGCCAGCGGCGAATGTGCCCCCACCCGAGCCTACTCGAATATTCTGGCTCTGTGTCGGCGCGCCGCCCAGCAACGCGTTGGTGCCGCTGCGGTCAGGCATGCGGCCTTCCGCATAGCTGCCCTCGAGCTTGCGTTCCAGGCGTTCCGTGCGTTCGGCGCGGTGCTCGGCCCGCTGCTCGGCCTTTTGCTCGGCCCGGGCGTCGGCGCGTTGCTCAGAGCGCTCGTTGCGTTCGCTGCGTTCGTTTTTTCTTTTCTGATAGTAGCCCGTGAACTCGTCGTAGATCTGCGCCTGCTTGCTGGCGTTAAGCTTGTCGATCTGATCGCGCGTGGGCTTCGGCACGAGCTTTTCGGTAATAAGCTTTTTTCCCAGCGATTTGTCCGTCACCGCGGCCGTTACCTCCACCGAGGCTTTGGAAAGCAGTCCAAAACCTTTCCGGTGATTCTTGGTCGAGAGAATAATCGCCTCCGGACCCAGCTCGGCTTTAACCAGATTCAGCGCCTCGGCCATCGTTGGCGCTTCAAACTTCTTAACTTGCATAACTCAACCTCACCGTTGCAAAGGACTTGATAGGAATATTGCTCGAAATCTCGTTGTGCGAGAGCACGACCAGATGCGGGATAAATTTCTCAATGAGCAGCCTCAGCTGAGAGCGGATGATCGGACTCACGAGCAGCACGGCCTGTGAGTTGATCATCACCATGCGTTCCGACTGGCTGTTCAGTTCGCGAACCAGATTCTGGACAAAGTTCGGATCCAGCGACAGCTGCGGGCCCTGATCGGTCTGAATCACGCCTTGCGCGATCTTCTCTTCGATCGTGCGATCCAAGGTAAGCAGAGGCAGCTCGCCTTCCGGGTTCAGCAGCTTCTTCGTAATCGAGCGGCCCAGCGAAGCGCGGACGTACTCGGTCAGGATGCCAGCGTCTTTGGTATGACCCGCATGATCGGCCAGCACTTCCATAACCGTGCGCAGGTCGCGGATACTGACCGCCTCTTTAAGCAGATTCTGGCAAACCTTCAACATCACGCCCACGGGCAGCAAATTCGGAATAAGCTCTTCGACCACCTTGGGGTGATTCTGTTTGACGACGTCGATAAGGTTTTGCAGCTCCTGACGTCCCAGCAGCTCTTGGGCGTGCTTGCGAATGAGCTCGGTGAGGTGCGTGGCGATAACCGTCGACAGATCGACCACGGTGTAGCCCAGATAAGCAGCCTGATCTTTTTGCTTGGCCGTGATCCAGATCGCCGCCAAGCCGAACGCCGGCTCGGTCGTGGCCACGCCCGCGATGCGTTCGCTGACGTTGCCCGGATCCATCGCGAGCAGGTGATCGACCATCAGCTCGCCCTGGCCAATTTGCACGCCCTTGAGCTGAATGACGTATTCGCCTGGCTTGAGCTGCAGATTGTCGCGAATGCGCAGCGGCGGAATGATCACGCCCATCTCCAGCGCGAACTGCTTGCGAATATGGGTGATACGTTCCAGCAGCTCGCCGTTCTGATCGGCATCGACGATCGAGATCAGGCCGTAGCCGACTTCGAGTTCGAGGATATCGACGGGCAGCAAACTCTCGAGCTTCTCTTTGGCGGGCTTGAGCTTCTCGACTTCTTCGCGCTTGCTCTTGGCCAGAGTCGTGGCTTCTTCTTTTTTGTTGAGACTGTACGCAAGGTAGCCGGTGGCAATCGCCATGACCATGAAAGGCAGAAACGGCAGACCTGGCACCAGTGCCATAACGAACATGACCAGCGACGACACGGCCACGGCCTTGGGCTGGGCCAGGAGCTGCACGCTGAATTCTTTGCCTAGGCTTTGGCCCGAGGCGGTGCGCGTCACGATCATACCGGCGGCCGTAGAGATGATCAGCGCAGGAATTTGCGTCACTAAACCGTCACCCACCGTCAAAAGCGTGTAGATGCTGGCGGACTCTTCGAGCGACTTGCCGTTTTGAATCGTACCGATGATGATTCCGCCGATGATATTGACGAAAACGATCATGATTCCGGCTATCGCGTCCCCTCGAACGAACTTGCTCGCGCCGTCCATGGCGCCGTAAAAGTCGGCCTCGCGCGAGATCTCGACTCGCCGACGACGGGCCTCTTCTTCGTTGATGACGCCAGCATTAAGGTCAGCGTCAATCGACATCTGCTTGCCAGGCATGGCGTCCAAGGTGAAACGGGCCGCGACTTCAGCCACGCGGCCGGCGCCTTTGGTGATGACGATGAAGTTAATAATCACCAGGATGATGAACACGATGATACCGACGGCGTAGTTCCCGCCGACGACGAATTCACCAAAGCTTTTAATGACATTGCCCGCGGCGTCAATTCCTCGATCCGAGCCGTGCAGTAGAATAAGTCGAGTCGTTGCAACGCTCAGACTGAGTCGAAACAACGTGGTCACGAGCAGCAGTGAGGGGAAGACGCTGAAGTCGAGCGCCTTGGACGTGTAGACCGCGGTAAGCAGAAGCACCAGGCTCAGCGCGATGGACATCGAAAGCAGGATATCCATCAGAAATGCCGGGAGCGGCAAAATCATGACGACTAATATCGCGACAACGCCGAGGCCAACGGCCATATCGGAGTTGCCGGAGGTCCTCAGCAGGAAGCTCAGAAAGCCCGTTCCCTCTGCCGCACCCGTCGCTAACGATTTGTTTTTAACTGCTTCTGCCACCAATAAATCCTTTTAAGTTCTGCACCTTGATCGGGAGCAGCCTTCATCATGAAGGAGTGGATACTCCGAGAGTTCTACCTTTTAACTTGTAGACGTAGGCCAAGATTTCAGCGACCGCCTGATACAGCGAGCGCGGGATCATCTGCCCCACCTTCACATGCTTATACAAAGTCCGGGCCAAAGGCTTGTTCTCGACAGTAGGTATTCCGTGCTCCCTGGCGATCGCCTTGATTCGCTCGGCAAGAAAGTCCCCACCCTTGGCCACGACCTTGGGTGCGTAGCCATTTTCAGCGTCATAGATGATTGCGATCGCGATGTGCGTCGGATTCGTGATGATGACGTCAGCCTTGGGCACCGACTTCATCATGCGTTTACGGGCAGCGTCGCGCTGAATAGACCTGATCCTCGCTTTGATCTGCGGATCCCCTTCTCGCTCTTTCATTTCCTTTTTGGCTTCAGCTTTCGTCATCATGGCCTGTGAACGAAACCGGCGCCATTGGATCCAGTAATCGAAGGCTGCCGTACCCATCAGCAAAATCCCCACCACGGTGAAGATGCGTATTGTCGTGGAGCCCACGTACACCATGAGCTGCGAGACGCTCAAACCGACCACGCTCGGCAGGATGTCGAGCTGTCCTTTAATCGCCGAGTAAACCGCCGTTGCGATAATGGTGACCTTAAGAACTGATTTAAAGGCCTCAGTCACACTTTTGAACGAGAACAGGCGCAGCAGGCCCGATATCGGGTTGAGCCGTTCAAAATCAGGACTAAGCGCGTCGGTCGAAAAGAGAAAACCCGTCTGCGCAACCGACGTCAGCACGCCCAGCACCAGCGACGAACACACGATCGGCATGACGGAAAGCACCACGACGCGTCCGCAACGCCAGCCAATTTCGCTAAAGGCCGTCCACGAATCCACGTCCAGCGGACGAATCAGGTCTTTGGTGAAAATGTCCTTCATCAGCTCGGTGATCTCTTTGACGAAGTTACCCGACAGCATATAAAGCGCGAGCATCACGCCCAGCAACGCAATGGTGGCCGAGAGTTCTTTACTCTGGGCTACCTGGCCCTGGGCTTTCAACTCGTCCAAGCGATGTTGACTGGGCTCTTCTGTTAAGTCGTCTAGGTCTCTTTCTTCGTATTCAGCCACTGAACAAACTCATGAACCGCACCAGCTCGGAGCCGTAGATGTCAAACGCGCCCCCAACCATGTTGATAAAACCCGGCAGGCTCACGATCACGACAATGAGCCCCACCAGAATATTGGCGGTAAAACTCACCGCCATCACGTTCATCTGGGGCACCGCGCGCGACAGCACGCCAAAGGTAAGATTGATGATCAGGCTCACGACCAGCACGGGCGCCGAGAGCTTCAGGCCCAGCGAAATCACCTCAGCGGTCATGTGAATCAGGTACTGCACCACACTGTCGCCATGCGCGAGCAGATTGGCCCCGCCCAGAGGCACGATCCGAAAGGACTGCAGAATGGACGCCAGGTAAATGTGATGGCCGTTCAAGGACAGGAACAAGAGGGCAATCAGGATGTACTGCAACTCGGCCAGGGCAATCGTCTGGGTTTCCGTATGCGGATCCAGTACCGAGGCCATCGAATAACCGATACTGGTGCCGATGAAATGACCGGCAAACTGCACGGCATCGAAAATCCACCGTGCCACGAACGCCACCATCGTGCCAAACATGATTTCGCAGCAAACCGCCCAGGCTGTTTTTGAGGTCGAGCTCATGACTTCCTCGCTCACAAGCAAGCCGCCCCCCCGAAGCATGGGATAAGCCACGATGGAAAAGGAAAGGCCGAACAGGATTTTAACGGTAGAGGGAACGGCACGGTCGCCAAAGATGGGCAAAAAGAAGATCATGCTCGTCACGCGGACGAGTACGAAGAAAAACGTGAAAATCTGGGTGTCGGACCAAGCAAAGATGTTCAGACTGCTACTCCTATCTAATCAGCTCTGGAAACCTCGTAATCAGATCTGTCGTGTAATGAGTCAGAGTTTCCAGCATCCAGGGCCCGCCAATGATCATCACCACGGCAATGGCCACGATCTTTGGAATAAAGCTCAGCGTGGCTTCGTTGATCTGGGTCACTGCCTGTAGCAGCGAAACCGCGATACCCACGACCATCGCCACCAGCAATAAAGGCGCGGCAAGCATAAAGGTGACCTTCATGGCTTCCTGTCCGAGATTTAATATAAAATCTTCATTCATCGCCTTATCCCCCCGTCCTAACCAAACGATTTAACCAGCGAGCCCACGACCAGCTGCCAGCCGTCGACCAGCACAAAAAGCAGCAACTTGAACGGCAACGAGATCACCACGGGCGGCAACATCATCATGCCCATGGCCATCAGGATGCTCGAGACGACCATGTCCAGAATCAGAAATGGCAGATAGAGCATGAAACCCATCTGAAAAGACGTCTTCAGCTCGCTGAGGATAAAGCTGGGGATAAGTACGTACGTGGGCACGTCTTCGCGGTTACGCGGCTTGCCCAGCTTGGCCAGACCCATCATCACTTCGACGTCTTTCTCGCGCGTCTGCTTGAACATGAACGAACGAATCGGGCCTTCGGCCAGCGTCAGGGCATCGCCCTGGCTGAGCTTGTTGTCCATGTAAGGCTCGATCGAATTCGTCTGAATGGTCTTGAAGGTGGGGGCCATCACGAAAAAGGTGAGAAAAATCGATAATCCAACGATGAGTTGGTTGGGCGGCATCTGCTGCGTGCCGATCGCCTGTCTGAGAAACGACAGCACGACCACGATGCGTGTAAACGACGTCATCAAGATCAAGATCGCCGGTGCCAGCGAGAGCACCGTGAGCATGATCATGATCTTCAAGACATTGGCGACCTCGGCGGGCTTACCCGCTTCGGTCAGCGCCATCGAGATGGTGGGAATGCCTACCGAGGCGTGCGTGGCGGCGCCTTGCAGGGGCGCCGAGCCGTTGCCGCCGGTCGCGCTGGCAAAGCTGGGCGCGAAGCTCAGTGCGATAAAGATGATAAATAGTCGGGCCAGTGCTGCCATTCTTTCGTGGTTCCCTTTAACTTACGCGAGCGGTTTGAGCTTCGTCAGCTTTTCCTTGATGCTTGCGCGCAGGGGCGAAAGCTCCACCTTGTCTTCAATCTTGCGGCTCAGCGCTTCGACGCCAGCCTGCGGCCCACTCAAATCACGAACGCCGTCGTACGAAGACAGATCAATCTCTTTCGAGAGCTTCGTATCGCTTGCATACGTATCGAGGTGCTTTTCGAAGGTACCACCCCAGAAACGGTCTTCGAGGTACTTGTCGACATTCACCTCGGGCCCCAGCTTGCTGAGCAGCGAGATGCCGTCATTGGAGCAGCCCACGACCATGTATTCGCCGGTGATCTTCACCAGCGAGATGCTCTTCTTATTTCCCAGGTAATGCGTGGCCACGACCTGAATAACGCGTTCTTTTTTTCCGAATGGCAGCTTCTTGAGCTTCGAAGCGTATTTCTTTACGATAAAAACACTGCCCAGAAAAAGTGCGAGTACGCCAAACAGCGCGATGGCCATGCGGGCGAAATGCCGGGTGGGGTCGGCCGTGATGCCAACCGGTCCCGTCTTTTCCTCGTTGCTCAAGGCCAACGGCGTTTTTTCTCCGGTTTTATCGATGCCACTGGGACGGCCCAATGCCGCTTTAACCGAGTCGGGATTGTTGATGTCGATGTCGCGGGTGTTGGTGACCACCTCTTTGAGCAAAGTTTTCTCTTCGCCGGCCTGCGCGGCAAGCGCCTGCTGCGCGGGCGCTTCGTTGACGATTGGCTTGGCTGCGGACACTGACGCGCCGGTTGGCACGATTGCGCCAGCCGCAATCAAGGCGGATCTGGCAGGCGCCAGCGTGGCCTTGGGAGCAAGCTTGGAGGGTTGCGCTGATTCGACGGCCAGCAGCGCGTCCTTGATAAAGATGCGTACGGATTTTGGATTATTGTTCCAAACCGAAATGCGGCCCTTGGCCCACTTGTTGTCTTCCTTGAGAATGATTCGAAGGCGCGCCGAATCCAGGCTGTAGGGATAGGCGAAGATCTTCTGCACGCCGCTGTCGGCCACCGAGATCATCTTGGCGGCGTCCATCCGAGTCGACTTCAGCGCGAACTGTACGAAGTTTCGCTCGGGGCCCGGTTTGAGCGACTTCGCCGCAAACGGCCGGTCAAAGCTCAGGTCAATGCTTACGCCGGCGGTGGAGCGCTTGACGTTCACGGCCGTCAACTTTCCGATCTGCCCTGCCATGATATCCAACGGGGTCAGAAAACTGACGAAAAGCACGAATAAACTGACTAAAACTTTGAACATCGCGCCTCCTGCGCTTGGAAAAAAACGGCTACCGGGCTCCATCCTAGAACTCGGTTACTTCAACTGTTCAATGCGCTCAACCGGAGAAATGATATCCGTCAGACGAATGCCGAACTTTTCATTCACGACGACGACTTCGCCGCGGGCCACGAGCTTGTCGTTGACCAGCACTTCCAGGGGCTCACCCGCGAACTTTGAAAGCTCGACCACCGAGCCCTGGGCGAGCTGCAGAATGTCGCGAATCATCATCTTCGTGCGCCCCAGCTCGACGGTGACTTTAAGGGGAATGTCGAGAATGAAGTCGAGGGTCTGAACCGGCGCGCCGGCAGAATGCTTTTTCGGAGGCGCCACGCCTGGCTCGGCGCCGCCACCCGGCGCATTTTGAGCGCCTGGCGCACCACCGGAGTCCATTCCGCCCAGTGCTGCCGCCATTGCGGCTGCGGCTTCATCCATCGATTGTGCTGACTGTTCTGCCATTCTAAACCCCTCTTAGGTATTATCCACGGGCCGGGTAACTTGCACCGCCCGATTGCCTCTTGAGATACCGAAAAGACACCTGAACTTCGCAGTGCCCTCAAGAAGCAGACTCAGTTCCCCATCCGCATCCTGCGTCAGGGGAATGATATCTCCAATATTAAGATTAACGAGATCACCCACGGTGATGTTCGTCTCTCCCAGATTTACGACCAGCTCGGTTTCGACGTTCTGCAAATGTTCGCCCAGGGCTTTCGTCCAGAGCTTGTCCTTGCTGTCGGTTTCGGCCTGAAAGGTCGCATTCAACTTTTGCTTGATCGGCTCAATCGTCGAATAGGGAATGACGAGAGCAATGGTACCGCTGGCATTTTCCAGCTCGACTTCGAAAGTGGTGGAGATAATCACGTCGCTCGGCGGAACCACACCGACGAACTGCGGATTCACTTCCGTACGCACGAAGCTGATCTTCGTCTTGTGCACGGGTGCCCAGGCTTCTTCCAGATCCGCGATCGCCAGGTCCATCACCTTTTTGATGATCGACAGTTCGATGTGCGTGAACTCCTTGCCTTCAATCTTGGTATACGGCCGGTCCGTGCCGCCGAAATAGGAATCGACCAGGGCATAGGCCAGCTTGCTCTCAAACACGAGCAGCGCGGGGCCACGCAAGGCTTCAAAACGCATGATGCTCATGCAGCTGGGAATGGGCAGCGTATTGACGAACTCACCGAACTTCAGCAAATCTGTCGAGATGATCGAGATCGACGCGATCTTGCGGAGGCTGTTCGAAAGACTGATACGAAAAAGTCTGATGAACCGCTCATAGATAATATCGAGCGTCGGCATTCTGCCGCGGATAACCCGGTCCTGGTTCGTTAAGTCATAAGCCGCGACTTCCTGCTCGGGGTTGGCTTCAGCACCGCCCCCGCCTCCGTCGCCGCCCGGCGCCGCTCCGCCGCCGAGATCGAGGTTACCCTCGCTCACGGCGGTCAAGAGAGCGTCGACTTCATTTTGTGTCAGTACCTGATTCAACTCAAACCTCTCAATTGCTAATCGCGAAGTTGGTGAAGTAAATTCCCTTCACCTTGCTTTGCATCATGAACACATTGATCGACTTCTTGATTTCTTCCTTCAGCTGCTCACGGCCCTCTACCGAGTTGAGCTCCAAAGCCTTCTTCGAGTTAAGAAGGTTGATGATCGTGTCACGCACTCGAGGCAGCTTGATGTCGAATTCCTTATCCGGCACACCCTGCTCGAGTTCCACTGACACATTCATTCTGACGTAACGGGGCGTCGTCCCTATCCCCGTTGTCAGATTCACCGTAAACGGATCCAGCGCATTGATCTTGCCCGCATCCGTTACCGCTTCTTCCGGCTTCCCACCGCCGCCGTGCTCACCACCACCGTGCTCACCACCACCACCGTGCTCACCGCCATGTTCGGCTTTTGCGTCCCCATGCCCGCCTTCGCCCCCATGACCGCCCTTCGCCTGTCCTTTGACGATGTCATCCATCGTCGGCTGCGAACTTTCTTTTTGATGTGACAGCATGAGAACCGCCACAACACCGACCGTCGCAACCATATTGACGAGCGAAGCAATCAACACGATCTTGCTCGTACCACCACCAGAACTTCCGAGATCACCGCCTGCTGCTTTATCTTCTGACATGTTCTATCCCTGTGGCCTCAACCAATGGTGGTCATACCTCTATCCAAGGCTATAGTGAGCAAGGGTTATGCCAGCGGCCAGCGGCACTGTTTGCCTGGCGGCAGTACCGGCTGGGCAGTACCGTTTTCCGTGTAATCATAGGCAATTCCAGTTATGATGCGTAGCGCATTTTGACACTACTATCGCGACACTGGTGCCGCTCCGCCTCAGACCCGCCGGTGGATAAATGACGGAGACAAAACTTTGGCGCGGCCAGCAGTTACTGCGGCTCGACGGGAGAGGCCTGAAGCGTGGCTGGACTTTCATAACGATACGGATAGCTGTTCTGCCCCGTAACGACGGATCCGATCAGCACCAGCAGCAGGCAAAAAACATAGAGAGCCACGGCGACCTTCTCGTCAAACCCGAATTTCATTCCCGCAATTTACCAGATGCGCGACAAGAACGGCAAGATTTACCCGTCCACCCGGTCTTTTGCGGCAAAAACTCCCGATTTTCCTCTGAAAACGCGCATTGCCCAAACTTTCCACTCCAGTCCATTTGAACAACCGACGATCCAGTAGTTGGAGAAAACAGCACTCGAATGCTCGCAATACTTGGTATCATCACAGTTTTGGTCTGCGTTGCCGGCGGCTACACCTACGAAGGTGGAAAGCTCGCCGTCCTTCTGCAACCCGTCGAGTTGGTGATCATCGGCGGCGCGGCGACTGGATCGCTGCTGATC
>JBBRLF010000052.1:0-20167 GCA_038231515.1 candidate division WWE3 bacterium
ACTCCCGAAATCATGCCGGCAATTCGGCCCGCGAGAAAGCGCAGCGCATTGGCGAACTGGACCCTGCTCGAAACTTTCACAACGATGTGAACATGATCCGGCATGATCGCCAAAGCTCGCAGCTTTAGTCCAAAACGTTCCTGCGTTTCCCGAATCAGCGCCCGAATCACGCCATGGTGAGGCCGGAGCGAAGGTCGCCGCGCCTTCATCACAATATGATTCGCACCTCTTAAAGAGATGGGACGGGCCACCTTGCGGCCAGTATATTTTTTATCCCGAATCAGAGTCAGCTGCCTCATATGAGGCGGTATTGAGCAAGAACGGTGCCGACATAAAGTATCCCAGCTCCCGGATTTAGATCCTGCGTGGCCCGGGTCCGCCAGGAAACTGTTTTCAATCCCTCCCCTGTTTTCAACCGGGGGCGATGGGCCCCTGCGCCTATTTTAGCCAATCCTAAAGACTCCATCGAGCATCGGGGCTGCTCCGACCCCAGGCATTGAACCTGGGCGAGACCCGGACTGGTTTCTTGAGATATGAAATCTCGGGTCTTTCGCGAGCCGATCTGATCGATCCCACGCGCGAGCACACGTTGGGACGTGAAAGGATTCGGAGCATTCAGCTTACCGGCGAAAAAATCGTTAAAAAGTTCTCGCAAGCTCGGGGCGATGGGGGCGAATGAGTAATTGGGCATAAATTTGCGATGCGTAACTGCTTTAGTCTACCAGTCGGCAGCTCGAAATGGCCCGGAATCTGAAGCCCCCGAGTGTAGCGACTCTTTAATGGTGATCGTTCCTGCAACCAATTGACTGATCCGGAGTTGGAGCTAGACCTGCTTCTGGGACAGAAAACAGAGCTGGCGCCGATTCCAGAGCTGGTACCGCTTCCGAAACCCGGATCTGCCTACAGGTACCGGTGCTGTTCACTGCTCACGGTACACTGGACCCAAGCACTCCTGACCCAAGCACTCCTGACCCAAGCACTCCTGACCCACGCACCTCGAACCCACGCACCTCGAACCCATGCACCCCGGACCCAGCCAACCCATTCCAACCAACGTCAGTGAACGGGATTGCCCAGCGGCGCGAAGTCGTTTTTGTCCTTCATCTGTTCAAACTGCAGTAGCGCCCAGTGCACCGAGGGAAACGCCAGATTTTCCCAGGGAATATCATTCCAGGAAAAAAGTTTCACCTCGAGTGATTCGGTCCCTGCGCTAAAGGCGGTGCCCACAAGCTTGGCGCGATAAATCATCTGCACCTGACTGATGCGGGGAATGGAATAGATGGCCAGCAGCGCGTCGATCGCGATGGTGGCGCAGGCTTCTTCCTGGGCTTCGCGCATGGCACCGTCCAGGGGAGTTTCCTGCAGCTCCATAAAGCCCGCCGGAATGGTCCAGAGCCCGTGGCTCGGTTCTATCGCGCGTTTGCAAAGCAGGATTCGACCGTCGTCGGCTTCAATCACGGCACCCACCACCAGCTTCGGATTTTCATAGTGAATGAAGCCGCAGTCGTTGCACACGAGCCGTTCGCGGTTATCGCCGGGAGGAATTTTTCGGTCGATTGGTCCTCTGGGTGGTCCCTTTGGTTTCATTTGCGCGAGACCAGGGTGGGTGAGGCCTGATCGGTAGGGTAGATGATCAGGTCCTGGATATTGACGTGTTTGGGCCGGCGCACGCACCAGTGAATCGCGTCGGCGATATCCTGGGCGGTGAGCGGCGTCATGCCGGCATAAACGGCATCCGCTTTTTTTCTGTCGCCCAGCCGCACGACGCTGAATTCGGTTTCGACCATGCCCGGACTCACCGAAGATACCCGAATCCTGGTTCCGAGCAGATCCATGCGCAAGGCCTCGGTAAAGGCGCGTACGGCATGCTTGCTGGCGCAGTAGATACCACCTTTGGGATAAACCTGGTAGCCGGCGACCGAACCCAGATTCACGATATGACCTTCGTTCTTCTCAAGAAAATGAGGCAGCATGGTGTGGGTCATGTAAAGCAGGCCTTTGACGTTGGTGTCGATCGTGGCGTCCCAGTCGTCTAGCTTGCCATTCTGAAGCGTGTCGAAGCCCGCCGCCATGCCCGCGCTGTTGATGAGCACGCTGACGTTGGATAATAAATCATGGTTGGCCTTGGCAAAGCCCGCGAGCAGCTTGCGCTTGCGAATGTCGAGCTCGATGACGTGCACCTGGAAGTCGCTTCGTTTGTGGCGCAGCTCCTTGGCCAGCTTGTCGAGCCGCTCTTTGCGGCGAGCGACCAGCACCAGTCCGCGCGTTCGGGGGTCGAGTGCAAAAGTGCGGGCACAGGCTTCGCCAATTCCGCTGCTGGCTCCGGTGATGAGAATCATGGCGTCAGTCTATCCGACCTTTTCATGCTGTCAAAGGATGGATACCCCAAATCAAGCGTGACCCGCCTCTGGTGGCCGTCGCGTGCGGCGCTCGGGCCCAAGGCGCGGCCGCACGGTTTGTCGGGCTGGCTTATCTGAAAGCAGATCGCCCCACGCGGCAGTGCGCGGACTGGCGCTGAAGGCGATGCGCACGACGCCCAGAATTGGAATCGCAAGAAACATTCCCCAAAGTCCCCACAGCAAACCGCCGGCGAAAAGTCCGACAAACGAAGTCAGCGCATTGATATTCAGCGATTTGCCCGACATTTTAGGGGTAAGCACGTTGCCTTCGATGATCGACATGACAAAGAGGGCGCCCACGAGCGCCAAGGTCGCAAGCACCGAGTGGCCGGTGGTGAGCGCGACGATTATCGGCGGCAACACGCCAAGAATGAAACCGATGGCAGGTACAATCGTCATCACGCCTAGAAAGGCCGCGAGTAGCGCCGCATAGTCGATGCCGAAGAACAGCAAGATGCCCAGGTCGGCGGCGCCGATAATCAGCACGATAAGCGCGCGCGAGATCAGGAAGCGTTCAATGAGACTGGCAATGTCGTCGAGTACCGCCTTGGGGTTCAGATCTTCCGACTGCGCCAGCAGCGCCTCGCCTGACCGGCGCAGATGCGCGCGCGAGGCCAGCATCAGTACGGTGAAGAGTAAAACCAGGGCGGTCAGCGAGCCCGCATTGAGCACCGCGCCTAATCCGCTGAGTAGTATTTGAATGCCCTGGCCCGCCTGCATGGCGAGGTTATTGGTCAGCTTCGTGATGTCGAGCTGCTCGGACAAGTTGAGTCTTTCGCCGAACGCGCTATGTGAGAGGTTGAAAAAGAGTTGGTTCAGGGAACGGATGATTTTTGGAAAATCATGCATCAGAGCCTGACCTTGATTGAGCAAGAGGTAGCCGACGGCGCTGAAGGGCAGCAAAAGCAGTATTGCCGACAGCGTAATGGCCAGCCATTCCGGTATTCGCACGATTTTCATGATTCGCACCAGGGGTGCCAGTAAGAAGGCGAGCAGGGCGGCGATGCACAAAGGAATCAGAAACGGGCTGCCCACGCTGATTCCCCAAAATAGAATGACGAGAAACGTCGCCGTGCTTAGCCCAGATGACCCGACCGAGTCACGCTTGGCGTCATATTCTCTTTTCTCGACTGCCTGCATGATCTCTCGACATGAAATATTCGTGCCGCTTGCTCTTTCCGGCGCCTGCCCTTAAAAGGGACCCATGTTTTTTGCGGGCGATGTTGGCGGCACAAAAGTGAATCTAGCGATGTGCGAAGTGCACGACGGCAGTGTTACTCCGCACTTCTTGCGGCGCTATTCCAGCGCCCAGTTCAAGAGTCTTTCAGAAGTACTGGTGCGTTACCTCGAAGAAATCGGTCCACTGAAGTCGAAGATACAAGGGACCTGCTTTGGCGTGCCCGGTCCCGTTCTGGAAGGGCGCTGCCATACCGTAAATCTGCCTTGGACGCCTGACAGCGCCGAGATCGGTCGCGATCTGGCGCAAGTGATTGAGTGCGGGCCGATTCAGCTCATCAACGATCTTGAAGCGACGGCCTATGGAATACGAATGCTACGCTCGGGGCACGGGCTTTCGACGCTGCGTGCGCCGACATGCGCGATCGGCAACCGTGCCAATCAGGCGCTCATCGCGCCGGGCACCGGCCTGGGCGAGGCCATGCTGCTTTGGGACGGCACTCGGCATCTTATCTCGCCATCTGAAGGCGGTCATTGCGACTTCGGGCCTCAGGACGAAGAGCAGGTCGAGCTGCTGCGCTGGCTCTGGCCACGCCATAAACATGTCAGCTGGGAACACGTGGCCTCGGGGCCGGCGCTGTACCGCTTGTATCGCTTTCTCAAGGAAACCGGACGCGAAGCCGAGCCGGCTGAGCTGGCCGAGATCCTGGCAAATCCCGAGACTGATCCCTCGCCAGTCATTGCAGCCATGGCCATCAAGGGTCTGCACGCGATTTGCGTGCGGGCCTTCGATCTGTGGTTGTTTTTTGTCGGGGCCGAAGCCGGCAATCTTGCGCTCAAGTCGCTTAGCCTGGGCGGTATTTTTATTGGCGGCGGTATCATTCCCAACGTGCTCGAGCTGTTTCGTCGTCCGGCATTTTTCGCAGGACTCGATTCCAAGGGTCGCATGAGCTCGGTTGTTGCCGGCATGCCGGTATACGGTATTGTTGATCCGCTGGCTGCTCTTTATGGCGCTGCGTTTAGCGCCGAGGTAGCTCATGGACTCCGATGAGCAGTCCAAGGTGAAGACCGAGTCCAAGTCCAATTCCAAGCCCATGACGGATGCCCCCGAGCTCCTGGTCGCCATGCCTGCTGCCACCGCTGCAAACGCGACTTTAAATCGTTCCAAAGACACCCTAAACCGTGAAGCCAGACGCCGGGAAAACGCCAAGGGCGTTTTGCCACCCACGATCATGAAATTTTTCTATCTCGTAATGGCAGTTGCAGTGTTGTGGGCCGGTGCGCGATATTATAACCTGACCTTTGCCGACGATGTCGGCGACTATGTCACGCACCATGTGAATCTCATCAAGGGCTGGATGGCCGGAGAGCGATGAAACTTTTATGAAGAGAATGTTTTGGGTTGATCTGGAAATGACGGGTCTGGACGAAAAGGTAGACCAGATTCTCGAGGTGGCCGTTGTCATTACCGATGTGAACTTCAACGTGCTCGATACCTATCATCGAGTGGTCTTTCAGCCGCAGACGGTGCTCGACGCCATGAACGACTGGTGCAAGAACGCGCATGGCAAAAGTGGTCTGACCGCGCTGGTGCCCACGGGCACACCGCTGGCCCAGGTTGAAAAAGAGCTGCTCGAGCTTTCTGCCAAGCACTTTCCCCAGGAAAAAATAGTTCTGTGCGGCAACAGCGTGGGCAATGATCAGCGTTTTATCCTGGCGTACCTGCCTGAGTTTTCCAAAAAGATGCATTACCGTGTGGTGGATGTGACATCTTTTAAGGAAATCTTCCGCTCGAAATGGAATCTCAATGTGCAGAAGGCCGAAGGGCACCGGGCGCTCGACGACATCCATGAATCGCTCAAGGAGCTGCAAGCCTATCTTTCCTTCGTGGATACCGCGAAAATAGCCGCTTCGGCGGGCACGGTGATTTCGACCAAGCCCACCGCGCCTACCGCGTAGCGCCCAGCCGCGCTTTGGCACCAAGTTTGCTCAACTGCTTGAGTTAATGACGGACGGGAAACTGCGAGGCAAGTTACGCAAGCTGGCACGCGAAATCCAGATCACGGGCTTTCGACCCGGGCAGGCTGACACGATGCTGTACACGGTCAAGGGCGAAGACACGCTTGCCATCATGCCCACTGGCGCCGGAAAATCTCTTTGCTATCAGCTGCCCGCTCAGCTGCTGCCAGGCATGACCATCGTCGTTTCTCCGCTGATCTCGCTCATGAAAGATCAGCACGAAAAGATTTTGGACATGGGCTTTACGAGCCAGCACCTTTCCAGCGAGCTGACACGCAAGCAAACTGAGCACGCCATCAAGCGGCTGGGCGACGGGGGCATGGATATCCAGTTTGTCACGCCCGAGAAGCTCGAAAATCCCGAGGTGCTGGCCGCCTTTCGTAAAGCCGGCGTTTCACTGTTCGTGGTTGATGAGGCGCATTGCATCTCAGAATGGGGTCATGATTTTCGCCCGGCTTATCTGACGCTGTCAAAGGCCGTGGAGGCTCTGGGCCATCCCACGGTGCTGGCCCTTACGGCCACGGCGACGCCCGAGGTAACGCGCGACATTCAGGAACGACTGAAGTTTCGCGCGCCCTCACATGTAGTTCGCATTTCGTATCGACGCGACAATCTGCTGCTCAAGGCGCGTGAGTTTCGTTCCGAGCCGGAAAAGTTCGCGGCGCTCATGAAAGTGCTGCGACGATTTGCGCAGAATGCCGCCTTCAGCGGTATTATTTATTGCGCTTCGGTGAAGCAGGTCGAAAGCCTGGCTCAGACGTTGCGAACATCTGGATATCCCGTGGCGAAGTACCATGGACGCATGCGCAAGACTGAGCGGCGGCGGTCGCAGGAAAGATTTATGTCGCGGACGGGAGTAATCATGGTGGCCACGAGCGCGTTCGGCATGGGCATCGACAAGTCTAATGTTCGTTTCGTCATCAACTACCAGATACCCAGCAGCGTCGAATCGTATTACCAGGAGGTGGGCCGAGCCGGGCGTGATGGCCAGCGAGCCTATGGTATTTTATTCTACACTAAGCGTGACAAGGCATTGCATAGAGTGCTGGAGCTGCGCAAGTATCCCAATTTCGACCTCGTCCATCGCGCTATCGCCGCGATTTACTCGGGCCCCGAGGTGGTGGAGCAAAGGTCGATCGAGGCCCTGGTAGGAAAGAAAAAGCTGGGCATAATTCTCAAGATGCTCGAAAAAAAGGGGTTTCTCGCGATCGTCGGACGAAAATTACGTCCGCTCAAGCTGCCCGATGCCGAGCAGATTGCCCTGCTGCTGGGCGCCTGGGAGGCGCGCAAGATCGACGACCGCCATCGTCTCGAAGAGGTTGTACGCTATGTGCACACCAGTCTATGCCGGTGGTACTATCTAATCCGGTATTTTGGCGAAGAGCTGCACGAGCCTTGCGGCCTGTGCGACAATTGCCGCCGTCACACGCGCGAGCTGACACCGAGTGAAGCAACCGCGGCTGTGGTAGCGTCGGCCTATGGTAAAGGCGATTACGTGCGGCATCGGGCCTGGGGTGTCGGCGAAGTGCTGCAACGTATTGGTCCAAATTTAAAAGTGTTCTTTCCGGGCATTGGCGAAAAAGTACTGCGCGAAGCTTTTCTGCAGCCTTGGGTGAACCAGGCGCTAAAAACCATACCACCCAAAAAAGCAGCATGAATTCCGTGTGCCTGCTTGGTCCTTGGCGGTACACCGTGTAAACTGGAGCCATGGATTCGGCGCACGGCGCAGATTGGTTTATCTCAGCCCTCATCATCGGCGCAGCTTTGTCCGTAATAGTACTGGGCGTGGCGCTGGCCTTCTCACTTTTTACGAAGATGATTCATCCCGAAGCTTATAAAATCATGAATCAGCGTATCGGCAAGCTGCTTATCTATTTCACCGCCTCGGCGCTGGCTACCTCGCTGTACAGTTCGGTCATTATTGGCGTCACGCATCTGGCGGGTTTTACGGGCAAGGCGCCCCTCGCCATGTTTTCCGAAACGCCCCTGATCTGCACTTTACTGGGCCTGTCGACGTCGCCTTTTTTTACGCGCCGGCTTTCGCATTTGATTCGCTCCTGGAGTCTGCTGGCCGTCGTGCTTACCCTCTCTTTAACGATCACCGTTCTGATGCTCTACACCTGACTGCTAGCCCGCCTGGCGCACTCGCTCGGCCTTGTCGAAGTGCCGCAGCAGCGAAACCAGATCTTCGGCGTGTTCCTCTTCAACCTCGAGAATTCGCTCCAGCACCCGCCGCGAGGTCGAGTCGCCGTCGCCGATGTACTGAATCATCGTGCGGTAGGAGTCAATGGCGATGCGTTCGGCAACCAGGTCTTCCTCGATCATCTCGATCAGGTTGGTGCCTTCAACATACTCGCTGTGCGACCGTTTGCCGAGGTCCAGCGGATTGAAGTCGGGCTCACCGCCCAGCTCGACAATGCGTTCGGCAAGCCAGCCCGCATGCTCGCGCTCTTCGTCGGCGTGCTCGCGAAATTCCTCTTTGACGCTCTGACTGTGGATTCCCTGCGCCGCATAGTAATGCCGCTCGTAGCGCAGCACGCAGACAATCTCGGTGGCCAGCGCCGAGTTCAGTAGTTTGACGACCATATCGCGGTCGCTGCCGTAGGTACGGGTCAGAGCACCCTGGCTCAGATGCTCGCGCGCGCGGCGTCGGATATCCATGATGTCCAATACGAACTGTTTCGTGGTTTTTGCCATGGAAGAAGTTGAGTGCAACGCATGTGCCGTGATCTAATGGATTCCATGCTTATTGCGCTGCTGATTGCTTTGGCCACCGTGTCAGCCAAAGAAATCACGACCAACAATGTTCAGATGTTTGATGCGCCGAAATGGCTGACCGAGGCACATGTGAATAACGTGGTGGATAAGATCCAGGCCATGCTGGAGTGGGATATTCGCCGCGTGAACGTGCGGTGGTACACTAACGCAAGGGAGTTCGAGCACGCGCACGGCCTTCCTGTCACGCGCGACGCCACCTCGACGATCTTAGCCGTGTCAAAAAAGGCGGACAATACCGTGCATCTCGGTCCGAACGTCGACGCCGCGAATTTTGACGGAGTGTTCGGCCACGAACTGGGCCACATCATCATGTTTCAGAAATACAAAGCCGCGATTCCGCAGTGGCTGGAAGAAGGGCTGGCGAACTGGGCGGCCCGGCATGGCACCATTGATTACAAATACCTGGCCAGCCAGCCCGCCGTGGACGTGAAAACCATGGGCCACCCGTTTGGCACGGGCGGGCCGGGGCCGCGCTATCACTATATGGCGTCTACGGCTCTCATGGAGATGATTGGCAGCCATTGCCAGATTCACGACCTCTTGCAGCTTTCAGTAGGCGAAAAGCTGGAAGGCTATCTGGATACCTTCTGTGGCATTTCCGATCTCAACGCCGAGTTCCGGAAGTTCGTGGCGCGCAAAGCCGGTGTCTCGCTGACCCCAGTTGCGCCCAAGAGAAAAAAATAGGCGGGGACTGGCTTCGAACTTGCAAAATAAGCGGCAGAATTTTCCCGGGTAATTTGCGGGTCTGGCGCGCGGGCCGCAGTACTGCGAAAATGTTGAGCAGGGAGTTGCCGGAACTATGACCATGAAGAGAAGTTTTATTTTCACCTTGATCTCGGCTATCGCGTTGATCGCCTGTGCCTTTGCCATTCTGGCGGCTGAGCGTCCGCGTGATGGCTTGTGGGTTACCTTTGAGGCAGCCGGGTCTCGTCACCGCGTTTTCGTGGCGGATCAGGCGGCTTCGGACTACGTACGCTCGTTTGTACTGGGAAAGGCCGAGCATCTTGTGCCCGAAACCTTTGCCAAGCAATGGCTGCGCACCGTGCATTCCCTGGATAGGCCGAATGCAGTTCACGTCTCTCGGGCAGAAGAGTGCCGTCGCGGCATCTGCACACCGCTCCGTGGCCTTTATGCCGGTCGCAGTCCAACCCTCTAGCCAGCCGGCTATCTTGGAATCCTCGGCGCTGGTTGAGCCGGGTTCGCGGGAATTCTATGTGTCACAGGTGCTGCGGGCGCCACCGTCGGAGCTGGCGTCAGTGTAAGGTTGTTCGTCGTTAATGCAGGGGTAAGGGGCGCGCCACCACCGCCGCCACCAAGGCCATTGCCACCCGGGCCGTTGCCACCAGGGCCATTGCCACCCGGGCCGTTGCCACCAGGGCCATTGCCACCAGGGCCATTGCCGCCATGACCGTTGCCACCATGGCCGTTGCCCGGACCATGACCTTTGCCACCAGGGCCATGACCTTTGCCAGAAGCGTTGTCTGAATCGTCGTCATCCCCGTTGCCCGCCAGATTGCCGGAACCATTTCCAGGCCCTTGACCATCTTGCCCACCATCCGAGTTTGGTTTGCCATCACCGCCTTTATGATTCGATCCGTGTGAGCTGACTATTCCGCCCTGGCGGTCAAAGCGGTGTGTGGCCTCGCGGCCACCGCCGCCGACCACGCCGGCACCACCGCTGCGCAAAGCTTCATTGAGGTTCGAGGTTTCAGGGCCCAGGTTTTTTTCGAAATTCGGCGAAGTTTTCTGCAGACGCTCGTGCATCTGAGTTTTGTTAATGGCGGTAGGCGTGGCGGCGCTCTTCATGCCAGTTTGCATGGTGCTTTTAAGGCCAGCCGCGACCATTATTGTTCGCGAAGGCTCTTTTAGCGCCTCGATGGTCGCGGCGATCGCCACTTTTCCGCGCAAGGTGCTCAAGGTGGTCTCTCCCGTTTCCTTATCCACTTCCACAACGAAGTTGGTACCGCGCACGCCCATGGCTGAGTTGCCGGTGCGGACCACGAAGGCCTCGTTTTCGGAGTAAACCTTTTTTACGAGGGAACGAATCATGCCGTAGGTCAGCGAAAGAATCGTGGTCTGGCGGCGTCCGGCGATATATTTCTCAATAACGAACTCGGACTGCGGAGCCAGAACGATCTCACTTTTTCGCTCAGCTCCAGGATCACGGTTTGCAAGGCCTTGGTTACGATTTTGTCATGCTCAAAGAGCCGGCCGTCTACTTTGGATTCATGCAGGACACCGTTGCCGTCATATACCGACAACGTCCCACTACCGTCGATGGACTTGATCATGCCCACATCCGTGTTGTTCGCAGAACCGGCCCATAATGAGAGGACAGCCAAAAACCCGATTAATGCTTTGCCCATGAAACCCCTTTTCAATAGACCTTTATTTTACCATGCTGTAGGCCTTTATGCCTTGAGGGGGATGAGAAATGGGTGGCAAAGCAGGGTTCGTCTTAGTTCTCGTAATTGCAGTGCTTTTTTCCAAGCAGGGCTGGTCTGCAGAGTGGTTTTTAGTGGGACAGCACTACCATACCACCACAGATGTCGATTACTCCCGCGATCCCTCTGCTCATGAGCCCCGCGACTCTTATCGTCCAGAAGGAATTCGTGAGCTGCTGGAGCGAGGCGGCAAGCTGGGCCTCGATGCCATGATCGTGACCGAGCACAACTCGGTTGCGACGTGCTTTGATTCCTTGTTTGAGAACGCCTCCAATAAAGTGGTTTTGATTTGTGGTGAAGAATGGACCACCCACAAGTCCTTGCACATCGGGCTGCTCAATCCACCCGTACAGGCCGCTACAGAGGGATATATTCCCAATCTTCCCAATGAAGAACACCCCAAAGCTGAAGTGCAGGCCGACGCTCGTGAGATGATCCGCGGTATTCACGAACGGGCGCGCGGGCGCGGCCAGAATTCTCTGGTGGTTATCAATCACCCTGGCTTCAAAATGTATCAGCCCGAAGGGCCCGATGCCAGCCTGGGCGCCGACGCCGTGGAAGCCATTGTTCCCGAATATGAAAAGGCAAACCAAACCCGTCTGTGGTGGTTTCGGCGTCTGGCCGAAGGCTCCCACATGATTGCGCTCGGAGGCTCAGACCACCATGCTTGCCAGGGCTGGGATTGCATCAAGCGCGGCGACATTTTTCGCGACATGTTTTCGGAACCCGTGAATCTGGTAAATGCGGCTTCGACCGCGCCGGCTGACGTCATGAGTGCGATCGCACAGGGCCGCGTGGTGGCGCTTTCCAGCGCAAAACACGGTGGACTGCGAATCGAGCTTTCCGGCACTTTTTCCGGGCGAAGTTATACGATGGGCGACTCCATCACGGGCGTCGCAGCGGGCGACACGGTTCATTTCGGCGTGCACCTCACCGGCGCCGAGGGATTATTTGCCGTAGTCTACGGCATTGGTGAAGAGAAGAAGAGTTACTCGGTTTTGCTCGAGCAGGAGCTGGCCAACGGCGATACCACGGTGGAAATCGACGTCAAACGTACCAGCCACGTCCAGGCCGTGCACGTTGAGCTTTTCGAGCCGATTGACTGGGTAAGCCACGCCGACGGCTTGCCGATCGCGCTCAGCAATCCCATCTATTTCTGAACCAGAATTCGCATCGGCCCCGACCGCCTGGTGACTTCGACATGACAAGTGTCATGTCCGCGCGTTACCACGAGGTTGAACTCGGTGTCCCGAACCCGGAGTCCATCGATCTCAACTGAGTTTACGCTCGACGGCAGCAGAGGCGACTGGAAGATGATTTCATTTTGTCCGAGCGACATTTCCAGACCCAGCATGGCCTTGATCATGAGAAACATGGAGCCCGCGGCCCAGGCCTGTGGACGGCACGCCACTTCGTAGGGGACGGGGGGCTCGCGAGTGCGACGTCGAAAGCCGCAGAATAGCTCTGGCAGCCGATAATCGTCACTCAGGGCCACCACGTCAAATAGTGCATCGGTCAAAGTTTGCAGATGCCGCGTCTGATCATAGAAGCGCAGGCCCTCGAGAATCAGACTGTTGTCGTGCGGCCACACGCTGCCATTGTGGTACGAGAGCGGGTTGTAGGCTTTCTCATCGGCGGCCAGCGTACGAATGCCGTAGCCGCTGAACAGGCGTGCCGACATCAGATGATCGGCCACGTACCTGGCGTCGCTGGCGTCAAGAATACCGCCCCAAAGGCAGTGGCCCTGATTCGAACTCATCACCCGGCAGGGCTCTTTACGGCTGTCGCGTGCAAGGTAGATGTAGTTCTCGGTTTTGTCCCAGAAGGCTTTGCGAAAGTCGACTTTCAAAATCGCCGCCCGACTTTCGAGCTCTGCCGCATAATCGTTTTCGCCCATTCGGCGCGCCAGCCCGGCAACCACCAGCCGGGCGCGATACGCATAAGCCTGCACCTCGCAAAGCTGAATGGGCGGCTGCGCGAGCACGCCATTGTCGTACATAATCGAGTTGTGGGAATCTTTCCAGCCCTGGTTGTCGAGGCCGGTAGGCGAGCGTTTGATGTACTCGATGAAACCATCGCCGTCGCTGTCGCCCCATTGGTCCAGCCACTCCACCGCTTTGCGCACCTTGGGCCACCAGGCGCGCAGGCTCAGCTCGTCGTGCGTCCAGGCCAGGTATTCGCCCAGCAAAATCAGCGCCAACGGTGTGGCGTCCACCGAGCCATAGTAGGGAATGTAGGGAATCTCGCGCAGGTTAGCCAGCTCGCCCCGGCGCAGCTCGTGAAATATCTTTCCGGGCTCTTCATCGGTAAATGCATCCACTTTGGTTCCCATGGAGCGAAAAACATATTCCAAAACTCCTTGGGCCAGTCGTGGATAGAAGGGCAGGGTCTGATACGCGGTGATGAGTCCGTCGCGTCCGAAGGGCGCCGCGAACCAGGGAATGCCGGCATAGGGATACACGAGTCGCTGCTCGGGCTCGAAGGTGGTGAGCATTTCGATGTCCATCCGCGCATTTTTCATGCTGCGATCAAAAATTACGTTGTCGGATCGAATCTTGAAGTCGCCCAGATAGGCATGCTGCGAAAGGTTCTCCAAAATCTTCAGATGCTCCGACACGGTGATGATCTCGAAGTTGTCCTCAAAGATCTCCTCGTTTGAACGTTCATTGAAGGAGATTACGGTTTTCAAATCGGCGCGTCCCTTGGCCGGTGCCAGCACCCGCGAGGTGATTGCCGCCGAATGCCCATAGGCTTCGCTGCGGCTACCCGTGGGCGTCTGCACAAAAGTGCGGCGGGTGATGCCATCCAGCCCTTCGTAACCAAAGACAACACCGCGCTCGTCGACGGTTGGCGTCAGCACCCGCCCGCGCTGCGCGCGCCGCACGCCGCGCACTTCGAAAATGTCGTCAAAGGTGCTACCCAGATTTTCCTCGATCTCGAGCTCGTGATCGATCACATCATAATTCGTGAACTCAAGATGTTCGAAGATCGTATCCTTGTACAATGTTAGCACGCGGCGTATGAGCAGCGTATCGCGCTGAATGCGGGTTTTACCATCAAGCGAGGGAATATCCCGGTTCGTCATGGAAAATACGCACGCGTTGCCCTGGCCGCGAAGCTCGTGAGAAAGGTAGACGAGATGCTCGCCGTTCACGGTCATTTCCCAGTCCGAGATATAGCGGGTATCGGACAGGTAAATGCCCAGCTCGGCGCGATAGACCCTGGGCGATTCGCCTTTGGTGTCGAGCATGGCAAATAGGTGATTGTCCTTAAGCGATACCTTTGGAATTCCCGTCAACAGCACCGTCGAAGGAATGTACGAGATTCCATCGATTGTCAGCCACTCGCCTAGGGTTCGGCGATTGGTCCGGGCTTTCTTGCTGCTGGGGGTTGGCGGTGCCGGCGGCGATGAGTTGTCTGTAGACATTGAGGTACTCCCGCGTCATGCGCTCAATCGAAAAGTGTTCGCTTGCGTAACGGCGAATGGCTGCACGATCGAGCGTTTTGACATTTTCGATCAGCCTGGCCAGCTCATGGATGTTCGAACGCGAAAATCCGGTAACACCCTCTTGCATGATCTCGGCCGTCGAGCCGACCGGCCGGGTCAGCACTGGCGTGCCGCAGGCCATGGCTTCGATCATGACCAGGCCGAAGGGCTCGGGCCAGTTGATGGGGTTGAGTAGCGCGATAGCGTTGCCAAGAAATTCGGACTTCTGGGCTTCGCTGATTTCTCCCACGTACTGAACGAAGCGCCCATCGATCAGCGGCTTGACCTCGCGTTCGAAGTAAGCGGCGTGGGTGTCGTCGATTTTGGCCGCCATGATCAACGGTATTCCAGCCCGACGCGCGATATCGATAGCCCAGTGCGCGCCCTTTTCGGGTGAAAAACGTCCCAGAAAGGCCAGGTAGCGCCCGGGCCCCGGATTAAATTGAAAGCTGTCCACGTCAATTCCGTGCAGAATCGTGGTGATCCAGTTCAGGTAGGGCAGAGGTTTGCGCTGCGAATTGCTGATGCTGATAAGCCGCGCGTCCTGAAAGCAATCCATCGCCGCGGCCAGGTCAGGCATGTCCATGCGATAGTGCATCGTGCTTACGAGGGGCGTAGGGGTCATGCGATTGAGCAGCAGCATGGGATATTCGTAATGGTTGTGAATGATGTCGAACTCGTGGGCGCGACGCGCGACGGCTTCCAGCATGCGTACCTGATAGGCAAAAGGGTCGATGATCTTGCGCGACGCAAGCCGCAAGGCCTCGGGCCACACCTGTTCGATCTTGCCAGTAACGTGGGAGTCGCCGCTGCAGAAGGTCGTGACCTCTATGCCCAGTTCCGTCAGGCCTCGAGCCAGATTATTGATGACGCGTTCGGTGCCTCCGTACAACTTTGGGGGCACGCTCTCGAAAAGAGGGGCGATCTGCGCAACTCTCATAGAGCCAGTTGTAGTTTGAGAATCAGATCAAGCAAGGAATTAATTATTTTAGCAGCAACTGCAGCGCGGCGATGATCAGCAGGCCGCTACAAAATGACAACAGTTTAGTAAGCGCTCCGCCATTGGGTTTGTGCCGTTGCAGCTCGGGCAAAAGATCCGCCGCCGCGATGTAGATGAAGCCGCCGGCCGACACCGCAAGCAGCATGGGTGTGGCGTGGGCCGTGAGCTCTGCAACCCAGAGTGCGGCCAGCGCGCCTATCAGCGCCGAGAATTGTACCAGGAAAAGCCAGAACAGGGCCCGTCCTCGCGAGTAGCCATGCGAGACCAGAATTGCAAAGTCACCGATTTCTTGAGGAAGCTCATGTACCAATACGGCCAGGGTCGTCGCTATTCCCGTCTTGGTGTCGACCATAAAGGCCGCGGCCAGCGCCACGCCGTCAGTCGCATTGTGGATAGCGTCGCCCACCAGAATCATCGGACCAACCGCGTTGTGCTTATGGCCACCTTGGCCAGTGGCGTGGCTGCCCAAAAACGACTCCACGATGTAGAAGCCCACAAAACCGGCCAGGCAGGCGATCATGATCGCGACCGGCTGCGCGTTGCTATCGTGCAGCGCGCTTGGCAGCAGGTCCAAAAATGCAGCGCCTGTCAAAGTGCCAGCCGCGAAGGCCAGCAAGCTGGCGATGTGCTTGTGTACGAACGCAGACGGCAACAGCCCGCCTGAAAGGCCGGCCAGGCCGTCCAGGACCACCGCGAGTACGATATAGATTAATTTCTCGGTCATAAGCGTAAGGGCGTCTTTCTTTTGAAGAAAGCTCTTAACAGCTAATGCATTCAAAAGCCACCTGCGATAAGGGTTGCCCCTAACCAAGGGTAGAGAATGGCACGATTTTTTGCGACAACCGCCAAAGGCATCGAGGCAATCACTGCAGACGAACTCAAGCGCCTGGGCGCCGAGAACATCGAGCAGTCGTTTGGCGGGGTATATTTTGAAGGCGGCAATGAGCTGCTTTATCGCGCCAATCTGCAGCTACGCACCGCCACCCGCATCCTGGTGCCGCTGCGCGACTTCGCCGCCAAAACTCCCGAGATGCTCTACGATCAGGTTCGGCGCATCAAGTGGGAAACCTACCTCAATCCCGAAATGACCTTTGCCGTGGACTGCACTATTGCGGGCAGCAAAACCCTGCGTCGGGGCCTGGAAGGCAGCGGCGAGAACTTGCCGCGACCGCGCCTGCCCACCGATCCGGAGCCGCTCCGTGAACGTTTGAATAACTCCAGATTTGCCGCGCTCAAAGTTAAAGATGCCATTGTCGATCAGCTGCGTCTGAAGCAGGGCGCCCGGCCGAACATTGATGCGCAGGCACCTGATATTCAGGTGGTGGCGTATCTGCACGGGGGCCGTTGTATTTTGAGCCTCGACTCCTCGGGGGCAAGCTTGCACGAGCGCGGCTATCGGCTGCGCGACGCCGGAGCGCCTCTTAAAGAAACGCTCGCCGCCGCGATCATCGAGCTCAGCGGCTGGGATCCCAATACTCCCTTTATCGACCCCATGTGCGGCTCGGGAACGCTACCGCTCGAAGCCGGCCTCAAGGCGCTCAATATCGCGCCCGGGCTGTTTCGCGAACGCTTTGGTTTTTTCAGCTGGCCCGACTTTGACGAGGCCCTCTGGACTCGCGTCGTCGACGAAGCGCGCGCCGGCATCAATCGCAAAATCGTGGCGCCGATTGTGGGTTTTGATCACGACTCTGAGGCCGTTGCCACCGCGCTCGAGAACTCCAAAAGGGCTGGCCTTACCAAGCTTGTGCACTTCGAACGCCGTGGCCTTGAAAGCCTGGTTCCCGTGGGCGATGTTCCCGGTACCGTAATCGTAAATCCACCCTACGGTGAACGTCTTGGCGAGGTCGAAGAGTTGAAAAATCTGTACGCCATGCTGGGCGATCTTTTTAAGCAAAGAATGAAAGGCTATACCGCCTATATCTTTACCGGCAACCTCGAGCTGGCCAAACACGTTGGGCTGCGGGCAACCCGGCGCATCGAGCTATTTAACGGACCAATTGACTGTCGGCTGCTGAAATACGAGCTCTATTAGCCCCCAGCCGGGGGCGGGGCCGCTGCCCGAAGTTTCGCAATCGTGTATCGTGGATTGTGCAATTTTTATCATAACACTCCGCACTCTCTGCTCCGCATTGACGACAAGACGCCTTGGTACGGCGTCTGCAATCTGCCTTTCTCATGATTCGAATCGCAGGTATCGCCGCAATCGTTGCCGTAACGCTCGGCTCCTCAGTTAGTGCCGCCACTTCAACAAAAACTTTGTCTCAGAGTACCCCTCTGGCAATTCTCGCCCCGGTTCAGGCGGCAGCTTCGCAGTCCCAACCCTTCCTTGCTCAGCTTGAGCAGCAAGATGACCTTTTTGCGGTCCAGCCCACTCACGAGGCGGCAGAGCGGCTCGCGGCCTTGAATAGCAAACACGAGGAACGGGTGCACTATCAAACCGAAAGTTCCAGCGAGACCCTGGCTTACCTGCATGCCAACCGCGATCTTATTGCGTGGTACGTGCGCGCACTGCTGCGTTCGAGGGTTGCTCGTCTCGTGCGCGACATACGCCAGCATCTTCGTGACGAAAAGGTGCGCGATGAAAATATTCCCGAAGCCGTCGCAGTGGCCGGCGGCCCCAAGACGGTCATGTCCGGATCCCCGTCTCGCGGCAGGAGTGGCACTTCGGCGGGCAGAAGCTTTTCCCGCGCTTTCACCGCGGCGGTTCGGTTCGTTGAGCAGGTTACCAACGAGGGAGTTACCGCTGAATTTGAGCCGGTTTCGGCTCGCATGAAGCTCAATACGCAGACTACGGCGTTGAGTGCAGACCTCTTTTCACCGTTTTTAAATGTTGGGATGAGTTACCGACTTCTGCCGCCCGAAAGGCCGCTACCTTTTTCGGGACTCAGCCCCAATGGCCAGGAGGAACGGCTTATTTTGACGGGTGTGCGCAGCTTTCCCGAGCTCGGGGTTGTGGGCAGCGTTCAGTACCAGTATCGGCACCACAGCCTGAACTGCTCGTTGAGCAAGGTCATCGCGGGGCCGGTGAGTGGTCAGGTCGAACGTTCCTGGGATTTTGGGGGCACCGGGGTGATGGTTTCGCGAGCCAGTGTTTCGATGTCGGTTTATTTCTAGTGCCAGCGGCGGGCACCCCGCTTAACAGGGCACCCGCGCTTCGCTGAGCAGGCCGAACCAAATTACTTCTTGTTGCTTGCGGGTGTGCGCATGTCCATGCGGTAGAGCTCGCGATAGGCTGGTACGTCGAACTTCCAGATGTTGCTCTGCTTCACGAAAGGCAGCAGCCGCTGGTTGTCGCCGGACTGCGCGACGACAAAGGCATGGTTGCCGGCGATGACCTCGGCCTTGCAATCCGCCGCCGCGATTTCTTTTTCGAGAGGCGCCTGCTTCATGGTTTTGGTGGCTTTGCCGGTGCTGCCATACATGAACATGTTCATCTGAGTGCTGGTGGTGGGGTTCTTGGCATCCATCTGGGTTAACTTTTGACACACATCCTTTGGTGACATGGCTGCCATGTCCTTGGCCGACATATTTTGTGCCGACATGCCTTGCTCGGCGTCATCGCCAAAGGCAGAGGCGCTCAAAGCCAGCACAGCGATCGCGAGAAATAGTTTGGTTTTCATGGTCATTCTCCCTTAATTTGTGGTTGAAACTTCGATTCCGGGGCAGCAAGAAGCGGACCATGGGCAATTGCGCCAAACCAGCGGCATGAAATGGGATTTGTGCTTTGTGCTGCATGAGGGTAAGAGTGATGAAGAAATGACAATGATCACTGAAAAAGACCCCGAGACTGAAATTGAAACTGATGATTTTGACGACGAAGATGATGCCGAGGCCGCGAAGGCTGCGGTAGCGCAACCTGGCGAAATCATTGGATTTGAAGATCTCGGCCTGGGCGAGGACGCTCTCAAATTGATTCGTGCCGCTGGCTACCTGATCCCGACGCCCATTCAAGAACAGGCGATTCCCGCAATTCTCGATGGCTACGACGTTATCGGATCGGCGCAGACCGGCACGGGCAAAACCGCAACTTTTACGCTTCCGATAGTCGAACAGCTGGCTGGCCGTGGCGGCACCCTGGCTATTGTGCTTTCGCCCACCCGGGAAATTGCCCAACAGACCTTTGACGCCTTTGAAACCTTTGGCAAGCCGCGCGGAGTTCGCGCCGTGGTGCTGATCGGTGGCGTGCCCATGAACCCGCAGCTCGAAATGCTCAAGACTTATCCGCAAGTTATCGTCGCTACTCCTGGTCGCCTTGTTGATCATATGGAGCGCGGTACCGTGTGGCTCGATTATGTCGAAATCGTGGTGCTCGACGAAGCCGACCGCATGCTCGACATGGGTTTCATGCCGCAAATCTCGCGCATCATGGCCGAGGTTCCTAAAGACCGCCAAACCCTTCTTTTTTCCGCAACCATTCCTCCGCCAATTGAAAAGCTTACGCGCACGATGATGTATGAGCCGGTGCGCATTGCGGTGGGCAAGCCGCTCGCGGCCGCCTCATCCGTGCATCAAGAGCTGGTGCTTTGTGATTCGAATCGCAAGATGAGTGAGCTGCGTCGTATTCTCAAAGACGAGCCGGGCACGATTATCGTGTTCAGCCGCTCGAAAAAGGGCGTAGTCGAGCTTTGGCAGTCGCTGCACAGCGCGGGTATTTACGACGCCACCATGTTGCACTCCGACCGCACTCAGGATCAGCGCATGCAGGCGTTGTCTGATTTCAAGGCGGGCAAGTTTCGCGTGCTGATCGCGACTGACGTTGCTGCGCGCGGCATCGACGTGGCCAACGTGGCGCATGTCGTGAACTTCGACGTGCCGTTTGTGCCTGAAGATTACATCCATCGTATCGGTCGCAGTGGCCGCGCCT
>JBBRLF010000053.1:0-19789 GCA_038231515.1 candidate division WWE3 bacterium
ATGGCCGTGGCGGCGTTGGTGCGTGCATGTTGCCCGAAAGGGAGCTGCTGAAGCCCGCGTCGACGAATACCGACGCTTTGGAGTCGTCAATGGCGGCGTCTTTTTTGGCCAGGGCCACTTTTCCTTCGAGCGTATCGACGGTGGAGTTGAGCGGGCCCTCTTGCTCAACAATGAAGCAGGTGCCACGCACGCCCATCACCGAGTTGCCGGCTGATACCCTGAAAGTCGCATCGCCCGAAAAAATCTTTTTCACCCAGAGCCTGACTATTCCGAAAGACACTTTTAGAAAAGTGGAGCTTGCTCCGGCAGTGCCGGCGACGGTACCAATGGTAAACTGCGAGTTGGGTCCGACCACCACCTGAGTGTCATCCTCGAGCTGCAAGGTGGCCATGGTGCCCACCGGGGTGATCACCGTGTCGCCTAGCAGCAGGGGTGCGCCAATGCCCTGAGTTTTGAGCTCGGTGCCCGTGCGAACGTCTATCTCAAGCAGGCCGTCGGGTGAGCTGATGTCGTTGACCTTCCCCGCCCGGCCCGCAACGGGCACGGCGTCTGGTACGTCAAGGCCCTTGGTCGGTGTCGCGGCATACAAGGGAAGCGTCACGAGCAGAACGAGTACCGATGTCATCATGCGGACATTCTAGTGAGGCGATCGATAATCTGACAAGTCAGATCTTAATCCAGGTCTACGTGCGTCGGGCGTTCGTCGGTTCCATTATCGGCAATAACTGTGAAGTAGATTCGGCCCAGTTCACGATTGTCACTCGTTTCAACCTGCACGCGCCAGTCACCGGGTTCCCAGTTGGCTTTCACGGTAAAGCCTCGAAATCCCTCCTCGCGTCCGCCAACCACGGGCAATGGAATTGCGTCATGGCGAAGCCAGCCGCGGTGCTCGTCATAGTGCATCCAGCGAACTTGCAGCTTGTCTTTGAAGCGGGAAGGCGAAAAGATGCGGGCAAAACAAAAAATCTTGTCGCCAGCGCGCGCGGTAAAGGTCTGATCGCCCTTTTGCCAAAACTGCCACCGCGAGCGAGTGGATACGAGCTCGTAGGTGCCATTGGTTTTGTGAATGTCGTGGTAAATTCCGATCGAGGTGACCGAGAGCGGCACGGGTGGAATCATTTCGAAAAAGTAGAGCAGCGCAAACACGGTTTGAATGGCCAGAAAAGGAAACACGATGGGCTTGGCCAGGTCGCGCTTGAGCAGAAACCAGACCATCGGCGCGATGGCTAAGTTGGCGGCCAGCAGCCCAAGCGTAAATGGAATCCAGCCCAATTGTCCCAGTGCGATGGGCACCATGCAGACGAAGTAGGAGATCAGACAGAGGCAATATAGTGCATTGCGAAAACGTTTGGACTCGTTGAAGTAGAGCAGCCCGCACAATAATAAGATAAAGCCCAGCGAGGCAAAAAGCGATGACGCCTTGAAGTAAAAAATCATATAGGCGTTCAGCAGCGTGCCGAGTAAAAAATGCAGCAGCTCTTCCTGATATTTCCAAAAAGTGCGCTTCAGCAAAAACAGGCAAATCAGCACGCCTGACGAAATCAGATATACGGCTTGCTGAATCACGACGGCCGGCTCGTCAATTCGGCGAATCATGGCGGCATCGAAAAGAAACCCGAGTACGAAAAATGCCAGGGGAAACCAACGCTCATGCCGCTTGTAGAAGCTCCGAAGATGTTCACGCATAACTGACAGTACCATGAAGTTTACCTTCCGGGATTTAACTTCGGGCAGTATGATTCAACGCTATGACGACGAAGCGTAGCAAGCCGCCCGGCGCACCTAAACGCAAACATACCCGCTTTCGGCCCGAGCCGACGACCGTGGCTTGGGTTGACTCATCGGGCGAGGGCGGAAAATTCGCTCCCGATCTGGCTGGCCTGGTTTACGAAGAAGCGCTCAAGGGCTGTGGGCTTATCGTGCTGTCTGCGGATCGTTTGCTGGTGGGCGATATTGTCGTTGTAAAGGTGGGTGAGCTCGCGCCAGTCGCGGCCGAAGTGCGCTGGCGCAAGGTGCTGGAGTTCTGTGTTCTGCAAGTCGGCCTGCTTTACGTCGATTGAAAAGCTGCAGCCGACGCAGGTTAAGCGATTGATATGTATAAATACGTGTCATTTATACGCACCGGTACGGCAGGACACGCTAGGTGCGCGCGGCATTTCGGGGTATGATAACTGACGGCCAAAATTCGCAACCGATGCGTCGGGCGGCTGTGAGATCGAAAATCTTGTCAGGAGGACCCCATAAATATGCAAATGAAGTTTTTCAGAAGTACGTTTCGCACGATTGTCGTAATATCTGGTTTGCTCACTTCGCCCTTGCTCTACGCCGAGCTCACATCTGACCCAGGCGCGCAACCCACAGCAACCACCGATCCGGTAGCGGTAAAGCCAGGCACTATTACGGCAACGCCCACGGTCACGACCACGGTCACGACCACGACCGAAAGAACAAGGGACCTCAGAGGGGACAGGCAGGCATTGCATCAGGCGCTGAATACGTTTCATGCCGACGCGAAAAACGTCGGGCTTGATAAGCAGCTGGTGCGGGAGACGCAAAAACGTTTCGGCAGGCAAAGCACGCAGGCAGGCGCAGTCCTGACGCAGCTGAAGCTAGATCAGACAACCCGGAAAACGGATTTGAAAGCGGTTGTTTCTGACCTGAAGCAGGTTCGGACAGATCAGAAGTCGGTGGATAGACCCAAAATGAGAACGCTCGATCAAGCCTTTAGCTCGCAGCACGAAGGCCGGAAGCACGAGGCCATCCGCATCGTGCGTGTCATTATCGTGGAGCAACATCATGAGCGCTCTCATCACCATGGGTTTGAGCGCAGATACGAGCGCGAGCACCGGCGTGAAGCTGCCCACGAGCGCAGGCAGGTGGCGGACACTTCCCGTACCTCGCAACGCTTCGCGCGCCGCTGATCGCGGTTAGGCACGGATGAAAACCGGGGCCCGCTTTCGGCGCTCAGCCACTCCTATAGGATTTGAGGAGTAGGGGAGACTGCGAGCGGGCCACTGTTTTTATTTGGCCTTGAGGCTGGTGCAGCCGTAGCGCTGTCCTTCGTAGGATTCGCCTCGGGCTTGAATCTTCACGACTCCGCCCAGGGTGCCGTTTTTGAGCTCGCGCCCGCCCTCGAGGAGCGACTTCTCGATGAGCAGCCAGGCCTGCCATTCGCTGTTCAGATCTTTCCAGCCTTCGTAGCGAAGGTAGCTGGTGTTGGTGCGCGGCTTGTAGTCGCGATCAAGCCTGCCTTCATACTTATCGCCGTCGCGGGTGATCTGCGCGCGCGGGCCGGCTAGCTTCAAGATAAATTCTGATGAGCCGCCGCCATCATGGCCCAGGTAATGGCACTCGTACTTGTAGACGCGCGGAGTGGCGCTGGCAGCGGTGCAGAGTACGGCGGACAGAATTGCGATCAAAAATACCTGGTGCGGCATGAGTCGGATCCCCTTTTGATGAAGAGCAGCGGGGGATTTAGCTGCGGTGCAGCTCAAAGTCACGGCTCGTCGCGTCAGTCACCTTCGTATTCATTTTGATAGTGCTGTTCTGCCTGAGCCTGTCTGAGATCGGGCCTCTTCGTGACCTGGACGTCAAAGGTAAGCAGGCGGCCGGCGCGGCTGACCTCGGTTTTTACCATGTTGCCAACGGCGATGTGGGTAATCGCACTAATAAGATCGGTGGGCGAGTGTAGCGGCGTCCCATTCACTTTGGTAATGACGTCCTGGCGCTTCAGTCCGGCTCGGGCCGCAGGGGCGTTCGGAAAAACCTGGGCCACCATGGGCCGGCCGTCCTCAGACGAAGTAATGCCAACACCGATATAGCCGCGGGCCACGCGCCCCTTGCTCTTGAGTTCGGGCAGTGCCGCCTTGACGTCGTTGATGGGAATTGCAAAGCCGATGCCGGGCCCGCGGGCATCGATGGCGTTGTTGATTCCAACAACCTCGCCTTTGAGATCCACGAGTGGTCCACCGGAGTTGCCCGGGTTGATCGGCGCGTCGACTTGCAGATATCTTCCAAAGCCACCTGGCAGCGTGCGGGCCTTGGCGCTGACAATTCCGTGAGACATCGAATGCCCGTGGCCAAAGGGGTTGCCCAGGGCCGCAATCCACTCGCCGACTTTTAGGTGGTCGGAGTCGCCCAGCTTCACCGCATGCAGCTTGCGGTTACCCGTGGGCTGCACGCGCAGCAAGGCGATATCCAGCTCGGGGTCGGTGCCGATTATCCTGGCCGGCGATTCACTTTCGTCATCGGCCTCGGTAAACTTCACCATGACCTCGTCGGCGCCCTCGATGACGTGGTTGTTGGTCAGGATCAGAGCCTCGTGTTCACCAGCCTCAATAACAAAGCCCGTACCCAGGGCCATTGATTTGGGAAGGTCGCGCGGCGCCATCTGCCCGCGAGGCTGGACACCGCGCCAGAGGTCAAAAAAATCATCCGGCGTGCGTTGTCGCCGCAGGGGAACGGATTTGGTCGTGAAGATATTCACGACCGAGGGCATGGTCTGCTCGGCGATATTCACGAACAGATTTTGCAGCCCGCCGGTATCGTCAGAGGCGAAAGCCGTTCCCACGGTCGAGACCAATAGAAATACACCCAGCAATGCAGAAGTTAACGTCTTCATGCATCTCAGTATGACCTACCGGGATTAATGGCGGATTAAAGCCGGATTAAAGATTTTTAAGATCGGTGAAGATCTTGTCAACTTCGGCCTGAGCGCCAGAGGTGAGCAGCGGATCCTTACCAGCCGTGGACGCCGAAGCTTCCGTGGTCGCGCCTGCGACGTATTTGAGCAGCAGGCTCTTGAACCAGAGAATATAAGGCGCGAGGTTCGCGCGAAATTCGCGATACTCGGTTTCCGGCAACAGTACGCGGTCGGGCAGACGAGAGTAGCTCTCGTAGCCACCCGGCTGCTTCATCTCGGCATACACGATATCCATCGCCGTAAGATAAAGACCACGCTTCAGAAGCGCGCTGGCCTCTGGCGTGTCTTGTTCCGGTGGCAGCTTCGCCAGCTCCCAACCTTCGACCTCTTCTTTTAACCCTTCGAGCAATTCTGATAATCCGGCAATTTTCATTTCTTCATCATAGCCGGATTATCGGAATGCGCGCGCCCGGAATTTTTGAGGCGGCAAGCCTTGCCCAGGCGCGCGCAGTCGATTGGCCTTCTTACTGAACCTTGGTGACGGCCTGACCGGCTTTTACCCAGCCTTCAATACCATCGGCCAGCACCGCTACATTCGTGTAGCCGGCTGCGGCTGCGCGCTTGGCTGCGGCATGCGAGGCCATGCACTGCTTGTTGGCGCAGTAGAACACGACGTTCGTGTCCTTGGCGGCAGGCAACACCTTGGCGGTGTCGTACCCTTTGGAGCTCACAAGCAAAGTGGCGCCCGGAATGACGCCATCTTTTGTGCGGGTATCTTTATTGTTGGCGTCATAAACGGCGACCTTGGCGTCTTTTTTGGCCAGCATGCCCGAAAGATCTTTCACGTGAATGAGCTTAAAGGGTTCGGCTTCACCGGCAAAGGCAACAGTCGCGAGGCCAAGGGCAATCAGAGTGGAAATCAGCTTCATGGTATTTCTCCTTGTTGTTTTCAATTCGTCCTTTGGACGCTATTCGAGCTTGGCTCCGCCGTCGATCCAACGACCAAGCAGATCCCGCTCTTCCTGGGTGATGCCAGTTTTGTTTGCGAGCGGCATCGTTTTGAGCACGACAACCCGCTCACGAATACGTGAGGCCATTGCCCGGACTCGTTCCGGGGCGTCGAACATCACTCCATTTGGGGCTACCTTGAATATATCATCAGTGGGATGCGAGGAGTGACAGGCAAAACACCGGTTTGAAATCACCGCATAAGCCGTCGTAAAGGGCACGGGCGGTCCACCTGCGCCCACCGCTGGCGCCGGCTGGGGCGCGGTCATGACAAATAGCGCGAGCAGCGCGGCACCGACGGGTACCAGAATCCAAACCGCGCGCCGGTCTTTGGCCACCATGTAGTGGCGCACTCCCGCGCCCGCGCCGATGAGCAGCAGCAGTACGACCCAGTTCAGCGGATGCGCGTAGGTCATGGGATAATGATTGCTCAGCATGATGAACAGTACGGGAAACGTCATGTACGTGTTGTGCACCGAGCGGCGTTTGGCACCGAGGCCCAGTGAATAGTCTGGTTTGCGGCCTTCTTTGGTGGCGTTGATCATCGCCTGCTGCGCGGGCAGGATGCGCACCCAGACGTTCAGGACCATGAGCGTGCCGAACATCGCGCCCACATGAATATAGGCGGCGCGCCCTGAAAAGAGATGGCAAAGTCCGTAGGCAACGCCCGCGACCAGCAAGCACGAGATCGTGCTGGCGACCCGGCCCAGCTTACCAAGGGGCGACTGAAAAAGCAGGTCGTAAACAAACCAGGCGGATACCAGAAGCCCGATACCCACGCCACTGGCCGCCAGGGGCGAGATGCTGGAGACGGCAGGGTCGATAAGGTACATGCCCCCGGTCGTGTAATAGACAAGGCCCAGGAGCGCAAAACCGCTGAGCCACGTAAAGGTCGCTTCCCACTTGAACCAGTGCAGGATTTTGGGCATTTCGCCGGGACGAATCAGGCGTTTTTCGACCTGATAGAAGCCGCCGCTATGGACCATCCACAGCTCACCTTCGACGCCCTCGCGTGGCACCTCGGGCGCCGCAATGTGCGCATCGAGCCACATGAAATAAAACGAGCTGCCGATCCACGAGATGCCCGCGATCAGGTGAATCCAGCGAACGAAAAGGTTGAGCCACTCGTGGACGAAGGGAAACATTTCCGACATGACGTTATCGTACGAATTTTGCCGGAAGTAGCAAGACCGAACATCCATTGAAGGCCGCGAACCGATCGAGTGCTGCCCGAAACTCGGGCTGGGCGGTGTCAAACTTGCGAAATTTCGGTTCGAACACCAAAGTGTGAACGCGCAGTGTGCGTTCTTTGCGTTCGGCTTTGCAGTCCAGGCGACCAATGAGCGTTCCGTCAGCCAGCAGCGGCAGACAGAAGTAGCCATACTTTCTTTTGGGCGCGGGCACATAGCATTCAATCTGATAGTCGAAGTCAAACAGTCGCTGCACCCGGGCCCGTTGAATCATCGAGTTGTCGAACGGCGAGAGCAGCTGAAACGAGCGCCGTTTTTTCTGCGGCGAAGTCGAAAGACCTTCAAGAGCCTGGGGAAATGCATAGAACTCGTACTCGTCGAGTTTTGCCACGCGCACTGAAACCACCTCGCCGCCCGCCACCATCTCGCGCAGCGCCGCGCGTACCGCTCTTTGCGCACCCTTGCGCAGGTAACGCATCTCACTTTCCAGTGCCAGCCCATGCGAACGCAGCGCCGAGGTGATGAGAAAACGCGCCAGCTCTTTTTCGGTTGGTGGGGTGGTGTCGACGCCGACGGGCAGTACGCGTTCGGCCAGATCATAGATCTTCTGAAAACCTTTGCGGCCGCGCACCATCAGCGTGCCTTCGATAAAGAGCTGTTCGAGTGCCGTCTTGGCGGGCTTCCAGTCAAACCACGGGCCTGATTTTTTTCCGGGTGGTGCCTCAAAGTCTTTGGCCCGCAGCGGTCCTTCCACGCGGATGCGTTCGAGAACCGCGCGCATCGCACGCTTGTCGCGGGTAAACCAGTGGCGCTCGCCACTGGCGTACGCCCGCATGCGTGGCAGGCAGTAACGGTAGTCCGTCAAGGGCAGGTAAGATGCCGCATGGCTCCAGTACTCGAAGATCTTACGATCTTTGGTTTGCAGCTCGTCAAGCAGCGCAGGCGAGTAATCGGGCACGCGGCTCCAGAGCACATGGTGGTGCGCGCGTTCAATCACCGAGATCGTATCAATTTGCACATAACCCAAATGCTCAATCGCGCGCAGCACGCCAAGCTTGCCGTTACCAAAAAGCGGCGCCGCCAGGCCCTGGGCGTGCAGCGCCAGCTGCCGGGCATCTGTCAGTGAGAGGGTCGTCTTCATTCCCTTGCTATAACAGGAACCTGCGTCCAAGTCTTGACGTCGGGCCGGTTTTGGGAGAATACTTGTCCGGATTACTTCGAAAGGGATCGGTCACATGAAACGTTATCTAACACTCGGCCTGATTTGCATGCTTGCGCTGTCCACCACCGCGGCGGCCGAGGAGCACTACGATTCCATTACCGAAGGCGCTGGGGTGCGACAAAACGAGTCCAAAGCCCACAAGCAGACGGGGCCTGCCTCGGATCTCAATGAGTTTGGTCTGCTGACCAATATCGGACTTCAAATTGGGCCGAATCTTTCGAGCGCTTCGACCACGTCGAATCAGACCGTGCCCGATACCAGCGGCCGTGCGCGCATGATGTTTGGCGCGAATATCAATATCGGTCTGGGCGCGATTTTTTATGTGCAGCCCGAGGTCAACTACATCCAACGCGGCTTCAGTGTGTCGTCCGCCCAGGGCGGCAGCGTAACCCAGCTCACGGCTGGCTTGAGCTACCTCGAGTTTCCGGTGCTCTTTAAAATTCGCCCGCATTTTGCCGGCAAGCTCCGGCCCTTTGCGGTGTTTGGCCCCAGTATGGGTTTTCTCGTCTCGCGTTCAGCCAACGTCAGCACGACCGACCCCAATGGCCTAACGACCAATTCCAATGACCCCGCCCGCGAAAACGATTTCAACTCCGTGCTTTTTTCGCTCAACGGCGGCGTGGGCATCGACTTCGACCTGCAAGAAAGCATCTCGATGGCCTTGAGTCTGCGTTATGCGGGCGGGCTTTCAAACCTTGAAACCACCGCGGCAGACGCCAGCTATCAGCGCTCCACCACGGGCAGCTCCATTCAGCTACTGGCTGGTTTGCAGTTCCTGCTCTAAAGCAACGACGATGGAATCCCGAATCAGCATCATCACTTTGGGCGTGAAAAATTTTCTGGCCGCGAAAGATTTTTACACGATCGGACTGGGTTTTCGCGCATCGAGCGCGAGCCAGAGCAACATCGCCTTTCTTGATGCCGGTGGCGTGGTGCTGGCGCTCTATCCGCGAGACCTGCTTGCCGAGGACGTTACGGTCGAGCAGGCGGGATCGGGCTTTCGCGGTGTTACGCTTGCTCATAACGTTGTCAGGCGCGAAGACGTGGCCACGGTGCTGGCGCAAGCCGAGCGTGCGGGCGCAAAGATCATAAAGCCGGCGCAGGATGCATTCTGGGGCGGGCACAGCGGTTACTTCGCCGACCTCGACGGACATCTTTGGGAAGTGGCGTGGAATCCGCATTTTAAATTCAAGGCTGACGGCTCGATCGACCTGCCTCGGTAGCTCACGCCACCCTCTGGCGAGCGCTTTCCCAAAATCGCGTGACTAGCGTCTGCTCGATGAATTGCAGATGTCGTCGCTCAGAGTCGTGATTGCGCCGCACGATGCCCCTGGCTTCGCCCGGCAGCTCCAGAGCCAGGGTCTCGGTGTAGCTTTGATTCATGAGGTCCTCGTAGGTCTTGAGCCCGTGTAGCGCACCTTCGATGTCCTCGGAATCTTCAGTCTTGAGTGTACGATTCGGGGGGCGGCCCCCCAGCCGGTGCAACGTCGATGCGAGTTCCGAAATATGGCGTTCGTGGTCTTCGCGGAAGCAGATCAGCCAGATGCGAATCTCGGGTTCGTCTACCAGCCGCAGGGCTTGGTTGTAGGCACACACGGCGTCAAGACCGAGCCTGATCAGGCTTTCAAGTCTTGGCAGCACCTCGCAAGTGGTCATCATGAATGCCCCCTAACCGAGAGTTAGCAACAGGCATGCCGAGGGCCAGGCTGTCGTAAATAACTGAGATTTTTATCACGCGACGCGGCATATATTTTGTGGTACGCGTCCGGATATCGAAGAGGAGTACTTCATGAAGTTTTCAATGTCTTTGCTCGCAATGAGCGCGATTTTTTCCAGCTTTTCTGCCAGCGGCGCTTCGTTTTCGCCGATTCCGGGCTACCAGCCGATCTGCGGTTTGGGTATTTCCTATGACAGCTATGGTCGTGGGATCGAAGACGGATTCAACGGCACCATGCGACGCGCACTCCAGCTTGACGAAACCTGCTACAGTCTTGGAAAACAATACGGCCTGAAAACCAGAACTGAAAACAGCGGGTCGTTCTGCACCTCTGATTTTAATCATGGCATGAAGGACGGCTATACGCTTTCTTCGCAGAGCCCTGATGGCGAATGTTACTCCCAGGGCTTTAAAGCGGGTGAGTCCGCTTTGGATATAGATGCACGCGAAGGACGGGCCGCAGCAGGCTGCCAGAAAGCCTACGCACTTGGCGTCAAAGACTGGAATGCGGGCCAGGCTCCGATTGTTCCAGGCGACGCCATTGCGGCGCATTGCTATCAGATGGGCTACTTCGACGCGAGCGCCGCAAGCAGCCGTTAACTCGAGGGCCGGCTGTCCCGATTGCCTTTTAGCGTAAGTGACGTGCTTTGCGCGCCAGAGCGTGAAAGCGAAAGATGCTGCTCGGCCGTGCAGCCGTTTGAAGTGGTGGCGATCAGGTCGTATTGACCGGGTCTGGCGTGAAACTCAAACGAGCCGCCGACTGGAATTCTTTCCTCATAAAGGACCACCGTTCCAAGCCGCAGCCGGATCTGAACCTCGCCCGTGGTACATAATGAATCGGCTGATTCGGCGCGTATTGAGCCGGTTAGCCGCGCGTCAGAAGCCATGCCGTATGAGAGCAGGATTCCGGCATTGATAATCCAAATAAAAGCTTTAAACACAAACCTTCCCCCTGGAGGGCTTATCGACAGATGTCTGAAAACAAAATAGCTCTGCAGCCCTTCTATTTCATTCGACACGGCCAAACCGACTGGAACGTCGATGGCCGGGGTATGGGACAGCAAGATATTCCGCTAAACGCGGTAGGAATTGCCCAGGCACACCGGGCCTCGGCCTCGCTTCAGGGCCATGCTTTCAAATCGATCTGCCATAGCCCTTTGCTGCGGGCAAAGGGGACTGCGCAGATTTTGGGAGCCGCTCTGGGCTGTCCGTTGATTGAAATCAAAGAGCTGGCCGAATGCGGTTGGGGCGTCCGCGAGGGCCAACTTAAAGGGGCTTGGGTTGACGAGTGGATGGCGGGCTCGACTCCCAGTGGCGCCGAAACGTTTGAGAACTTTCTGCAACGGGCGCTGGCAGGCCTGAATCGGGCACTGGCCTGCGCTGGACCCGTTTTGATCGTCGCCCATGGTGGCGTGTACTGGGCGGTACAGAAGTACGCCGGGCTGGGCGCGTTTTCGGCGCCAGCCAACTGCATGCCGCTGCTGCACCTGCCGCCGGCCACTGGGCAGGGGGCCTGGACCGTGGCACGCGTGGGCGCGCAGTCTCCCCTGGATCGTATCGAAACCGAAAGGCTCGTCGGTCTGCCTTGGCAGGCAGACGATTACAATGAGTTGCTGCGCCTACATCGTGATCCGCGGGTGATGGCCACTCTGGGCGGCCTGCGCCCCGACGACCGTTCAGCCCTGGATCTGGAGAGCTATCTTGCGCATTGGCAAAAGCACGGCTTCGGACTTTGGCTCTTTCGTGAAAAAATCAGCGGCCGTTTCGTGGGCCGCGGGGGTCTGCGCCACGTCAGTGTCGGCGGCCGCGACGAGATCGAGATTGGCTACGCGCTGTGCTCTGAAGAGTGGGGCCAGGGCTATGCGACCGAAATTGCGCGCGCGTCGACCAAAGTGGCCTTTGAAAAGCTGGGACTGCGCGAGCTGGTATCATTTACGCTGGTGGAAAATCGCGGCTCGCGAAGGGTGATGGAAAAGGCGGGACTCCGGTTCGAACGTGAAGTTGAACACGCCGGACTTCCGCACGTCTTGTACCGAATCCGCGGATGAGCAGGTTGTGGACGGCTGGCGCCCACGTGCCCGACCTCAGACGCCAGTCGTCCGCAACCAGCTGCTTTACAATATTTTTTGGCGCTGCCCATCGGGTCTAATCTGCCACTTCTCAGAAACCCGGCCTTCGTCATCGTACTTTGTAACGATTTTTTCGCCATTCGAATGCTCTTCGCGTTGCCCCGCATACAAACCATTGGACTTGAGCTTTACAACCAACGACGTGCCATCGGGCTGAACCCACGACACGCCTTCGATCTGGCCGGACTGGTAAAAGGCGCGCTGAATGTGCTCGCCCGTCGGCAGCTGCCAGCTTTCGCCTTTCAGCTCGCCCGTGGCAAACGTTGCGCGATCCACGGTCGTGCCATCATCGCTCTGCTCGTGGGTCAGGATCTTGCCCTGGGGTATGGGCTCGTGGAGCAGCTTTTGAACTTCGGCGCTGATTTCTGAAATTTCGGCCGGCTCAGGCTCGAGCTTTCGTGCGGGCGTCGGCTCCACGCTGTCGCGGTTTCGCGACTTGCGCTGCATCGTGACCCGCTCGTTGCTGTCGCCTTCAGGCGCAGCGGCTTGCGCCAGCGGCGCGATTTTTTCCGCTCGTGCCTGGGGCTTGTTGGCGACTTTCAACGGCGTGGCGGCGCCATGGCCGTATCCGGGCGGCGGCGCCAGCATGGGTGCGAGCAGCCGGCTGGGCTCGACAAAACGCGCGGCGCCGGCGCCGATGATAAAGGTAGCGAGTGCGATTAAATATCTTTTATTCATACTTCCCAGCCCATCCGGCCCCAGCATAAGCCCACCGGCCCCTTTGGCGAAATGGGCAAATAGTTCCTGTTTGGTCCGTGAGTTGCAGTTCCCGCGGGTAACCGAGGTGAACTGCCATGAACTTCCCCAATTTTTTCGATCCTAATGAACCTGCCGATCATCGTAACCTGCTTGCCCGCTATCAGGACGAGGCGAACCGCCTGGCCACCGACTGGGGCTGGCTGCTGTTCTTCGGCATTGCCTTTATGGCTTTGGGACTCTTCGCACTGTATCAGCCTTTCGTCACGACACTGAGCATTACGGTTACGCTGGCCGTACTGTTTATCGTCGTCGGTTTTCTGCAGCTGGTGCAGGCCATGCGCCTGGGGCGCGGTGGGGGGGCACTGGGGCGCTTTGCGCAGGCGGTAATCGCGATTGTCGCCGGGGTGCTGATTTTTCGCAGGCCCGCGGCCGGTGTCATGGGAATCGGCTTCGCGTTGACCTTTTACTTCTTTGTAAATGCCTTCGGAAAAATGCTGGTCGCACTTTCGCTGCGCGGCCATCGGGGCACCGGCTGGATGACGGTCAGCGCCGTTTGCTCGCTTCTGTTGGGCGTGATCCTGATCGCCACCTTTCCGGTTTCGACCTTCTGGATGCCGGGAATGTTCTTCGGCGTCGATCTGGTCATTCTGGGAGTGAGCACGATTGGGCTCTCGGCCAGCATGCGGCATCTGCAAAAAGATCTGGAACGCAAGCGCGAGCTGCCAAAGCCCGCCCTCGACGAAAGACCGCCTCGCGCAGCCTGAGGCGGGCCGCAGCCGACTTCATTTTCTGACGATAACCCGACGCGGCTGTCCTGTCACCGCGTCGGGAGTGTGGTCAGATTGCGGTTTGCAGAACGAAGGTCAGTTCCTGATTGGTCGTGCCCTTGGCGATGGCAGTAGCCGGAAAGTGACCGCTTCCGACGCGGCAAAACCCGTGAGAATTGCGTTAGCAATGCGTTGCGTGACGTCGCATTCAAGGTTAAACTTGGTGAAGCATATGAAAATCACGACAATCAGTTTTAGCCTGGTCCTTTTAACTCTTGTCGCGGGTTGCAGCTCGGGCGAAATGGTTTCCACTTCCGCAAACGACGACGATGACGTCAGCACGGGCAAGGTCTATTCGGATCCCAAAGCGGATATTGGTAATAAAGAGCATGGTGCCCGCGGTGCTCGCGGCAGCGGCCGTCGGCGCTAGTGAAACTCCACGAGTTCAACCCGGCCACCGATAGGCCGCTGCTTCATCTGGCGCATGCAAACGGTTTTCCGCCGGAAGTTTATGCGCGCATGCTGACGCCGTTGTTTGAGCACTATCGGGTGATCTCGTTCTGCGCACGCCCCTTGTGGGATAGTCCGCCGCCCCCGGAGTCGCTAACCGAATGGTCGCAGCTGGCGGATGATCTGCTGGACTCGCTCAAAGACCTGGGAGCAAGCCAGGTGATCGGAATTGGACACAGCATGGGCGCCACCGCCACGATGTATGCCGCCGTGAAACGTCCCAAGCTCTTTCACCGTCTCATTTACCTTGATCCGGTGTTTTTGCCGCCCTCGCGACTCTGGCTGCTGCGCACGGCCCGCCTGCTGGGGCTGGAGCAGCGTACGCCCCTGGTGCGCGCCGCTTTGCGCCGCAAACGCAGCTGGAGCAGCGCGGCTGCGGCGTATGATTATCTGAAGAGCAAGCCGCTTTTTAAAGACTGGCCCGACGATGTTTTTCGGGCCTATGTCGACAACGTCCTGTGCGTGACGAGCGATGGCGGGGTGGCACTAAAATATACGCCGGAGTGGGAGGCTCGTATTTTTCAGACGACTCCGACCGATGTTTGGAATTACGTTGGGCTTCCGCAGCAGCCAACCTTGATTTTGCGAGGCGAGCATTCGAACACATTTACCTATGAAAGTGAGCGGGTCTTTGAGCGCACCAGTCCGCGCGCCGAGCTGGTTACTGTGAAAGGCACGGGGCATTTGCTCGCGCAGGAAAAACCCGACGAGGTCGGTAAATTGATTGTCGAGTTTTTGAAAGAAGCCTAAGCTTTTAACTCACCTGAGACGGGGGTTCACGATGCGCATTCAACTCACCTTGCTTTTGGCATTGCTGTTTCTGTTTTCTGGCTGTGCCACTCATCCCAAAGTCCGAGCCGTTGCCGCCGCTCCCGACCGCATCGAGACCTATGTAGCCCAGGCCGACGCGATTGCCTGTCCAGGCGCCACGCCGGTATACCGGTGGTGTGCCGAGCTGAAACAGGAACTGACTCAAAGCCGGCGCGACGGCGCCCTTGAAAAGTTCAAGCGTGCGTTGGGTCAGCTGCTCGTCGCGGTTTCCATTTCCGAGGTCGCGCATCACCGCCACGAGGTGCTGCTGACGCGGCCAGTGAATGGCGATGCTTACGTGCATATGGCCGAAGGCGCACCCACCAAGGGCATTCACATCAAGGGTAAGAGCTCTGACTGGGGGCCGCAGCGCGGCTATATTCCGGTCGATGAACGCTATAGCAAGCTGGCGCACATCACCGATGAGGCCGAGCGCGCCAGCAAGATAGACAAATACAGCGAGAAAAACCGCGAAACCATCGCACTTGGTTACGCCGTCGCGGTGCCGCTGGTGGGGCCAGAGGGCGTCGCCGTAGTGCGCGGCACGAAAGTAGTCTGGGTGCCCGAAGCCCGCAAGGATGATCTTGTCTTGGAGGTCCTGGGCGATGCCAAGTCAGGACGCTTCATCACGGCTGATGTCGATATGCTGGCTTTTGGCAAGCCCGCCGGCGCCACCGAGGTGATCAATGATTCCGAGATGGGTACGATTACGCCCTCCGAAATCGATTCCGTGCTTGAGCTCAACTCCGCGTTTCTGCGCCATGGTTATAAGGGGGGCGCGATTGTTCAGCACGGCGCCGAAGCCCGCTTCACGCTTTCAGACGGGGTTGATTTTCCGGTTACGTCTTACGAGCCAGGGGGCAAGGTCGTCGTCCTTCATGATGAGCGCGCGCTCCGGAAGTATTATCGCATGATGACGCGTCAGGGTTTTGTGCTAACCGTGAATCCAAACTGGAAATGGAAGGCGCTATGACCGTGTTCGTATCAAGGCCCGGGACGAAACTATTGACTCTGGGGCTCGTCACCGTCCTGTTCGTACTGCAAGGCTGCGCGCATAGCCGTGCCGAAAAAGAGCTCGACACCGAGCTGGCCGCCGGGCCCAACGTCAAAAATGCGGCCCAGCTGAGTGGCGAAGCCGCCAAGGCGATTGCAGCCGAGCCCAATCTGACTTCGGTCCAAAAAGCTCGGCTCGATGCGCTTCACAAAACGGTAGAGACTCAAAACAAACACCTGTATGAGGAGTCGCTCAAGCTCAGGTCACAGCTCATTAAAGAGGTCTTTGCCGTCAAATACGACGCCGAAGAGGTGGCCGTAATCAAAAAGCGCCTCGAAGAAGTCGAAAAGAAACGTCTTTCGCTGCTTTTCAGCGCAGTTGATCAGGCCAACGTAATCCTGGGGCGCCAAACCGGTCGCAATCAACGGCTGATGCTGGACTTTTTTCAGTGGGAGCAGTTTCGCTGACGGCTACTTTGCCTTGCCGTACTCTTTAAGGCGCTTGATGCGCTCGGGCTTGTTGTCTTTGAACCATTCGTCTTGCGACAGCTCGGCATGCGCGAGTTTGAAATACACCTCGGCATCGGCGGTACGTTTGAGCGCCGAAAGACACTCGGCCATCTCTTCGTAGATGCTGCCGTCTTTTCGGCCGGCACGGTCCACCTCGGCGAGGATTTCCTGCTGGATCTTAAGCGCATCGTCTAACCGGTTTTGCAGCCGCAGCATCTTGCCGATGGCGCATTTGGCAGCGATGATTTTACGCAGCGTGGTCGCGGCCTGTAAGCTCGTCGGAAGCTCGCCTTCGAGGCGTACAAGGGCCTTCTGAAAGAGCTCCCGGGCCTTGTCGTACTGTCGGAGCTCGAAAAAATGCCACCCCAGCGTGGAGTAGATGGTGCACAGGCTCTGCTTTACGCGGGCATCAGAGGAATGCTCGGCCAGGCTGAGCGCCTTGAGCGTCCAGTCAGTCTGCACTTTCGGGGGTTCAATCTTGGCGAACATTTGAGCCAGCTCGATGGCGTAAAAATCTTCCTTGGCTTCGCTGGCCAGAGTCCAGGCTTCGACAAACATCGGGCGGGCCAGGGCGGGGGTCTTGGCCAGATACGAGATGCGGCCCTTTTCCAGCAGATAGCTGATTCTTGCACCCACGCCGCAGCCGTCAGGATTGGCTGTCAGTAGCGACTCCACCTCGTTCAAGGTGGTCTCAGCCGTGGGAAGCTTGCCCTGCAGCCCTTGGGCACGCGCCAGCTGGGTCAGCAGCTCGACGAGCTGGGCTGGGGTCGAGTCACCCTTTTCCTTGGCCACGCGAACAAGGTCGCGAAACGTCGCTTCGACGCGGTCAGGGTGCTCGAGGTCCCAGTACTGGTCTAGTGAGGCGGTATCAGTTTCGTTCGCAGTTGCGATTCCGGTTGGTGTTTCTGTTGCGGCTGCTGTGTTGTTGTTCAATGCACATTCCTACGGAGTACCGCTGGCCGCTTTTGGGGCGGCGCCGGGCTGAGTTGTTTTTCTTCTTTCGTGAGTTCATCTTTCACCAGATCTTCTGCCGAAGCCTCGCGCGCCGCCGTTACTTCGATCTCAAAAATGAGATCCTGGCCCGCCAAGGGGTGATTTCCGTCCAACACGACATAGTCGACGGCCGTATTGACGACGCGAAACACTCTGGTGTGACCGTCTTCGGTCGAGCGTGTCACGATCTCATTGCCAATACCAAGCTGTCTGCCCTGTTGTAGCTCCCGACGGGGGACTTCGACAACAAGTTCCGGATCATAAAGCCCATAAGCTTGATCGGCCGAAACATGAATCTTTCGCCTTTCGCCGGTTTTGACGTCTTGAAGCCCTGCGACAAGACCACGCAGGAAGTCGCCGTCCTTTTCAAGCTGGTTGATGACCTCGGAGTTAAACGAGGAACTGATGACTTGGCCTAATTTGTCTTTCAGGACACAGTGGAACGAGACGATCTGGGCTTTCATAAAAATTTCCTTTCGGAAGCCGATGCCGTTTCAACTTGTCTTAGAAAATGATGACGTAGAAAAAGAGGTCTAGGTATCGATGAGGACGCTGACTTTCACATTATCTCTAATCTCAGCGAAATTGTAAAGCTTTTGCATTACCCCCTGGAAGGGTATGGCCGGCTACTAGGCATCCCACGAAAATTGCATATCTATCCGCGAACATACCTGCTACGTTCGGCTTCTTAGTTGTCTGCTGCCTCAGAGTTCCGGAGCATGGTGCTCATGTCCTCTTTGAGTTGGCTACCTAGCCTTAAGGAGGTTTTATGGGTAAAAAACTATACGTTGGTAATCTTCCGTTCTCCGCAACCGAATCGTCGCTTGAGCAGATTTTCGCTCAAGCCGGTAAAGTTGAATCGGCCAAAGTGATCACGGACCGTGACACTGGCCGTAGCAAGGGTTTCGGATTCGTCGAAATGTCGACCGAAGCTGAAGCTGCTGACGCTATCGCAAAGTTCAATGGCGCTGACTACGAAGGTCGCCCAATGACTGTTAACGAAGCTAAGCCAATGGCTCCCCGTGAAGGCGGCGGCGGTCGTGGTGGTTTCGGTGGCGGCGGCGGCGGCGGTCGCGGTCGTTACTAAATTTTAGTACTAAAATTTGAAGCGCGAGCGCGGTAATCCGAAAGGAAAACCGTGCTCGCGTTTTTTTCATTTAGGAGTTCAATGTCTAAAGATGATCTTATCCGCATCGAAGGCCGCGTCTCTGATTCGTCCGGCGGAGGAAACTATAAAGTGCTTCTGGATAATGGCGTGGTGATTCTCGCGAAGCTTTGCGGCAAGATGAAACGGTTCAAAATCCGCGTCATCGTCGGCGATCAGGTTACGGTTGGCGTGAGTCCATATGACGCATCCCACGGCCTGATCATGCATCGCCAAAAGCTCTAAAGGCGTTCCAGCGCTCGGGTGGCCAGCTCGGTCGAGAGCTTTTCCAGCTCTTCCAGGGCAACCTCGGAGGGTAAGAAAGCGACTCCTGACGTCGGGGTGTGCGCCTTCATGATTGCCGAGATTCCCGCTTCGGCCTGGGGAAACTTTCGGCGCAGAAAGAACACCTGCTGCTCCCAGCGCGCCGCCAGGCGATTGGTCGGGTTAACTTCTTCCTTGAATTTTTTCCGCTTTTCAAACATTCGCAGCCTCCGTGTCTGTGAATCCTAACGTCGTGCCTTGAGATAGGCAAGACCCTCTTCGAGGCCACCAAGGGTCAGGCCAAACATGGGAAAAATCTGCGCAATGGTTTCGGTGGTTGAGCCGCCCCATACAGGCGTCTGGTCGGGATTCAGCCAGATGGAGCTGGCGAAATGGCGACGCAGGATGGCCAGCCATTGCAGCCCCGAGATGCGGTCTTCTTCGGTCGAAGCCCAGGCATCACCCAGCAGCTCATAGGGCGCCATCGCGGCATCGCCGACAAAGATCAGCTTGGTGCGGCCATCGCATTCGCGCAGCAAGTCGCGCACCAGCACGGGATCGGCCAGGCCATCGGTGCGATATAGGCGGCCATAAACGCAGTTGTGAAAGTAATAGGTGCGCAGCTCTTTCCAATGCGTGGCGCGTTTGGCGGCGCTGAAGAGCTGCGATACGAGCGTCATGAACGGATCCATCGAGCCCCCGACGTCCATCATGAGAATCACGCGCGTGTTGGGCCGCCGGGGTTTGCGCAGGACCAGCTCCAGATCGCCGAAATTACGCGCAGTGGCGTCGATCGTCCTTTCCAGATCCAGCTCGGGCAGGCCGCTGTCGCGCTCAAAGCTGCGCAGCTTGCGTAGCGCCACCTCGAGCTGCCGGACGTCGAGCACCAGATCGTTGCGATACGAGCGGTAGCGCCGCGCATCGGCGGCACGCAAGATGCTGCGTCCGCCTCCTGTATTGGGCTTGGGGCCCGTGCGCAGGCTCATTCCACTGGGATGATAGCCGTTGGTGCCGAAGGGTGAGCGGCCGCCGGTGCCAATCCAGTGGCCACCACCGTCGTGGCGTTCGGTTTGCTCGCGCAGCCTTTGCTCATAGAGTCGCTTGAGCTCTTCGAGGTCGAGCTCTTTTAAGGCGGCTTTTTCCTCGGGCGTCAGCTCGGGCCGGTTTTTGGGATCCTTGAGCCAGTCAAAC